>JALOQZ010000058.1 GCA_025459245.1 Pirellula sp.
GCAAGACGATCGAACCAACGCCAAGCGCCGGAACGACCCACTTCGGCTTTCGTTTCTTTTTCTTCTTCACCAATGCAGTACGCGAGCCAGCGGCCGTTGCCGCCGTTGTCGCCGTTGTTCCTATCCCCTTTGCCTTCTCAGCGGGTCGAACAGGGGTGGCACTCGCACCAGTGGAAGCGACGCTGGTCTTTTCTGGAGCGTTGGGTTTCGTGGATGGATTGACTGGGGCGGAGGCGACCGGCTTCAATCTTGCAGCTTCGCGAGTTTGCTCAGCGGGTCGATTTGGCTTGGACTCCGTCAAAGGGGCGACGGGTTGTAATGGCGGAACTTCCTTCGCTGACGGGACTTCCTTCGCTGCCGAGACTTCCTTCGCTGCCGAGACTTCCTTCGCCGGCGGGACTGGCTGAGATGGCGGGACTGGCTGAGATGGCGGGACTGGCTGAGATGGCGGGACTGGCTGAGATGGCGAAGCCGCTCTTGTTTGGACAACGGATTTAGGGGACGAGATATCCGCAAGCCGCGTCAGCAACGCTGCAATCGACGGGAATCGAGCCTGTCGATTTTTTGCTACCAAGTGATGAATGCATCGACGAACGCTTTCAGGAACTGCGGAAGGAAGCAGAATCTCTATTTGTTGATGCGTCTTGCGCCAACCTGCCTTATCAAGCCTAGACGCGTTTGGCCAAGGTGTTTTGCCGGTCAACATCGTCGCCCAAAGGACCCCGAGAGCGTACAAGTCACACAATGCGTCAGGACGGTAATCGGGTAGAGTTAACTCGGGCGCCGACGCTCCAAACCGATCGATCAAGTCACCAGGGAAACAACTTAAGGATTCGATGTAGTATGGAGAACACGGTGGAAAGACGGGATCCCTTCGCAAGACGACATCTTCGCCAGGTGTGATCCAGACAGAATCAGGTGTAAGCCAACCGTGAACAAGATGGTTTGCGTGCAGTTGCTGTAGGGAACTAGCAATCGAACGCACGATTGCAATCGAGCGAGACAGATCGATCGGCGCCGATTCGATCTCTTGCGACAAACACACTCCAGGAACAGGGTCCGAAAAGGCAGCGAAAATTCCAGGCTCGAGCAAGATTGCTTCCCATCGATCCAGACCAGGAGCTTCAATCCGAGCGTGAAGACGCCCCCATTCGAGCGAAGGCGGATTCGCGCGGAGCGCATCGCTTGAAAGCTGTTCTGGGGCTAGAGCATAGGCCCATTTTGTAGTCCCGCGGATCGATTCAACTGCTTCATACCAGCCGGCCCCCAAAAGATCGGAAAGCGTATCTCGAAGCAGATACGGCCCAACTCGCAAACGCGGAACGATTGGCTCAACGAGGGCGTTGAACTGAAACGGGGTAATTCGCCCTGTTCGTATCAACTCGGACGCTATCTTATTGGGGTGCGAGAGATTTGCTGCGCCGACGGAACGCTCGATTTCTTGGCGCCAGAACGCAGCCTGCTCCGGTGAAATCAAACCGGTTTGTTCGAGCCGTTCCCAAAACTGGGCTGAGTTCAGTTCCACCGCATTGCTGTCCGAAGTTATTGGCCGAGTACGTAGGCGAAAATGAGTGGCGCAACGATGCACGCATCGCTGTGAATCATATACTTGGGCGCCTCCAGCGTCAGCTTATTCCAAGTAATCTTCTCGTTAGGAACCGCACCTGAGTACCCGCCATAGCTGGTCTCCGCGTCGCTGATCTGACAGAAGTAGGCCCAGCGATTGATGTCTTCACCAAGGTCTTGGATAATCAAAGGGACGGCGCATATGGCAAAGTCTCCTGCAATTCCTCCACCGATCTGAAAAAAACCAACTTTGCGATCGGTCGCAATTCGGCGATACCACTCGACCAAATGCTGCATCTGTTCTGTTCCACTTTTCAACGCGTGGTGCGATTGGACGGTCCCGTCCATCACGCGTGCAGCAAACATATTGCCTAGGGTACTATCCTCAATGCCAGGCGAGAAAACGGGGATCCCCATCTCCTTCGCGGCCATCATCCAAGAATGCTCCACCGGGATTTGGTAATGCTGCTTGAGTTCCGGCTCGTCAAGAATTTTGAACATGTACTCGTAAGGAAAGTAGCTCTCTCCCTTTTCGGCCGCTTCTTTCCAGTACTTGACCAGCCGACTCTGCATGTGCTTCATCACTGTTTCCGGGATACATGTATCTGTAACGCGGTTGTACCCGGATTCGAGCAACGCCAATTCGTCCTGCGCGGTGAGCGCCCGCCAATTCTCAATCACCTTGTACTCGTTGTGAGCAAAGAGATTGAACAGATCTTCCTCCAAGTTTGCCGCTGTGCATGACACAGCATGAACCTTGCCCGCTCGGATCATTTCCGCCAAAGAAACCCCCAACTCGGCTGTGCTCATGGCACCTGCGAGCGACACCATCATCGCTCCTCCAGTCTCCATAAACTGCCGATAGCCTCTGGCAGCTGCAAGCGTCTCTCTCGCGTTGAAGTGCCGGTAATGCTTTTCCATGAAAGCGGAGATGCTCATCGCTTCAGATCCTCATACTTCCAATTCAACGGGTTATTGACGAGCCATGGGCATAACAACGTAGGTGTAGCCGTCGTCGGTGGAGAACAATGCAGGCTCCGCGTTGCTGCGAACCTCCAAGGCAAATGCTTTGTCCGGATCCAAAACTTTGAAAAAGTCCATCACATAACGATAGTCCATCGTGATATTGATAGGCTCTTCGTTGTAAGAGATCGGAATTTCAATCCGAGATTGACCGATATCAGCGGCGCGGGCAGCAACGACCAATGTCCCGTTACCAAACGTGAAGTCAACTCCGCGCGATTCGGTATCCGCCACAATGGAGGCCTGACGAATAGCGGTAAAGAAAGGCCCCGCCAACCCGTCAATCCGAGTGCGACCCTCTCGACTCGGCATCACTTGCTTCCAATTCGGATATCGGCCTTCTACAAGCCGCGAGTAGATGGTGCAGCGATTTGTTCTGATCAGAATATCGTTGGCGCGAGCAGCAATGCACACCACTTCATCTCCATCGGCAATCGATCGCTCCATCAATTGCAATGTCTTCGTCGGAACGATGGTGGAGTTTCCGCTGTTTTTAAATCCACCGATGGCTACTCCCTTCCCATGCATACAAGCCAACCGGCGACCGTCGGTAGCAACCGTGGTGATGCTTTCGTCCTCCATTTCAAAAAGCACTCCACCGAGTTGATATCGAGTACTTTCGACGTCGGTAGCAAAAACGGTCCGCTTCACCAACTCTTTAAACAACCTCGCATTGACTTCGTAGTAGGCAGTCTCTTGAAAGGATGCGACGCTCGGAAATTCGTCCGGATTGATTTTTGGCAAATGAAATTCCGAGTGGTCACCGGTGATATCCAACGCGTTGTCGGTAAGCTCAATCGTCAGCGTTTCATCGCTGCATTCCCGCAGGATGTTTCCGACCCGCTGCAACGGCAGCAGCGCAACCCCAGGCACCGCAATTTCAACATCCTCGATCTCTAGACGAATGCCGGCCTCTGAGTCGGTTGCCATCAACACCGCTTTGTCACCGCGAGCGTCCAGTTTCACATTGACCAAGACCTCTTTGGGGGAACGCACCGGGGCGACGGCAGCTGCGATTTGATACGCGCTTAGTAGTTTTTCTCGGTTACAGATGATCTTCATGACGGTTCCTACCCAAAGAGGGAAAACAGACCGCAAAAAGGCGGTCCGGGGAACGGACGTTGTACCAGAAAACAAGCGATTTTGAAGTACAGATCCCCAGCCGCACCTGGTCAAGCGACTGGCACATTCCCGATTTTGAACACCGTTTCCGCCCGCCGAAAACCCATCGACTCGTACAACCGGATGGCACCAAAATTGTGAATCGTGACCTCGAGCTGTACTTTGCGACACCCGACGTCGCGGAATCCGATCAAGTTCCGGCGAATAAGTTCTCGGCCAACCCCCATACCGCGAAAAGACGGGAGCACGCCGATGTTTTGAATCGCACCGAAATCGGCGCTCACTCGCAACCCCTGAATGGTTCCAACCGCCAAACCAAATCGATCATGCTGATCGCGCTGGACTGCCAGCCAAGTCGACTCCGGGACGAAGTTTTCTCGCTTCGCTATGTCTCGCATCAACTGCTTGCACCCATCTCGATCGCCCAAACACGGAAATACGTTGACATCCATCTCGCGACGAAAACTCTCCCATTTCGCCAAGCCATGCTGCGCTACCAAACGCTCATCCCACCCGAGATAAACGATGGAGTCCCGCGCCTTCTCTCTGGGAAACTCGGCGGGTATAGGGGTAGCGCGGAGATCAAAGTGCATCCGATAACGCTTGAAATAGACGATTGGCATCGATCGAGCTTGCAAGCACTCAATTCATGGGAAGGGGTACATTAGCTTGTCGCGACTCGCCCGTCCGCTCGAGGATCGCACGCGCCTCTCCAAGCGGATTCACCCGGATTCAATGACGGTAGACGCTCAATCCCCTGCGCAACGGCGATCGAGCCAGAAATCTTAACATCGTGCCCGATTTTTTTCAGCGCATTCAAGATCGGATTCTCGGCACTGGCCTCACGTTTATACACAGAGCCCAAACTCCCTTCACAACTGAGCACATCCGGTTGCCATTGATGATGCAATCGTGAAGACGCGATCGCCTCTCCGATATCCATTCCCAAATCAAGCACCCTCACGATGTTTTGCAATGTCGCGTTGATGATTCGCGGCCCGCCAGCCGCTCCGCACGTCAGCCTAGGCTCACCCTCCGCATCCAGCACCATGGTGGGACTCATGCTGGACAACGGTCGCTTGCCTGGCTCGATGGCATTGGCCGCAGAACCGATCAATCCAAACGCGTTGGGTACCCCTGGAGAGATGCTAAAGTCATCCATCTCGTCGTTCAGCACCACTCCCGTTCCTGGCACGATCATCTTGTTTCCCCAGCCGGTGTTCACAGTCGCTGTCATCGCCACCCAGTTCCCTGAGGCATCGGCCGTCGTCATGTGCGTCGTGTGCTTCTTTCCATCATCCGCCTCCTTGCTCTTGGAAGGTAGATGACCAGGAACGGCGCTGGCGCGATCGAGCTGAATCCTCTTCGCTAATCCATCGGTGTAGGATCTTTCGGTTAGAAAGGCGGGGATCTCAACGAAATCGCTGTCCCCCAGATAGTACGCCCGATCCGCAAAAGCGAGCTTCATCGATTCGGCAAGCACATGATAGAACGGAATCCCTCCATCTTCTTGACTCAGCTTCTGAAGCGGAAAGTGCGAGAGCATCTGCAACATCTGCTGAATATGCAAGCCTCCAGAACTTGGGGGCGGGAAACCTAAAACAGAATACCCCCGATAGGTCGTTTTCAGAGGAACTCGATCGATCGCTCGATAACTTGCAAAATCTTGCTCCGTAAGTGCACCTCCTTGTTCAAGCAAATGCTTGGCACATCGCGCCGCAAACTCTCCATGATAAAAATACTCGATCCCCTTCTTGGCGATCTGTTCAAGGGTTCGTGCTAGGTCTGCTTGTACCCACTTTTCTCCGATCGCATAATGGCTTCCGTCTGATTTGAAGAGTACCTCGCGCGAAGCAGTAAAACGCTTCAATACAGATTCTTCATTCCTAATCGACGCAGCCGTGGAACGAGACATTGGATGCCCATCGCGAGCCGCACGAATCGCGGGCTCGAAAAGATCCCCCCAAGGTAGTTTTCCAAAACGGCTATGCGCGGAGTGTAGCGCCGCAATCATACCTGGAACACCACATGCCAAAGGGCCATCCTGACTGAGCTTGACGTCCGCCACTCCGTTGCGAAGAAACATATCCCGATTTGCCGAGGCTGGAGCCTTCTCGCGCCCGTCGATAGCATGCACGGAACCATCCGCCAAACGGATGAGCATCAAACACCCGCCGCCAATCCCCGAGTTATGGCCATCGACTACCGATAAACAGACAGCAGCAGCAATAGCCGCATCGATTGCGTTACCTCCCTTACGCATTATCTCTATCGAACCTTGAGACGCGACTGAATGGACTGTGGCAGCGACCTGCGATCCCTCCGCAACGCGTTTCAGCGAATCGGGGACAACCTTTTGCTCTTGCCCGAAAGTCAACACAGGTGCGATCGCAGCCCCGGCGACCATCTGCCCAAGTAAATGCCGTCTCGTAATCATCGATGCTGCTATCCTGTTATCGGGTCGTTTTGAAGTTCGCTGCTGTACCACTCAATAGACGTAAATTGCGTATGAAGGTGTCGGATCGAATGACGCGTCCATTGTGGTCGCTCGCCTTCACATACTTAAGCCTTCCATTTTCAACCCAGAGTCCATTGGAATTCATGCTGTCGATAACTCTGCGAACTTCTTCCTGCGATGGCTTAGGGAAATTGTCTTTCCACTCGCGACGCGCGATTACTTTCTTGCCGTCCAGCAGCTTGTTGATTCGACGACCAAGGGCTGGCAGGCGACTTGGTACGCGAAACGCATAGTGCGTCGGCAGATCGTTCGCGTCATAGGTCAATTCGTAGTCGCTCGTAAAGTAAAGAGGTCGGTTCGTTTTGAGCTCATAGAATCGGGCTAGCTCCTGGTTATCTTCCAAGCTACTGAGAAAGGACCATCCCTTTTGAGCCGCCTTGAGATACCGCTGGTCCCCGGATCGCTCGTAGACATCCAACAGATGATCAATCGCGCTCTGCGATTCTCCTCCGCTGATGGCAGCAGGCTCAAATTTGCGAGCCCAGACAGGTTCCATTTGAAAATTGTATTGCTGCGCCCAAGCCGGTTGAGGATCCGGCAGTTGCGCTAACAATAAGAAGTCGGCTCCGCGCAAAGCAGCGTCTCGGCACTCACCCTTTCCTGTCAGGTCATACACCATCCACAGGGTTTCCAAGACACGAACGAGAGCATTGTCGTTGAGCGTGTAGTAAACCCAATAGTCTTCCCCAGGATGCTTTCTGGGCCATTCCTCCGGATACCGAGCTGGAACAACGGGATGCACTTCAGCGGCATCTAAACTCTCAAACCCCTGAGCCCAAGCACCATTGGGAAATTGGTTCGCCAACAATCCATCTAATGCAGTCTGCAAAAGCTCGTGAACCTGCGGCTGCTTCCCTTCCAGCGTGTAATCGAGCAAGGCAAGAAAGCGAATCACCGACTGCGTTTGATCATCATCGAGACTCGACCAATTCTTTGACTTCTTTTTGCGCGGCCCATCGACTCGATACGCGAATTTGGAACGATCTTCCTTGCTCAAAAGGATGTGATTCTGCCATCCTCCGCTATGGAGCTGCCCAACTCGCAAACACTCCACGACCTCCATCGCCGCATCCAGCAACTCCTGCTCGCCAGTCGCACGATACGCTTCGAGATAAGCGATGCCAACAGCAGGGGTGCCTGGAGGTTGTACCCACACGATGTTGTCGTACGCGTTTCCTTCTCCTTCGCGATAACGACCATCCTCGCTCACCTGGTAAACATATCCACCTTGAACCCCCACCTTGGTTCGAAATGCGTGGCTGGCTTTCTTGATTGCGTCTCGCACCTCCACTGCGAAGGAGTCCGAAGCCGTTGAGGCATAACGCAATGCCGGCTCCACTTTTCCCGTCGAGGCGTCCTGTGCAAAGCAATTTGTCGCGACCAAACAAGCCGCAACAAGAATTGAAAAGCAAGCTCCTTCACGAAGATTGAAGATACGTTTCCGTTTCGTTCCCAGCCCATTTGGGCCGCCGTGATTCGAATTTGGAATCGATTCTGGAATCGGCACTACGTGAGTTGGGTAACCGGATGGGCAATCGAGCTTTTCTTCGGTGCACTGCATGGTTTAGCCTGCTGTACAATAGCAATACGCTCTTAAGGTGCCTTGGGACCTGGCCGAAAAGTCTGTTCGAAGGTGCTTTTCTGACGCAAAATGTGATGATAATGCTGCGCAAAGCGGTGGGCTTCGTCGCGAACGTATTGTAACAGCCTCAATGCAAAGGATTCTCGCCCGAGCCGAATTGGTTCGCTTTCCCCAGGACGATAGATCTCCTCTTCCCGTTTTGCCAACGAGATCATTGTCGGTGGCTCGATATCCTGGTCCCGAAACGCAGCCAGGGCCGCGTTGAGTTGGCCTTTTCCGCCGTCGATCATCAACAAATCAGGAAACGTGTCTTGCTCATCACTCATTCGTCGAAACCGCCTCGAAATCACTTCATGGATACTGCGAAAATCATCGATCCCTTTGACATCCTTGATCTTGTATCGCCTGTATCCGGGTTTAAATGGTAGCCCATCCAAAAACTGAACAAGCGATGCAACCGTGTCGTCGCCTCCAAGGTGAGCGATATCGACCCCCTCAATGACGCGTGGTTCGCGATCCATCCGCAACACTCGCTGCAATGCCCGCATCCCCTTTTTCGGATCGACGTAAAAGACCTCGGGCTGGGCATGGACATCGATGTCGCCGCGATCTCCCAAGTTCTCTAGTAAGCGAATCTCGTCTCGCAGTCGTGCAGCTTTTTCAAACTCGAGCCCTTTCGATGCTTCCTGCATTTCGGATCGCATCTGATTGAGAAGCTTCTCGCTACCTCCTTCGAGAAAGGTCTGCAGCCTGCGGATATCTCGTTTGTAGTCGGCTTTCGATATTCGACGATTGCAAGGGGCGGTGCATTGATGGATCGAAGCTAACAAACAAGGTCGAAACCACTCCCAACGCGGATCCCCCTCCTCGATATCGAGCGAGCAAGTACGAAACTTGAACACACGTTGCATGACCTGCAACGCTCCCCGTAACTGCCCAGCGCTCGTGAAAGGACCATACAGTTTCGCGCCGCGATCTTTGGGGGTGCGAGTGACTTCCACTCGAGGAAAATCCTCATGGGTGGTGATCATCAAATACGGGAATGTCTTATCATCCTTGAGGTCCTTGTTGTGCCGAGGCTGAATGTCTTTCACCAACCGATTCTCTGTAAGCAATGCGTCGACCTCACTCGCGCAAAGCATGAAATCGATGTCGGCAATTTCATGGATCCATTCTGCCGTACGTATTTCCTCTGCTGCAGCCGCATGAAAGTAACTGCTCGCTCGCGATCGAAGATTCTTCGCCTTGCCAATATAGATCACGACCCCTGAGGTGTCTTTCATCAAGTAAACACCGGGTGATTGCGGGAACTCGCGCACCTTTTCGGCAGCCCGCCGGAATCCTAGATTGTTTCGGAGCAAATCATCGACGCGACGCCTTAGCTCGGGAGTATCCTCGACTAAATGTTCATCTTGATCGGCTTGAGTTCCGTTCACTTCAAGCTCGAGCTCTTCCAGCTCATTCGTTTGTTCTCGTTCATCCATGGAGTATCTGACGTAGGTAGAAGTGATGTTTACCCAGCTTGCCGCCGTAGTTACCACCGGTGATTTTCTGAACACCGCACTGCACCCCAACTTCACAAGCAGCCAAGATCCCTACTCGCATGGCTTCCGCGACCCCCTCTGGAGTAAGGCCGTCGATTACCAACTCCAGTGCGGCGCTTGCAGACTGAGGGATCAGCGAATCGGTCAGCTCGCGCAGTGTCGGGCAAAATGCATCGTTGGTGGAGGCGCCCAGCATTTTGTACTTCGAACCGACCTTAGATCCACTTCTCGCCACTCCCCCCGGAAACGGCGTAATGCAATTCGGTACATTCTTGATCGCTTTTACCGCAGCATCGCAAGCCCGCAGCGCTCCGTTGATCGTTGCGGCCAAAACTAAGAAATTTCCGCCCCCCACGGCGCTCTGCCTGGCGATAGTGTCTTGGCAGACAAACTCACCATCCATGACCGGAATTCGCCAATATCGTTCTCGACCGAGCAGCTTGGAAATCTGAAAGCCATCGCCAAAGTACCGGAGCTTGGACCCCATCGCAATTCGCTTCTCACCCTTCATCGTCCCAAAAACCGAAGTGCTCGGACAAGTCAAAACACACTGCCCAACGCGACGAACAACTTGCTTTTCCAGCTCGCTCCCAGAAATGCTAAACAAGAGGATTGAAACTCCAGGCCGACCATCGGGGGTCTCCGAATCGGTAACAACTCCCTCGATTCCCGCCTCAACGCCGCACCCGATCACGCTGGTCGCGAATCCTGTCATCGCCTCCGCAGCTCGCATGGCCCAAGCCACTTCGGCGGCGGTAATGACGATCCGGGTTGCAGTCATATCGAATGCCTCCGCAAACGTATCTTCAATCTCGATTCCGTGGATCTTCATTCCGAATCGTGAAACCTGATGTGACTAATTCGCCAAGGGGAAGGGAAAAATGGGAATCCCCTATTCTATGTTGCGAAGTCAATCGAGCAGAAGCCTAAAGAACCGGACTCCGTATTTATTGCGACGGTTACTGGCGTACACTCCCCGCCTTAAGGCATAATAGCCTCGCTCGAAATGGGACGCCCAAACCTTTACCGGGTATCCCGCCGCCCGGTGGGTACTGGAGCGGAGCTGGGAAAACTCACTGCACGTGGAATTCGGAAACGCCTTCACTGGAATCGCCGTCATCATGGGACGAATGGAAATAGGATTCGAAACCCCGTGGGCGCTTCTCCTGCTCTTCGTCATTCCGCTGACTTGGTGGATCGGTCGAAAGTCCCTGGCTGGCTTGGGGCCTTGGAGACGGACGCTAGCTCTTTTCTTTCGCTCTGTCGTTCTCCTATTAATCGTCTTGGCCATTGCAGGCGTGCAGTGGATTTGGTCCAGCGACCGGCTGACGGTCATCTATTTACTAGACCAAAGCGACTCCATTCCCATCGCCAAACGGCAGCTGATGCTCGACTACGCCATCGAAAGCGTCAAGAAACACCGCCGCACCAATCGCAATGACCGAGCAGGACTCATCATTTTTGGCCGCGAAGCTTCGATTGAGCTTCCTCCGCTGGACGAAGATCTGCCGAACATCTCGCGCCCCGAAGCGAACATTGGTCGAACCGACGCCACAAACTTAGAGAGCGCTCTCAAACTGGCGCAGGCCAGCTTTCTCGAAGACTCCTCAAAGCGAATTGTGATCCTCACCGATGGTAATCAAACGCTCGGATCCGCAGAATCGACCGCGCAACGGCTGGCCGAAAACGGAATCGGGATCGATGTCGTTCCTATACGGTTGGACTCCAACACCGAGATTATGGTCGAAAAGATCGACATCCCCGGATTTGTTCGCCAAGGTCAAACGGTCGACGCTCGAGTCGTCATCAATCGGTTCAGCGAAAACGGGAAGAATGAACCCATCGACGGTCGATTGAAAGTCGTCCGGCGCATCGGCAGCCAAACAGAAGTACTCGCCGATGCCCCCTACCAGCTGGATCGCGACACTAATGTCATCCCAATCCCCCACAAGATCGAAACAAACGCCGGATTCGTCTACGAAGCTGAGTTCACCCCCGATAACGCTGCAAGCGATACGATTCCGCAAAACAATAAAGCGACAGCATTCACTTACGCCCGCGGCAAAGGACGCGTGATGCTGATTGAAGATGCCAATCGGCCCGGCGAATACCAAAACTTGGTCGATGCACTTCGCCGCAATGACTTGGAGGTCGATGCCCGCACAACCTCGACAATGTTTAGCAGCTTGATCGAACTGCAGAGCTACGACGCAGTCATTCTCGCAGGGACGCCCCGAACGACCGGAGATGAATCAACCCAAGTCGTCGCGTTCAGCGATGATCAAATCAACATGATGGTCCAAAGCGTTCAACAGTTTGGAATGGGCATTGTCATGATCGGCGGCCCGGAAGCGTTCGGGGCGGGAGGATGGACAAACTCCAAACTTGAAGATGCAATGCCGGTGAATTTCGCCATCAAAAATAACAAAATCGAAGCGGTCGGCGCATTGGCGATGGTGATGCACGCCTCGGAGATGGCACAAGGCAATTACTGGCAAAAGAAGATCGGTGAGGCCGCGCTCGATGCTCTCGGACCGCAAGACTACTGCGGTGTTGTCGAATACGACATGTCGGGTGACAAGTGGCTGTGGGGGGAGAAATCCGGAATGATGAAGGTCGGTGAAAACCGATCCGTGATGAAGTCGAAGATCAGGAATATGACTCCCGGGGATATGCCGAATTTCGACTCTTCCCTCAGCATGGCGCTCGCGTCGCTCAAAACCGTTCCTGCCTCGCTGAAGCACATGATCGTCATCAGCGATGGAGACCCGGCGCAAGCTTCGAATTCCGTTTTGAGCGGGTATGCAACGGCACAGATCAAAATCTCCACCGTCGCCGTTGGGACACATGGCCCCGCTGGTCACGCTGAGCTCAAACGGATTGCAAACAGAACCGGGGGCAATTATTACGTCGTGACCAATCCCAACGCGCTGCCCCGAATCTTCATGCGTGAGGCGAGACGAGTCGCAAAGCCATTGGTCTTCGAACCTGAAGGGGGAGTGACACCGTTTGTTCAATCTCCACACGAGATCCTTTCCGGTCTTCCTCGAAACCTGCCTCGAATCAGCGGTTTCGTGCTCACGGAACTGAAGGATAGCCCGCTTGTTGAAGTCCCCATTCTGTCACCCAACCCAGATGAAAAGGAAAATGCGTCCATCCTCGCGACTTGGACCTACGGCCTGGGGAGAACGGCCGTTGTATCGACCGATGCTGGGCACCGATGGGCTAAGGACTGGGTCGATTCCAGCATTTATGATCAGTTCTATTCACAACTGGTTCGTTGGGTAATGAGGCCGTCCGCCGATGATGGCAAGTACTCGATCGCGACCAACATGAGAGATGGCCGCGTGCAGATTGTCGTGACGGCACTCGATAATGCGGATGGGTTTTTAAACTACCTCGATATGGGAGCCATTGCAGTCGGACCAGATCTGCAACCCGTCAACGTTCCCATGAAACAAACGGCACCAGGCCGATATGTGGGAGAGATGATCCCGGATCAAGCGGGCAGCTACATGCTGAGCGTACTTCCTGGTCCGAACAAACCGCCCATTACGACAGGTATCACGATTCCGTTTTCAGATGAGTATCGAGTTCGCCAAGCGAATATGAGATTGCTGCGCCAGCTAGCCGAAAACAAACCGGTCGGCGGCGAAGGTGGGCTACTCGAGGAACCGTTGGAATCGGACTCGATCGATCGAATCGTCAATATGGATACCTATCGCCCCGGGCTGCCGCCGGCCAAGAGCCTAAAGGATGTCTGGCCCCTCGCCGTCGCGATTGGTGCTACCTTCTTTTTTGCAGATGTCTTTGTACGTCGCGTCGCGATCGACTTGGCTCAACCCCTACGAGACCTCTCGAAACGTTTTTCGGGTAAGGAAGTTCGAGAAGTAGACGTGCAGCGAGCCCGAAGCTTGGAGCGACTCCGCTCAAGCAAGACTGGAGTTGCCGAAGACATGAACCGTCAAATTGCAAACACATCCCTAGATATCGAGGCTCCTAAGGCCAGCGATCTTTTCAATCAGCAATCGCCCAAATCTCCGACTACGAATGCCCCATCCGCCTCCGCGCCGTCGATGCAGCCACAAGAAGAAACCAGCTATACTTCTCGGCTGCTTGAAGCCAAGCGCAAAGCGAAAAAACAACCCTGATTACCGAGGACTCCATGAGCAATGTCGCTGAATCGATGCAACAAGAAGCCGAACGCTTTCGCGAACGCTACGCCGCCGTTCGTGAGCAGATCGGACGTGTCATCGTCGGACATGACGATATCGTCAACGGCGTCTTGACCGCGATGTTCGTCGGCGGACATTGCTTGCTCGAAGGTGTTCCCGGCCTGGGTAAGACGATGCTTATCAAGACACTTTCGGAAACCTTGTCTCTAGACTTCAATCGAATTCAGTTCACCCCCGACTTGATGCCCTCCGATATCCTCGGAACCAACATGATTGTTGAGAACGATGGCCGTCGCGAATTTCAATTCCAACGCGGTCCCATCTTCACCCAAATATGCTTGGCCGACGAAATCAACCGAGCGACCCCCAAAACGCAGTCCGCTCTGCTAGAAACGATGCAGGAGGGAACCGTTACGGTGGCGGGACATCGCTATGAATTGCAAAAGCCTTTCTTTGTCCTCGCCACCCAAAACCCGATTGAACAGGAAGGAACCTATCCCCTCCCTGAAGCACAATTGGATCGATTCTTGTTTAAACTGGTCGTCGGCTACTCCACACGAGAAGAGCTCAACACAATCATCGATCGGACCACTCGGGGCGAGGTGATTAAACCTGAAAAGGTGATGGATGGCGAAGAGATTCGTCACTGGCAAGCTTTGGTGCGGCAAGTTGTTTTGGCCAAACATGTACAGGACTATGCAGCTCGATTGGTTCTCGCGACGCATCCAGGAGGAAAACTAGCTCCCGATGTCACCAACCAATACATCCGATGGGGTTCGAGTCCACGCGGCGCTCAAACTTTGGCATTAGCCTCCAAAGTTAGGGCATTGCTAGACGGTCGGTACAACGTCAGTTTTGAGGACATTCGACGCGTGTACTTGCCCGCTATGCGCCATCGAGTTCTGCTGAATTTCGAAGCTCAAGCGGAGGGGATTGAAACCGATAGGGTGCTGCTCGATATCTTAGAAAAGGTCACCGAGCGCGCGGATGATTTGACCTAGCGAGGCATTTCCAACCTGACCCAAAACGGGTGCTGTCGGTCCGCTCTTTCTCGCACATCACGCAATAATGTCTTCGAATCAAACCTAGGTTCGATTCGCTTGGTCGGACCACCCTTGTGTCGCACGGTGATGATTTGCGTCATATCGACCATATCTGCCGTCAGGTTCACCGTGTAGCGATCGGCAGGAACGATTTCAAGATCGACTGTGTTGGACTCTTTGAGAATGCGGCTTTCGATTTTGTATTCGGATCCATCGCGATAGAGCAGTGGGTGAACAAGCTTTTCCGCAAAGAGCTGCTCGGTCTCAAACCACCAAAAATAGCGATCGCCATGCCGAGATGTCTTCACTTCGAATCGGTCGGGTGCGAAGTTCCGAACATGCCCAGGCGCATTCATCCATTCGATCATCCGCGGCAATTCATCCTGGAAATGATCCAGCCCACGGCCGCGGTAGATGGATATCAAGACATCGTAATTTCGGTCGCGAAGAAGGTTGTCCCAGACTCGTTCGTTCGCCATATGGTGCGACTTGATTCCTTCTTTGGTTGCGAAGGCTGTCAGCTCACCATCGACAAAATAAAAGGGAACATAACGGGTATTGGGCCAATACTGCTTCACGTACTTGTCGACCGTTCCGCAAACCACTAGACACCCAGCCCAAAGATCGGGGTGAGCCAAGGCGATATCCCAAGCCCCAGTGCCACCTGCTTCATGTCCCGACAGGAAGACCCGATCGGTATCGATACTGAATCTGCGTTTGGCATCGAAGAGCGCACTGAGGACAAACATATGTTCATCCTCGGTGTAGTTGTAGTTTGGCATGTTCGCTCTCCCCCAGCTGGGAGCGATCACGATGTAACCATTCCTAGACGCCTCCCCCCAACAACGTTGATTCGAGGGATCGGCAGGCCCACACCACCAATTGATTTGATCTTCTGGGGTAGAAATGTCTCCGTGCATCGTAACAACGCACGGATAGCGTCGATACGGGTTGTACTCAGGAGGCAATTGCACCAAGTACGAAGCGGATTGCCCTTGCAATCGTCCTCTCAAAGGGACTTCCAACAAATACCGACCCGGTATCGTCGTTTCTGTTAATTGATCAGGTTGATTTGGATCGGGTTGCATGCGGACAGGATAGAGTTCCGTATCCAGTGTTACAACCGGCGGTGCCATGTTGGCGACAATCTTGGAGACATATCGCGGCGTTCCGGATTCGAGCTTGGAAAGCTCCTCCAGCAGCTGGTCATTGCGCGTTGGT
>JALOQZ010000337.1 GCA_025459245.1 Pirellula sp.
CTCTCGCAACCGAACCATGATAAAGATGCAAAGGAACGCAGGCGTTGCACCGATGAGGAAAAGATACTTCCAAGACTCGTTGGGATCCATATTGGCCAACGCAACACTGCACAACCCCGCAGTCACATTCCCCACCGCTGACAATGCTTGAAGCCATCCCAACGCTTTGGAACGGACATGCTCAGGCAAACTATCGGAGATGAGGGCCACGGCAAGCCCAAAGACACCTCCCACCCCAAGCCCTGTTAATAATCGATAAGCAAAGAACTCCCAGATGTTATTGGAAAGAGCGCTAAGACCCGTGCTGATGGAGTACATGAGCACGGTGATGGCTAATGTCTTCGCTCGACCGATGCGATCACCGACCGCTCCGAAGATCAATCCACCGATCGCCCAACCCGCGATGAAGATCGATGTCGCGTAACCACCATAGTTCTTTTGCTCTAGGGAATCCAGTTCTGGAGCAAGTGCGACGACAGCATTGTTTCGAGCGAGGATAAACAACTGCTGATCCAAGCAATCGAACATCCAAGCACACGATGCCATAATGAAAACAAACCAATGGTATCCATTGAGTTGTTTCCACCATGCTTTGTCTGAGGTCGAAGCTAGACCTGATGAAGACTCAGGAGTTGGCACTGGATGGCCTCCGGTGGGATGGTGAAGAGCTGGTGATGGGGGGAAGGTTCAACGGCGATCGTTATAGCATATTTCAAGATCGGTGGGACATAAGTTGCCGGTGCGATGTTCGGCGGCTCTTTTTTACGAATACGTAGGAACGACCACCCAAGACTTACTCCTTTCGCATATCCGTTTCCATTCGGAACCCAATGCAGCACTGTGCGATGACAAATTGACGTGGTTCTGAAGAATAGGCTCTTGAGCCATTCGTTCTCCGTATAAACTAGACGTTCCCGTCCTCCCATCAGCCCGGTGTTCGAACGATGAAGATACTGATCGTTGAAGATGACTCGACCGCTCGCTACGCGCTCCACCGCGCGATACGAGACAGCTCCCGGACTATCCTGGAAGCAGAGCATGGTGGTCAAGCGATCGAACAGATCCACGGGCATCACCCGGATCTGGTATTTCTCGATCTCAATATGCCGGTTCAGGACGGATTGTCGGTGCTCGACTCGCTGCGAGATTCCCCCCCTTCTCGCTTGCCAGAAATCATCGTGGTAACGGCAAACGACAGCGTAAACATCGCCGTTGAATGCATTCGCCGCGGGGCTTCGGACTTTCTAGTGAAGCCCTATGATCTGGACCACATCCGAACGATCGTCGCGAGAAGCCATCGTCGATGCCAATTGGAGACTCGGGTGTTGGAGCTGCAGTCGCAGATTGATTCGATCCCTTCCCTCGGTTCACTGCTAAGTATAAGCCCCTCGATGCACCGAATCTTTGATCAGATTCGCAAGGCTTCCGCGACCTCGCTTCCAATCCTTATTCGTGGAGAAAGCGGGACTGGTAAGGAACTGGTTGCTCGAGAGCTTCATCGCCTGAGTCCACGCAGCGGCGGGCCGTTTATCGCGGTTAATACTGCTGCCCTCTCAGAACACTTGATCGAAAGCGAACTCTTCGGACATGTGAAAGGTGCATTCACTGGTTCGGATCGCAACCGAGAAGGCGTCTTCCGCAAGGCGCATCGTGGAACCCTATTTCTCGATGAGATCGGGGATATGCCGGTGGGCGTTCAGACCCGGTTGTTGCGAGTGCTTCAGGAGGGGGTATTGACCCCCGTCGGAAGCGAAGAAGAGATTCCAGTTGACGTGCGGGTCATCAGCGCTACCCATCAAGACTTGGAAGCAGCGATCGACCAAAAGCGATTCCGTGCCGACCTTTACTTTCGACTGCGCGGGATTGAGATCAAGCTACCTCCGCTTCGAGCACGCAGCGAAGATATCCTTCTGCTGGCGAATCACTTCCTGCGAAGTGAATTGAGCTTTAGCCCGCAATCTACCGAGGCGCTGATTCGACATCCATGGCCTGGGAACATTCGAGAGTTGAAGCAGCGTGTCGAAGGAGCCGAGGCCATGGCTAGGACTAGCCTGATCGAACCGGAAGACCTCGGGCTGATCGTCCCTCGTTCGGGACCCGAGGCGGAGTCCATGCAAGATTGGCTTGCTCCATTTTTTGAGCTTCCGCTCACGGAGGGAAAGCAAAAGCTGGCCGATTGGTTCGAGCGAACAGCGATCGATCGGGCGCTGGAGAAAGAGCAAGGAAACGTTTCTGCCGCAGCGCGCAGACTCGGTATTCACCGTCAAAGCTTGCAGCAAAAGCTCAAAGAACGCGATTCGTCCTAGCGTTTCTTTACTGCCGTGGGACTTGGATTAAGCGTTTCATTTCTGCCACGGCTGCTTGGAAGCCGACCAGCACGGCGCGGCTGACGATGCTATGCCCGATGTTGAGTTCGAACATATTGGGGATGGATGCGATTGGAATCACGTTTTGATACGTGAGGCCGTGACCGGCGTGCAATCGAAGACCTAAATCGGTAGCGATAACGCCTGCCTCGGTGAGTCGGTCCAGTTCACGGCGTTGGTCTGCTCCTCGCGATAATGCGTATTGGCCGGTATGCAGTTCGATCGCCTGGGCTCCAAGGGCTTTGGCTTTTTCGATTTGCTCTCGATCGGGATCGATGAACAGGCTGATTTCGATGCCTTGTTCGCGTAGTTTGTCGATGGCTCGCTCGACGACTCCGTCCCCTCGGAGCAAATTGAGCCCTCCTTCGGTCGTTACTTCTTCACGGCGTTCAGGGACCAGCGTGGCTTGGTGAGGATGCGTCGCGCAGCAGATATCGACGATCTCGGGTGCACAAGAAAGTTCGAAATTCAGTTTGATGTGAACCGTCTCTTTAAGGAGTCGAACATCGCGATCTTGGATGTGTCGGCGATCTTCTCGAAGATGGACTGTGATGGTATCGGCACCACCTAATTCGGCGAAGTATGCAGCAGCGACCGGATCCGGTTCGTATGTGCGACGCGCTTGGCGAATTGTGGCAACATGGTCGATATTGACTCCTAGTTCTACCATTCCGAATCCGTCTTATGCTTTCTAAAAGGAAAAGAGTCTAAGAGCCTATCCGAAAACCATCGGAAACCGCGGCTAGCGCCAGAGCGGCTAATGGTTTTCGGATTGGCTCTAGCACGCCCGAGGGATACCAATCGGTTGTGCACAGCTGTAGATAGCGTCGTTATACGATCAATCGGGACGCTGTCCAATCGTAATCGAGAGGCGTTGCCTTTCGGCATTGCGTTCGATTTCGAGATCGATGTTGGAGCCTGGCTGGCTGTTCCCTATCCGGAAGATAGCATCTTCGACACCGCGGATTTCAACGCCATTGACGGAGATGATGCAATCCCCTTCTGCGAGACCAGCTAATTCAGCGGGAGATCCTGGCAAGATTCGGTTCACAACGGCACCGAGTCTGTCTTTTGTCAGTTCGTAAGTGGTTTCAGGGGGTGTTTCTTCTCCGTACAGCTGGCGGTATTGAGCGACGGAGACGAATTCCACTCCGAGCCAACCACGGCGCATCTTTCCGTTCTGAACAATCTCATCGAAGACTTGGCGGGCGACGTTGCTGGGGATCGCGAAGCTAACGCCCCGATAGGATTCGCCAATGATGGCAGTATTGATGCCGATCAGTTCGCCGCGACCGTTTACCAAAGGGCCTCCACTGTTTCCAGGGTTTACGGCTACGTCGGTTTGCATCAAATCGCTATACCGCGCTGTGGGGCCTCGTTTTCGATCCCGACCCGATCGCATGGCACTCGAGTCGTCATACTGCGTGCCCGACAGATCCAAGCGGTGTTTGCTGCTGACGATTCCAAAGGTGATCGAGCCGGTGAGGCCGAAAGGGCTACCGACAGCCCAGACGGGTGACCCGACTTGTGCGACATCGCTGTTTCCCCAAGCGATAGGAAGGAGGTCTTCCGCTTTGATTTTGAGAACAGCTAAATCGGTAAGCGGGTCGCTGCCGACGAGTTCTGCTAGGCAGTATCGCTCATCCGCTAAATAGACATGGATTACAGGGCCGTCGTCCAAAACATGGCTGTTTGTGAGGATTAGTCCGCTTTTATCGACAATGACGCCGCTGCCATGGCCGGTCATGGAACGACGTCCGATCACGCTCTTCAAGGGTGTCTCGGCCAAGCTCGTCGTGATGTGCACCACGCTGGGAACGACGCGTTTGGCGACTGTCTGAGAGATGCTGGAAAGTCCTTCTAACGAGACTTGTTTCAGCTGATCGCCTGCGACCTCATACTCGGCGCGGAGCTGTCCGCGGTGCCAGGAATAGCGAGACAGTTCCAAGGTGGCGGGTAGAAGGATTCGCAGGACCGCGAGGAGAGTAACGACAACGGCCAAGCTGGTGAGGGTGGAGAGCAGCAGCGATTTTGCCCC
>JALOQZ010000059.1 GCA_025459245.1 Pirellula sp.
TCCGTCGGCAAGTTGGAAGGAAAAATTGTCGATCTTCGTCGTCGATCTCGCTACCGTGGGTGCAAGGTTCGTCGAAAGGGCTCCACTATTTTCCTGCGAGCTTCCAATTTCCTGCGAGCTTCCAACGGAAGCGAGGGTGATGCCCCAAGCTGCCAAGGCAATCCGCCAGAGCGATACCCCATTCATCGAGCCGCACCGAATTGGACTTGTTTGGAACCTGGTCGGTCTTGTTTGGAGCGATAGAGTGAAATGTCGTCGGAACATGGGGAGACTCGCGGGTGAACCAGGAGGGAGGGAGGGGCGTACGGGCTGGCGGCCGCTTCTATCTTAAAGCAGATCCGCACTTAGGACTGCACCGACGCTAGGTTACGAGATAAATTTAAGAATGCGGCTCATGCACCCATCCCCCTTTTCCCTTTGTTTTCATCTCTGTGCAACATGACCGAGACCTACCTCCACGCAGAAACCGAAGAGATCGTTGACGCCAAGAATTTTTCGGGGCTATCTCTGGTCGCCGTCATTCTTTCGCTGGTGGGGGCTTTCTCGGTCCTCTACGTGCATTTCTTGGCGATTGCCATCATCGCTGCCATCGTTGGATGCGTCGTCCTGCAAATAGCTCCGAAGTATCAATTGAGCGGATTCTCGAAGTTTCTCGCTCTCTTCGCGATTTTCGTCAGCTCGACCACGGGCTCTTGGGGCGTGTTCCGACGCTCCATGGAAACAAACCAAGATGTGCAGCAAGCTCGAGTGCTCGCCGAAAAGTACTTGAACTATCTCTCACAAAACGACCTGAACAAGGCTTTGTTGCTACAGGGAGTCCCCGCGGATGTGGTCGCTCTTCCACCAACCACTCTGAAAGAGATGCAGCCCTCAGCCGCCGACTTGGCAAAGCAGAAGATCGACACAGAGACCGCCTTTCGCGAGATTCGCAATCGTAAGTCGCCTGCGAAATGGACTTATCTAGGGCTGAACGCAGACTTCGCGATGGAAACGTCGCATTTGTACAAGCTTCTGTTCCGAGACGATGGTCAGACAAATCCTCCCACCTATTTTGTTTATGTCCGAAAGGATTGCCCCAAAGCAGGACCCGCCGCGGCACCTTACAATAAAGGGAAAGTGCTGCAGCCAAGCGATATGGTGGTGCACTGGTATTTGGACACCATCGAATCTGCATTAAAGCTACCTTGATATGCCTCGGACATTGATCAGTTTGGGAGCCAACCTCGGAAACGTTGCAGAGACGGTTGCCTACGCACAGCAACTGCTTCGCGAAGAATTCTCAGACGGTGATCTGCAATTCTCGAGCCTGTATCGCACTCCCCCTGTCGGTGGACCGGCTGGCCAAGGGGACTTTATCAACTGCGTTCTTGCCCTCCAGTCCACATACGATGTTTGGAATGTATGGGATGGGATAAAAAAGATCGAAACGCAATTGGGTCGACATCGATTGCAACGCTGGGAGGCGCGACGAATCGATATCGATGTTTTGCTCCATGACGATCTGCGCATTTGGACCCCCCATTTCAAAGTTCCGCATCCACGGATGTGCATGCGATCGTTCATTCTCGTCCCGGCGCAAGAGGTCGCTGCCGAATGGGTCGACCCGGTGTCGGGATGGACTATTGAAGCGCTCGCAGAGCATTTGTCCTTTTCTGGACCGATCGTGATTGCAACTCCCACCCCTGCCCTTGAGAGGGAGTTGAAGGAAGAGCTACGTCGAGCGGACGACTTGCATGAGATGGAATGGTACTCCTGCCCCAAACCATCGGACCTGCTCCAACTCGATCCGTTACCTGAGGCCAAGCTTTGGATTGCCGCCATCTCGACGCCCGACCCAGACACGATTCTTTGGGAGGATTTTTCACGCCCTTGGGCTCAAACCTTAAGGCTGGCGCCGTCCGAATTTGCCGAGGTCGACTTCCCGGTGCTGGTCGGTCCCCGGTATCTCTTACCCGCAAACAATCGATCTTGGGCCGCCCACGAGATTTTGGCGGCTCGCGAGGCCATGCGATGCCCCGTCGAGCGAATTCGAGGCTAATATTAACCTTGAGGGCCGCCGAAAGGGTATTGCATCCGCTTCCCCGGCCAGTCGATAATGGAATAGGTGCGTCAACCTGTCCGGCTTGGACGCATTCCCACCCACCTCCCCACCCCAAAAGAATCGATCATGCTTGACTTTCTAGGTCGACCGACGTCGCTTTGCAGTGGCCCTTCCCGACGTGCCTTCCTCTCCGTCGGGGCCTTGGGATTCGGCATGGGGGGCTTTTCACTCGCAAATTTGCTCCGCGCCGACGAACAAGCCGGGCGAAAGAACTCCCACAAAGGGCTGATCAATATTTTCTTAGGAGGGGGACCTCCTCACCAAGATATGTGGGAGATCAAGACAGAGGCTCCTGCTGAAATTCGAGGGGAGTTTAGTCCGATTGCAACCAATGTGCCTGGCATCCAAATCTGCGAAGTCTTCCCGAAACTCGCCGCCCGCATGGACAAATCGGTCGTCATTCGCTCCGTCGTCGGATGCAAAGATCGCCACGAGTCCCACCAGTGCATGAGCGGCTGGTTCCCCGACGATCTCCGCGCCCTCGGCGGTAGACCGTCTATCGGCTCGGCCGTGTCGAAATTGCAGGGTCCGGTGGATGCCGCAGTTCCCCCGTTTGTCGGCCTAGCACAAAAGACGCAACACCTACCGTGGTCAAACTCCGGCGAAGCTGGATTCTTGGGCGCCGCCTACACCGCCTTCAAACCGGATGGCCCCGGAATGGAAAACATGAAACTAAATAGCATCTCGATGGACCGACTGCGCGATCGTCGACGTTTGCTGACCAGCTTAGACACCATGCGCCGCGATATCGACACCAGTGGTATTATGGCTGGCATGGACGCCTTTGAACAACGAGCGCTCGATGTTCTCACCAGCAGTAAACTTCTCGATGCTCTCGATCTCTCCAAAGAAGATCCCAAAACTTTGGAACGCTATGGGGATGGCAAACCTTACAAATATCAGTACGACGGTGCACCTACTTGTAATGATCACCTTCTGCTCGCTCGGCGGTTGATCGAGGCTGGAGTCCGTGTTGTTAGCTTGAGTTATGGTCGCTGGGATTCCCACGGAAAGAATTTCGATCTCGTTCGAGATCATGGTAGTAAACTGGATCAGTGCCTTAGCGCTCTCATCGATGACTTGCATGATCGAGGCATGCTCGACGATGTCACCGTGATCGTATGGGGAGAGTTTGGTCGAACTCCTAAAATCAATAACGAAGGGGGACGCGATCACTGGGCACAGGTAAGCAGCGCGTTTCTCGCTGGAGGTGGAATGCGTACCGGGCAAGCGATCGGGGCAACGAATCGGCTCGGCGAGTACGCGTCGCTCCGCCCTGTTCATATGCAGGAAATCATCGCAACGCTCTATCACAATTTGGGTATCAACACGGCGGCGACCACTATCGCAGACCCGACCGGACGTCCGCAGTTTTTGGTGGAGCACGAGCCAATTAAGGAATTGATTTAGAACCTATCCGAAAACAGTCCCTTGCTGACGCTTTGGGTTAGGATCGGCAAGGTTTTCGGATAGTTCTTAGTCTTTATGCCAACCGATCGTTCGACCCCATCCATCCCCCACCGACAGCCCGTTTCCCACCAACAATCGTGAACCTATGAAAATTCGAGCCACCCAAAATGCTGTGGTTTGGTCTCGCCAAGTAGCCGTTCTCGTTGCAGCGATGATCGGACTTTCCGCGATCGCGCAAGCGGAGGAATCGCTTCGTTTCAAGCAAGATAAGATTGAATTGCGAAGTCGCGACTCTCGCTTTCAGTTACTGGTCGACCGAAGCTTGGCATCCGGTGAAGTTGTAGACGCGACACGCGAAGTTCGCTGGGATTTGAATCCCGCGGAATTAGGTAAGATCGACTCCACGGGTATGTTGGTCCCACTGCAATCGGGCAATGGAACGGTAACGGCGCACTTCGGCGAAGGGTTGATGCATCAAATACCGATTACGGTGGCGTTTCCCGATGAAGAGCCTCCGATCAACTTTCCGAATCAAGTCGTCCCTATCTTTACGAAATATGGATGCAATGGGGGAGGCTGCCACGGAAAGCTTGCTGGACAGAATGGCTTCCGTCTTTCTTTGCTCGGATTCGAACCTCGAGAAGATTTCGAGCATTTGGTCAGAGAGTCACGAGGTCGGCGTCTCTTCCCAGCTTCCCCCGACTCGAGCTTGCTACTGCAAAAATCGGTAGGAACCGTGCCGCATGGTGGAGGCCAGCGGATGGAGATGGATTCGCATGAATATCGCATTCTCCGGCGATGGATCTCGCAGGCGATGCCCTATGGAGATGAAAACGAGAAAAAGGTGGCCTCAATCGAAGTCATCCCCGCAGCCAGCCGATTGGCTCGCGGTGCCAGCCAACAACTCTCGGTGATCGCTACCTATGTAGATGGCCAAAAAGAAGATATCTCTCGGACCGTCCAATACGAGTCGAACAACTTGGATATGGCCGAAGTATCGTCGACCGGCCTTGTGCAGCTTCGCGATATGGCCGGTGAAGTTTCCGTCATGGCGCGGTATCAAGGCAAGGTGGCGGTCTATCGAGCGAGTATCCCTCTGGGGACGGCGATCGATAAATGGCCTGAAGAAAAGAATGCGCTCGATCGAGCGGTCTTTGCCAAGCTTCGAGCACTGGGAATCCCTCCCTCCGAATCCTGCGATGACGCTACGTTTCTCCGACGCGTGACGCTCGATATCGCAGGGCGTCTCCCCACGCTGGAGGAAGTACGAAACAGCCAGGGTGTCCCTCGCTCGGAGATGATCGATCGCCTCCTCGAAAGCGATGACTATGCGTACCACTTTGCGAGCAAATGGTCCGCTATTTTGCGCAATCGTCATGCCGGCGAAGACACTCGCTACGGAGCTTTTGCCTTTCATGATTGGTTGGTGGAGAGTTTCCGATCGAACAAGCCATACAGCCAGTTCGCTCGCGAGCTTCTTACTGCGTCTGGCTCACCGCAAGTAGATCCCGCTGTGATCTGGTATCGACAGGTCAACAACACGGAGTCGCGTATTGAAGACGCCGCCCAGCTCTTCCTTGGGCAAAGATTGCAATGCGCGCGATGCCATCACCACCCTTACGAAAAGTGGGGGCAGCAAGACTACTATCAGATGGCTGCGTTCTTTTCCAAAGTCGAACGACGCGATGGTTTAGGCCCTCAAGAGCCTCGCTTCGTCTCTCGCATGGGAGATGTATCGGCAAAACATCCTAAATCCGGGCAGCCATTACCCGCTTCCGGACTCGATGCTCCAGCGTTGCAGCTAGCTTCCGATGCCGATCCTCGAGCTTCGTTCGCCGATTGGATGACGGAGAAGGAGAATCCCTTCTTCGCGAAGTCGGTCGTGAACCGTTATTGGAAACACTTCTTTGGGCGTGGTTTGGTCGAGCCGGAAGACGACCTTCGTATTACCAATCCTCCTTCGAATCCTGAGTTGATGGATGCCTTGGCAAACGAACTGATTCAATCCAACTTCGATCTGAAACATTTGATTCGAACGATCTGCAACTCGAGCACCTACCAACTTAGCGAAAGCGCAAATGCAGAGAACCTTCGAGACTCGAATTGCTATTCCCGCTATTACCCCAAACGATTGTCCGCCGAGCTACTCCTCGATGCGATCGATGACGTGACCGGGAGTCGATCAGCGTTCGACGGGATGCCCGTTGGTACGCGCGCGATCCAACTACCCGACACCTCTTTCCAATCCTATTTCCTCACCGTGTTTGGCCGTCCCGATTCCGCCACTTCGTGCGAATGCGAACGGACGACCGCATCGAATTTGGCGCAGAGCCTCCATTTGATGAATTCGAAAGAGATGCACGCCAAACTTTCCGTGGCTGGCAATCGGCTGACCGTTTGGTCGGAGATGCCTCCCCCGAACGACGCGCGGACACCTGCAGAGTTGATCCGCGAACGAGCAATCGCAAATATCTCCGAACTCTACATGCTCGCCTTGTCGCGCGAGCCGACGCCGTCCGAACAAACAGTTGCGCTGGAGTATTTGCTCGGACGACAAGACCGATTGCGCGAGGCGTATGAGGATTTGACTTGGAGCGTGTTGAACAGCAAGGAATTTTTGTTCAATCACTAATCGATCGTCGATCGAAGCCGTACCCATTTACCTTGCTACTCACCATGAGATTGAACACCTTGAGTCACCTTCGTGCGCTTGTTTGCGCCCTTCTTACATTGTGTGCATGGAATGTTGACACGATTATCGCTCAACCCCCTCGATTCATGCTGGACGCGATTACCCCCAACGCGGCCGTTGCCGGTAGCGCGATTGAATTGCGAGCAATCGGCAGAAACTCGCAACAAGTCGATCGGCTTGTGTTCAACCATCCTGGTATCCATGCAGAGTTAAAAAAGACTGCACCTTTGCCTGAAGACAGCGAACCACAATTCGAGTACGGGGTATTTCAAGTCAACATCGGCGCGGACGTTCCTGCAGGCATCTATGAGGTTCACGCCGTGGGGAAGTACGGAGTTTCCAACCCGCGACTCCTGGCGATCGCGCCTGAGAAAACATCGCTTGTCGAGATGCCCGCATCGACGACACCGAATCCTCTCCAGCCTGGCAGTTGGATTTGGGGCAAGGCGAAACGACAAGATCGACTTCGCATTCCCATTCAAGCTGGAAGTGAACCCGCCTTTTTGGTTTGTGTCACAACTGGCTTGGACTCGATGTTGCTCCCAAGAATTGTGGTTCGCAATGAGAAAGGGGCAGCCATCCAATCCGGAAGATGGCAAGATCGATTGCCGATGGTGAAAGCCATTCCAAGCGGATTCACGGGCTTTGTCGAATTGAGTGACGAACTGTATCGTGGTGGAGAGCCATTCCCTTTTTTAATCGGACTGAGCCCAACAGAGACGCATCCCTTTCAAAGCTCTCCTTTCTTTGCCCCTCCGAGCTTCGTGGGAACTCGGGATCTACCAAGCCTACCATTGATAGATCGACGAAAGAGTGATGCAGAGGCTTTGAGTCAAGCCTTTCCTATCCAGCCTCCTTGCGAGATCTTGCTCGATCGCTCGCGGAACGCGTCTTTCCAATGGCGACAAACACCCGGGGTCACATACGAAGCAGCTGTTTTCTCCCATGCTACCGGACACTCGACCGATGTTCGGTTGACAGCCGCTATTTCAGAATTAGAACCAAAAGATGCGCCTAAGCCCTCTGTTGTTGGGGAGGATTCAGCAGCGATTGGATCCAAAGGGGTAACACTTTCAACGTATGACCCTCGCATCACCGTTTCCATTCCAGCCGATTCCACGGAACGATTGGTGACGCTTTCCCTTTCCGATCTGCAATCGCGATCGTCAATCTCGAGCCCTGGAACGCATCCGCTTCGACTGCAAATCGCACCGCCCACGCAACGGTACGACGCAATCGCGCATTGGAGTCCTTGGACGAATAACCCAGCGATATCGGGCCTGACAGGGAGTCTGCTCACCCGGGGCGGACAGGTCGCCATTCATATCGCCGTCGTCCGTTCGGGCGGTTTTGCTGGCGATATCGAGATCGTTCCGAGAACGGTCAGCGAAGGAAAACCCAGGCCCTTGCCGGAGGGCATTTCGTTTGTTCCATGCCGAATTGTTGCGGGGCAAAATGAAGGTGTTTTGCTCCTTACCGGCACAGATGCGTTGGAAGATCTGCTGCTCCCAATCGACTTGGTCGCCACTGCCACCGTAGGAGAGGCTACGATTGAGAAAGGGGTAGCAGCGACGACGATCTTTCAAAGCGCTACGGCCGAACGTGGACAACCTTTGGCTCGCATCGCATCGTCGCTTTGGCTTCGTACGAGCACCGACGTTGCGCCGATTACCGTAGCAGGCAAGACTGCAGAAGAACTGACGGTTGTGGCTGGTGAGAAGATCGCGATTCCTCTTGCGGCAACTCGCCGCGCCGGCGGAGAAGCCAAATGCATTCTTCGGGGTCAGTACTTACCGCCCAAGTCCACACTAGCCGATATAGAACTCGCTCCAAACGGACAAGAGGTTGCGCCCGAGTTGACGACGGCCAAAGACACACCACCGGGGCTCTATACGGTTTGCTTTCAAGGTGAAATGGTTTGGAAGCTGAGTGTTTATCCCGAGTCACATGCGAACCATGTGGCCTATCGGGATCGGTTGCAAAGTAGAAAAGAGAAGGCTGCGACAGAAGAAGAAAAAGCGAAGCTCGATGCGGCAATCGCAGCCGCGAACACACGGATCGAACAACTCGCGAAAGAGATTGCACCTCGCGATTTCCCAACCTTCTTTTACACCGCCCCTGTGAGAATTCGCGTTCTACCGCCGAAACCCTAGAGGGGGATAAGCTCCATGAATCGATATTTGGTGATTGTTCTTGGTGTTTCTATCTCCATCATTGCAACCGATAGTCGATTGGCACGTTCGCAATCGCCAGGGCCAACTCCCATAGCCGTTCAAGCCTCGATGGACGAGGTTGAATACGTTGACACCCTGTTTGAGAACGCATCACCACTTTGGTATGAGGTAGACGACAAAGGAACTCTTCAGGTTCATTTGCTTTACGACCACGAGCGAAACTCTCCCAATCGAGCAGCAGGGCACATTCACTTTCGAATCCATGGCAAGCCTGGAGCTGTGATTCGCACCGAGTTCAATAACTTGGACAACGTTTGGAACGGCAAACCGGGGTCAGTCGCTCGTGAGCTTCTCAGCGTCGTCATTTCGGAAGATGGACGAACATGGGAATCGCTGCCGCTGGAACCGACCGAAGATGGCCGTGTGTTCGGGCTAATACCGTTGCGAGCTGGTTCGATCTACGTCGCTCGGGTCGAGCCCTATCGACTATCCGATTGCGAAAGGCTTTTGGACAAGCTTCGAAAGTCACCGATCGTCACGATCGAGACGATTGGCGAGACCATCGAAGGGCGGCCGTTGGAAGTGGTTCACATCGGCTCCAAGACGGCAGGAAAGCGAGTATTTCTTCGGGCTCGTGCGCATCCATGGGAGGCGGGGGGGAATTGGGTGCTCGAGGGCTTGGTCGAAAAACTGCTCGAACCAAGCGTAGAAACGAAACGGATCTTGGAGAAAGTCTCTTTCGCAATCCTGCCGATGGCGAACAAGGATGGAGTTGCCAGAGGAAGAACTCGTTTCAATTCGAAAGGAAAAGACTTGAATCGCGATTGGGGCCAACCTGCGGATCCTGAGCTTGCACCAGAGAACCATGCCCTCGAAAAGTGGCTGCAGCGGGAGATCAATGCTGGGCATCGCCCCGACCTAGCCCTGGAGCTTCATAACGACGGGAATGGAAAGCTCCATATCAGTCGCCCACCCGAGGGGGATCAGACCCGCTATCTAGCGAGGATGGAATTGCTTGAGTCTCTGCTGCGTCGCTACACTTGGTTCACCGAAGGTTCGACCCAACCGTCATTCCGAAATCCGGGTACTTTGGGCGAAGGTTGGCACACTCGATTTGGAGTCGATGCTGTGGTCCATGAGTTCAATTGCAACATCATCGCAGGCTTGCAAGAAAAACCTCTTGGGAAACATTGGCGTGCTTACGGTTATCAACTGCCCCGTGTCTTTGAAGACTACTTCGACAATCGCCCGTAGATCAGGCAAGTCTGCATCACGAAGATGTCTCTACCCGCATAGCCCATCGGTGGGTATGGGGTGTTGACGGGTCGCTATTCGGGGCTAGTTCCAGAATCATAAATGCCCCTTCTGATCGCATCGTTGCTGTGCCGTGCATGACGAAAAGATGCGCCCGAGTTTCAGTTCCCGAAGATCGCGTGCTGAAGACGATCTCCGACGGGCTGATACTTGGCAAGGACCACAGCGGACCAACCTTCCAAGTGGAACCGAGGCGAGTAGCCGGTTTGCTGGTCTTGCAAGCCACATCGAATGCGAGACCTTGATAGGTCGTCGGATGAGACTGGCTCGGTTCGGTATTGGTTGGATGAACAGCAATTGACCAATGACCATTGCCCGATAAGCCAACGCCTAGCAAGACATCTTCACCGCGATGCCCCATGCTCTCTCGTACGATTTGCTGCCAAGGTGGACTCGGCGGCCAAGGCTCCGAGCTGGTCCCTTCCACCGATTCCATGAGGTCCATCCACCCGTCTGGAGTGCGAATAGCCAAACGATGGCGGAATCGGTCGGCATCCCACTCGTAAATGACTTTGGTGTCGGCAAATTCCAATTCCGCCATGTTATGACTCGGTCGCGTTTACCATGCGGTACTTGAGGAAAGCTTCTAAAAACCCTTGGATATCTCCTCCCAGGACCGCATGGAAACTCCCCATTTGGAATCCGGTTCGAGAATCTTTGACCCGTTGATCGGGGTGTAGGAAGTAGTTGCGAATCTGAGAGCCGAATCCGGTGACCGTTTTGTTTTGATATTTGGCCGCCATCTCGGCTTCTCGCTTCTCTTCCTCGATCCGTGCCAAACGCGCTCGAAGCATCTTCCAAGCTTGAGCGCGATTTTTATGCTGGCTGCGGTCGTTCTGACATTGCACCACAATGCCGGTTGGCAAGTGGGTCAATCGGATCGCAGAACTCGTTTTGTTGACGTGCTGACCACCCGCGCCCGATGCCCGAAACACATCTTCGCGGACATCTTTGTCGTCGATCTCGATCTCGACGCTATCTTCGATTTCAGGTGAAACATCGACCGCAGCAAAGCTCGTCTGCCGCTTGCCTTCCGCATTGTATGGGCTGATGCGAACGAGACGGTGAATTCCCTCTTCCCCTTTGAGGTATCCGTAGGAGAACGGACCGCGGATGATGATGGTGGCCTGGGTGATCCCCGCTCCTTCGTTATCGTAGCGATCGACAATCTCAGCACTGTATCCGTTCTGCTGTGCCCAGGCTGCATACATGCCTAGCAGCATTTCGGCCCAATCATTCGCGTCGAGGCCACCTTCTCTCGCATGCACCGACAGGATCGCGCCGCAACTGTCATTCGGACCATTGAGCAATGCCTGCAACTCCAATTGTTCAACGGAAGTCTCCAGCCGTTGCAGCTCGCCGATTACCTCTTCTTCGGCTCCTGGATCCTCCGCTAGCATTTCAATAAGCTCGGACAAGTCGTCGCAAGCGGAAATCGCTTGCTTCAAGGGCTCAACTACCCCTTTAAGCGATTTCATCTTCTGAACAACTTGTTGGGCCTTCTCCGAGTTATCCCAAAAGTCCGGGCGGACCATGGTCTCCTCGAGCGCGGCAATCTCCTTTACTTTTCCAGCGTAGTCAAAGACCGTCTCGCAGCGGGGCGAGCCTCACACGGATGTCTTCAATCCGTTTCGAAAGATTGCTGTCACTCATTCAGGAAGCTTGGTTTGCAGGAATTTGCAAAATGACGAGGAAAATGACTCAAGAAAAAAAGAGCAGATGCTGGAATTGCGTTCACGCTCAGACCCTGCACCTGCCGATTCAAACGATTGTAACAAAAAGGACGAAATTCGATACACGGTGTTGCCATGCAAATCCAATCGTCACGTTTCGGAAAAATCGAAATCAACCATTCCGACATGCTGCTGATGCCGCATGGTTTGGTCGGCTTCGAAACCTGTCGCCATTGGATCCTGCTGTCAACCGACGATGACAGCCAAGTCGCTTGGCTCCAATCCGTTGCACTCGCTAATGTCGCCTTGCCGGTGATCAGCCCGCGTCGCTATCTGCCTGACTACAAGGCACACGTGCACAAACGCGATCTCGCCGTCCTGAATCTCCATTCGGACGATTTGCTCTACTTCCTCTGCGTCGTAAGCAAAAATGGCAACACGCTGACCGCGAACTTAAAGAGCCCGATCCTGCTCAACGCCACTCGGCATCTTGCGATCCAAGCAACGGTGACGGACAACCAGCCTCTCGCCTTCCCGCTAGGACTCGTTGAGATCCAAACAACCAAACGGGCGGCCTAAGGGTCTAGTTCCTGCCGCTGCGCGATGCTATCCTCACAGGACATGCGGGCGATTGCCCGCATCTTGATGTCCCCTTTCTCGTGAGGAATGTTTCTCTATGACTACGCGCATCCAAGCACCTTGGCTGGCGACGCTTTTTTCTTTTCTATGCATCGCCGCTTTCGCCTCCGCTCTCCCTTTCACCTTCGCACAAGACAAGTCGAACCGTATGCTGCGCCACATCGTGATGTTCAAGTTCAAAGAGACGAGCAGCAAAGAAGACGTTCAAAAGGTAGTCGACGCATTCCGCTCCCTCAAACAATCGATTCCCGAAGTCGCGGCGTTTGAATACGGCACGGATAACAGCCCCGAAGGCCTCGCCAATGGTTTTACCCATTGCTTCCTCGTGACTTTCAAAAGCGAAAAGGACCGCGAAGTCTATTTGCCCCATCCAAAGCACAAAGAGTTTGTAGAGATCTTGAAGCCGCACTTGGATAAAGTGCAAGTGATCGACTATTGGGCTCAAGATTAAGCGCCTTTCCAATAGCCATCGAAAACCGCGGATAGCGCCAAAGCGGCTAATGGATTTCGGTTACGCATTCATTAGCAAAGCTGGTTTGCCAAAACCTAAAACTGCTCTGATTGAAACCTCTGGCCTCCTTTCTGTTTGGTTCGAGAGTACCGCTTTATGATTCACCATGGTCTCCGATTGGGTTTTTGTAGTCTGTACCTTCTCGCAGGTGCAACGCTTTGTTTCGCACAAGGCGAAGCGTTTCCTGAAGTGGTTAACAGCGAACGCGATCGCGAGGCTTCTCCCATGGCGGCCTTGGATGCCGCCAGTGGAATGAAACTACCCCAGGGATTTAAAGCGTCCGTTTTTGCGTCGGAACCAGATGTGCAGAATCCCATTGGGATGACTTGGGACTCCAAGGGCCGGCTCTGGGTTGCAGAGAATTACACCTACTCCGAGCGAGGCGTTCGATTTGACCTCTCGCTTCGAGATCGCGTTTTGATTTTTCAAGACTCCGATGGAGATGGTAAGGCCGATCACAGACGCGTGTTCGTCGACAACGTTCAAATGCTGACGAGCGTCGAGGTCGGGCGAGGTGGCGTTTGGTTAATGTGTCCTCCTCAGTTGCTATTTGTGCCGGACTCCGATGATGATGGAGTCGCGGATGGCCCTGCTCAAGTCGTATTGGACGGCTTCGAAGTTGCACAAGACAACTACCACAATTTTGCAAACGGACTCAAATGGGGCCCCGATGGCTGGCTCTATGGCCGCTGCGGACATTCTTGCCCGGGCAAGATTGGCACTCCAGGTACCCCTATTTCCCATCGAATCCCTATCGATGGCGGGATTTGGCGCTATTCTCCCGATACGAAGACGTTTGAAGGCCTCTGCCATGGAACGACCAATCCTTGGGGACACGATTGGGATGCCAATGGCGAACTCTTTTTCATCAATACCGTCATCGGGCATCTGTGGCATATGATGCCGGGCTCGCACCTGAAAGAGTCGTTCGGCGAGAGTATGAATCCCCGTGTATACGAGCGACTCGATATGATCGCGGATCATTACCACTTCGACACCGGAACCTCGTGGGCAGACAGCCGGGATGGTAAAGCCAATGATTTAGGCGGAGGACATGCGCATATTGGTGCAGCAATTTGTTTAGATCCTCGCTGGCCTGAAACCTACAGAAACAAACTCTTCACGTTGAATATGCACGGTCGCCGCGCCAACGTCGAGAGATTGGAGCGAAATGGAGCGGGGTTTGTCGGTCGTCATGAGCCCGATTTCTTGATCGCTGCAGACCCCTTCTTCCGCGGATTGGATCTTCAGTTTGGCCCAGACGGCGCTCTCTATGTGATCGATTGGAGCGACACCGGGGAATGCCATGATTCCACCGGCGTGCATCGAACGAGCGGCCGCATCTACCGCATTGCGATGGATGCTGCGGTAGCCCATCCAGATCCAAAGGCTGCTTCCTCCGCATCGCTCGCGTTTACGAAACCGGCTTGCGCTGCAGGAGATGGCACTCTGCAAAAACTCTGGCGGTCCTATCGAGCGGGAGAGCTAACTCAACCTGAAATGTTAGCTTGCCTGAATCATCCCGAGGAAAGCGTTCGGGTTTGGGGTATTCGCTTGTTAACAGACCGATGGCCGCTCGACACGATCATGGGCCCGAGAATGGATGCGGTCTATCCACGTGAGATCGATTCGGTACTTCCTAGCCTAATCGCCCTCTCGGACGATTCCTCGGGTTTGGTCCTCTCTACACTCGCCTCAACTCTTCAGCGTCTGCCTGTCGACCGGCGAATCGAGTTGGCCAAAAGAATCGCCGCCCGAAATGAATTTGCAGACGACCGAGACCTTCCAGGACTTGTTTGGTTCGCCTTGGCTCCCGTTGCTGAAAAGTCACCCGAGTCTCTCCTCTCGCTTGCTTTCGAAACGCGATGGCGAAAACTCCAACGCTGGATCGTTCGCGGCATATCCGAAGGCGTACAAAGCCGACCAGACCTAGTCGATCGTTTGTGCGACCTAGCCATCTCGCGTGACGTCTCCGACAAGCAGTCGCTGCTCCTCGGAATGGCCGATGCGTTTCGTGGATTGCAGAAAGTACCTGCACCGGCAAGCTGGGAAAAATTGGTCGCCAGCGACCGAGGTGGGCAGCTTGCTAATGAACTCCGAGAAATGAGCGTCGTCTTTGGAAATGGTAAGGCGATCGACGAACTGCGTCGCATCGTGTTGGATGGAAAAGCAGAAATGAAGATGCGACAACAAGCGTTGGCATCGATCATCAATGCGAATGGCCCCGGAATGCTAGAGTTGTGCGAATCTGTTCTCGACACTCGCATCCTCAATGGAACCGCGCTCTCTGGGTTTGCCAAGATGGACGACGAAGAAATCGGTACTCGCCTGGCTCGAAAATTAAAACGATTTCAACCTGAGGATCGAAGCAAAGTCATCGAGGTGCTGGTCTCGAGAAGAAGCTATGCCAAAGCGCTCCTTCAAGTCATGGCGACAAAGAACAGCCCCATCGCTCCCTCCGATCTCCAGCCCTTTCAAGCTCGACAGATCCTGGCTCTCGAGGACGAAGAACTTGCAAAGCAACTGGAGCGAGTATGGGGGGGATTGCGCGAGACGAGCGAGGAGCGAAAGAAATGGATGGAAGATTTTCGAGTTCGATGGAAGGATGCGAAGTCGAACGAGGTAGACCTTTCCCAAGGCCGTCTGTTGTTTGAGCAACAATGCTCCCAGTGCCACAAACTCTATGGAGTCGGGGCTGCGATTGGCCCCGATTTGACTGGCGCTCAACGTATGAGTCTTGACTATCTATTGGAGAATATCGTCGAACCGAGTGCGGTTGTTGGAAAGGATTATCGCATGACTCTCCTCCGAACGTCGGATGGTCGAACCGTCAGCGGGCTTGTAGTCAGTCGCAATCCGCAATCTCTTACGATTCAAACGCCCACGACCAAGGAAACGATCCCGATTTCTGAAATTGACGAAGAAAAGCTTACCTCGCTCTCCCCCATGCCTGATGGTATTCTCCAGAATCTGCGTTGGGAGCAGCAACGTGATCTTTTGTCCTATCTAATGCACCCGACACAAGTTCCTAGTATCAAGTCAGAGTAGGAGCGCTGCAGTGAAGGATTTGTAAAAAAGAGCCCTCGGAACGTCGTACATAACGATTGATGAGCCAATTGTTCGCGTCGATCGGATGAGGAGCTCCTACATATCCACCTTGCCATCGCGGTTCT
>JALOQZ010000338.1 GCA_025459245.1 Pirellula sp.
TTTCCAATCCCGAAAGTCGGCCCCCACTTGCGAATGGTCCGAAAAAATAACCAGTTAGCTTAGTTCCGCAGCGTATACTACACCTGACGGTATCACGACCTCATCAGCTGCAGGGCGCTAGCCCCCGGTTGCCACCGCGAATATCAAAACAACTCCCATTCATGAGCCATGCGACCGAAATCAAAAACGACTTGCCCCTGACGCAATCCGCGTCGGACGTCGTTCTCTACGATGGCCAATGCAACTTCTGCCGGCGACAAATCGCCCATCTCCGACGGTTTGACGGCAAAGATCGATTGCGATTTATTTCCTTGCACGACCCCAGCGTCGCGATCGATTACCCTGACCTCTCTTACGAGATGTTAATGGAGCAGATGTGGGTCGTATCCCGGGATGGCAAACGCTTCGGTGGGGCCGATGCACTGCGATACCTCTCGCGACGCTTGCCACTCTTATGGCCTATTGCACCTGTTCTCCATATCCCCTTCACCATGCCTATCTGGAGATGGCTCTATCGCCAAGTCGCTAAACAGCGTTATCGAATCGCCGGCAAGAATTGTGACGAAGGTGGTACGTGCTCGCTTCACCGATGAAGCAATTGCGGGATCAATTGGAAGCATTGGCTGCAGTGTCGGGCTTTCCACTCTTTGGTATCGCCACCGCCCGCAACTCGGATGCCTTTGGCCATCTGCGAAGCTGGATTGAACAAGGCTACCATGGCACGATGCACTATCTTGCCGATCGGCTCGATGCCTATCAACATCCCAGTTCTGTCTTAGAAGGTTGCCGCTCCGTCGTCATGCTCGGCATGCCCTACGCGTCTCACCCCGACACGCGGAAGAGAAAATGCTTACTACAGCCGCCAAATCCAGAACAAGTCAGTGCACCGATTTCTTCAGCTGTGCCTCTCGACGCCGATTTTTCCGATGCGAGAATCGGAAACTACGCGATGGGCGAAGTCGACTATCACGACTTTATTCGCCATCAACTCAATACGATGATCGAAGAGCTATCTGGCGCGGCTGCCGGCAGCCGATGGAGAGGTGTAGTCGACACCGCTCCGCTTCTGGAACGGGATTATGCGCGATTGGCTGGATTAGGTTGGATCGGGAAGAACACATTACTCTTGAATCGGGAATGGGGAAGCTATTTCTTTCTAGCTGCCTTGCTGACGGATTTAGAGCTACCCCCAGATGAACCCACCGCCACCGATCATTGCGGCTCCTGCACGGCGTGTTTGGATGTCTGCCCCACCGACGCCTTCGTCGAACCTCATGTCCTCAATGCTTCGCGCTGCATCAGCTATCTTACGATCGAATACCGAGGGTCGATCGATCCGTCGCTTCGACAGTCGATGGGAAATTGGATCTTCGGATGCGACCTCTGCCAAATCGTATGCCCTTGGAACCGCAAACGAATCGAGGAATATCTCCCCGAATTCGAGCCCGTAGCCGCCGACGAAAAAAACTCGCTTCGACACTGGCTAAGCCTCGACGATGAGACCTTTCGCAAGCATTATCGCAAGACTCCATTCTGGCGAACCAAGCTGAGGGGAATGCAGCGAAACGCTCTCATCGCCGCAGGAAACATGGTTCGCACCGATTTGCTCGATCTCATCGATCTTCATACCAACAACGAGGATCCCGTGGTGAGCGAAACCGCCATCTGGGCACGCCAACAGATATCCGAAAGATCGGCCGCCCCAGGGAAGTTCAGCAACGATTACAATAGCGATCGCTGAATCCCTCCAACTATCCTCACCTATTCGCTGAGAACCCACCTGTGAAGAACCATCGTCTACTCCGATTTGTATTCCTCACCGCCCTTGCTTCCACCTGGACGGTAACTCCGCCGGCCCCCGTGAGTGCAGCCGATCCCGTTCCTTTGAAGGACCTCGACGGGCACTTTCCATTTCAGCCTCCTTCTTCATTAGAAGCGTGGAATTCGCGCCGAGCCGAAGTGCTCGAACAGCTTGCCGTCTCCCAAGGCCTGCATCCAAAGCCAACCTTCGCTCCGGTGAAACCCGTTGTTCACGGGCTTAAGGAGTTGGATGGATACGCTATTGCGAAAACTTACTTCGAGAGTTTGCCCGGATTCTACGTCACCGGAACGTTGTACTTACCTCGCGATGGTAAACCCGTCAGCACCAAGCGACCTGGAATCCTCTGCCCTCACGGACATTGGGATAACGGACGCTTTTACCACGCCTCCGATGCGGAAACGAAAACATTGCTTGCCAGCGGTGCAGAACGTTTCGAATCTGCCGCAAGAAACCACATGCAAGCTCGATGTGTTCAATTGGCTCGGATGGGATGTGTTGTATTTCAGTACGACATGATCGGCTACGCGGATAGTCAGCAGATTTCGTTCGATCGCGCGCACCGCTTCGGAATCAAGGTATCCAATCCAGAGATGGGGGCTGGCAAGTGGCTTCTATATAGCCCGCAAGCCGAAGGGATGATGCAAAGCACTATGGCGCTGCAAACCATCAACTCCTTGCAAGCTTTCGAGTTCTTGGCCGGTCGCGACGATGTCGATGCCACCAAGATCGCCATCACCGGCGCTAGTGGAGGTGGAACTCAATCGTTCATCGCCGCAGCACTGGAGCCTAGAATCGCAGCGGCCATGCCTGCCGTCATGGTGAGCACTTCGATGCAAGGTGGATGCACATGCGAGAACGCTTGTTTGCTTCGCGTTGGCACCGGCAACGTGGAGATCGCTGCCACCATCGCCCCGAGGCCCCTCGGTTTAACCGCAGCCAACGACTGGACGAAGAATATGGAAAAGGATGGATTCCCAGAGCTTCAGAAAATCTACGACCTATTCCAAGCAAAGAAGCAAGTGGAACTCCACCCTTTCATCCACTTCCCACATAACTACAACCATACCGCGCGCGTGAAGATGTACGGCTTTATCAACCGAGTCTTTCAATTGGGATTCGAAGAGCCGATCTTGGAGCGAGATTTCGAACTACAACGCGCCGAGCAACTCACCGTCTGGGACAACGAACATCCTAAACCCGAATCAGGAGTCGAGTTCGAAGCCAACTTGCTCAGCCGTTGGGCAAGCGATGTTTCCTCCCAACTGAAAAAGGATCCTACCATCGCTGCGTCCGGCTGGAAGGTTTTGCTGAAACCATCGATGAGCCTTGCCAAGGAGCTACAAGCAAAGCTGGATGGCGAAGCGCTTACCGTTCGCAACAGCCATCAGTCCGAGGTGGCTCGAGTACGCGTTTCGAAAGGATGGAGCAAACCGATCCGAGTCACTGGATTTTCAACCGAACCTCTCGAGCAAGGGGTTTTGCAAGTAGGCGACCCAAACGGATTGGAGACGGTCGATTCGCAGCAACCGGCAGTAAAGAATCCTCGGCCCGCAGCTGCTTACACATACGGGTATAACCCGACACTCCTACAGCGCCGGGCAGGAGCTGCCATCGCAGCCTTGAATGCCATGCAGACCAGTGGAGCGATCCCCTCCGGCATCGTGCTGGAAGGGAAAGGAGACGACGCTGTGTTGGCCAAGCTGATTCAGAAGGCGATGCCCGATCTAGTCAAAGAAGTTCGAGCCATCGACCCAACACTACCCGAGAATATCAACTCCATCCGCCATCCTCGGATAGGCTCTAAATAAGCTTCATCGGCGACGAAATTCGTTGACTGCAATTCTCGGCAGGACGAGAATGATTGCGGGAAACCGATGAGAATCCGTAATTGATAGGAGCCTGGTAATGAGCAAGAGCAGGATTCGCTGCAGGATGGACTGGAGCCAAAATAGTTCCCCCAACCAAAATCCTAGGTGGGGGCTCTTCTTTTCAAAACCAAAATCCTAGGTGGGGGCTCTTCTTTTCAATCGTGTTGTTCTGCTTAACCTTAGAAGCTACTGCGCCGTCATCGCTGAATGCTCAAGGCATTGATTCGCAAGACTTGATCCAAGCTCCGCCGGACATGCCTCTGTACACACTCAATGCGCTGTCGATTACCAACCAGTTCGGCAAACCAGCAGTTGTCATCAACTACGAGAGAAAATCGCCCGGTATGGGCATGGTGAGATTAGCAGGCAAGACTGCCGATGGACCACTGAAACTGACCGGCTTCGGGATGTTAACCGATGCCAAGGGAACCATCGAACTAAGTAGCCTCTTCCCAAACGGAGGTGGACTCAACGCCGAATTGTATCTCACGACGTCGGGGAGCTTTGCTGAAGAAGTCCCCTACACCTGTCTGGTTTCGAATGTTGTTCAAGTTGGAAACTATTCTGGTGGCACAACAGCGAGAGAGTGGAACGCAAAAGAGAAACAAGCCTACGCAAAGGACTTGAAGGGACGTCAACCACCCACTAGTGCACCGACTGGTTACACGATTGTTCCCGCTACCACAAAGCTTGTCCCGGGTATGCCAGCAAAGATCGGCTTTTACGGAGAGTGGGCAGATGCTGAGATCCTTACCGATGCACCGAAGGTTACAGTCAAACTTCAATCCAACGGCGGTCTTCGACTGATCAATCGCGAGGGTTGGATCGCCGCCTCCTCTGAAGTTCTTCAAAAGGCTGCCTCGTCGCCTAAGTCGTTTTCTCCAAGCGTTCAAGTTCTTCCCAATACGACAACACCTATTCCGGATGGCTACATCCCAATCACAGCCGACATGCCGATCGTCGCCGGCGTCCCGGTCAAGGCGATGTGGCATTTGAAATTCGCTGACGCCACGGTCATGTCGGTCGAAAGCGACCAGTTGCTTGTTCACATCGATAATGTTGATTTTGCATTTGACCAAAAGATGGAGCGAGGATCGGTCTTGATTGCAAAAGACGTACTGCCGAAGCTTGATGAGCCTGATGCGAAAGAGACATTTGCCAAACGAATTCCAAAGAAAACCTCGGCAGACGAGAGGCAAGCTGAATTTCAGGCCAAGATGGATGCTGATATCGAACGTGCAAATCAGGATGCCGAGCGTATCCGCAAAAAGATCGAAGAGGATATAGCCAAGCAGCGAGCAGCAATAGAAAAGAGAATGAATCAGGGAAGCGGTAGCTTTGGCAAACTCCCACTTCACCTTCAACCCGCTCCGGTCACTTTGCGCGTACCGCCCGAGGCGGAACCTGTCCCCGCCAAGTTAATGCTCCCGAAAGGGACAAAACTTGCTGCCTGCTGGGGCCCGCAATGGAGCCCCCTCACTGTCCTAGAAGACACGGAGGAGGATGACGTCCCAATCCATTGGGATCAGCTTGGCAATGATGCCAAAATCAATCGGAGTCAACTGATCATTCGCAAAGCGGACCTCAAGCCCCTTAAGCTCGAAGCGGCAAAATCAAAAGTTCGAACTTGGAAAGATGCCACCGGTAAGTTTTCTGTAGAGGCAACCTTTGTGTCGAAATCGGGTACCGATGTCACCCTACGCAAACAGGATGGAAAAGAGATCACGCTCAAGACTGTGAAATTGAGCAAAGAAGATTTGCAGTGGATCAAAGAGAATCTTTGACCGCGACTTGAGTGAACTCGTGCGTGCCAAACTTGAATCGGTTGACTCGCCAACGATCAGTTCGAAGGACTGACCCACTCGTTCGAAGGGGCTTCGATCGAGGCCTCCGCTTCGGGCTTGGCGGTTCGTCGACGACGACGGGGCTTGTTGGTCGCCCACTCCTTCGTCATCAACTCAAAGACCTCGGGCGATTCGTACCTGGCGATGTTCTTCCCTTCCGGAATTGGCCCGATCAACCCACGAAATACCGGCATTCCTCTAAGATCTAGATCGGTGCTGCTATCGTCGATCCCGATCTGCGTATGCGTTCGGAAGATCGACTCGGCGGAGTGGAAATCTCGGATCTTGATCGATCCATCTTCCGCGCGGGTAACAACTCGAAATACATCTTTTTTGGACATGGGGATCCCTCGTTCGTGTTCTAATGTGCGGATCCCTCCCTTCACCCGAAAGAAGACCAATCCTCCGTTCACCTCCCGAGGGAGGCGTCCGATGGTCCTTGCAAATCAAGTCGCATCCATGCGGCCGCATTGCAGATCGGGAGACAGCCCAGCGATGGGCTTTTCTTCCTAACAGCCCTTATCGGCTGGGGATAGCGTCCATGTTTGCTATTGATCTGCGACACAGAACGACCGGAAGGAATGGCATCCTAGGTGCCACATGCACAACCGGTAAGCGCGCAACCACAGGAACGTGAATAACCATTGCCGCCCGGCTGTAGGTCTACTCGTCTTGAGCTGGAGAGCCAGCTGTAAGCCGCTTCAGTTGCAAAATCGTGCTTTCCGATTCGGTGTCCGGCATAGGGTAAGAAACAAGCCGCCTGAGTTCGACTTTCTTTAAGACACCTCGATGCCTCGCCTCGCCCCGCTCTTCAGGCCATTTAGGTCCCTTGATAGCCAACATCCTCCCGAACGTGTGCCAATAAGGTTCCAACCAACGGCAGAGCTTGACCAAAGGTCCTACTGCACGCGAAGTGAGAGTGTCATAGCGAAACTCTTCGAGCAAACTCTGTACATTCTGCGGATACACAGGGACTTGCAGTCCCAGTTTCTTGACGATGTCATCCACCACTTTTGCCTTCTTCGCTACGCTATCGCACAAAGTGACTTGCACGTCAGGGCGAAGGATCGCGATCAAAACTCCCGGGACACCGCTCCCTGTCCCCACGTCGAGAATTTCTTCGTTCGGTGCCAACAACTGCGATACGTGCCAAGAGTCCAGTAGATCGCGTTTGACAAAAAGCTCGGGGGTGGAATGCCGGGTCAGATTGACTCGAGTGTTCCAATCCCACAGCTGAAGGCAGTAGTTTTGGATTCCCGACCAAGCCTCTTCGGGGATCGCCAGCTCCAATTCGATCGCAACTGCTCGCAACCGCCGATCCAATTCCTCGCGACTGCCAGAGAACACCTCTGCCGGTGGGGAAAGAGGCTCCATTTCAGAATCACTCATGCTCTGGGGTCAACGCTTTCGAAAATCTACGTATCTGCTTTTTATGCTGGTCGTCTCGGGGCTCCATTTCGCGGCACTGCTGCGAAAGCTCCAGTGCCTCCCTAGCCCGTCCTCGCCGAAACTCCACTTCGGCGAGTGTATCTAAATAAGTCGGGTCGCGGCGAATTGCAACCGCTCGATCCGCAAACTCTTTCGCTTTATCCAGATTTCGCCCGCACAAGGCACAAAGCCAAGCGGTATTGTTGAGGCTTACCGCATCATTGGGAAACGCCTCGATCGCCCGCACCATCGACTGGTAGTAAAGATCAAACCATCCATCGACCGTCTCTTTCGGAAACACCTTGTCCGCCCAAGGCAACACATCGATGGGGATTTGAATCTGAGTCGGCTCGACCCGATGGGCCATCCGAATCCAACGGTCCGTATTCTCCAAGCTCTTTTGATGGATGGCCTGCAAACAAAAAACAGGCAGCACATCGAGAAGAAGAATTCGTGTCCGCGTGTCGTCCGCGAGGAAGATTTCACCATCCCCCGCGCGCACGAACAGATTGCGACTGGCCGCCGAATACGCCGCAGGAACCTTCTCCAAATCCTTCTTCGCAAGGAGATAACGCCAGCTGCTCTCGACGCGACTCCCTAGCTCCGGATAAAGCCGCCGCCACCTCTCGGCAATCCACTCCATCTCGGGACGTTCCTGAGCAAACTCCTCCAAACTATCCAACTCCATGCGTCGAACTCCCGATACAACCGGCAACGCATGGACCGCGGACAGCTCGCGAAATCGCAGTGTATCCAGCTCGCTATGACGTCCGGTCCGCTCCAGCAAATCCGCGGTTTGGAGAAACAAAAAGTAGTTGCCTGGCGACGAGGCCATCAACCGCTTCATGATCGTCGCTGCGATATCGGTCTGCCCCGATTTTGCAAGGAGATTCGCAAGCTCTCCCTCGCTATTCATATTTTCTCGCGACTCTCGCAATAAGGCGATCGCTCCTTTCGTATCTCCCAACTCCTTCATCAAGATGGCGATCGCCCAACAGAAAAGGGAATCGTCGCGGCGAAGCTCCCCGATTCTTTGACGCACGACGAACACCATCTCGCGCAAAGGCTCTAAATCGGTCCAATCCTTTGGCTTTCGTCCTTCATGAAGATCGTTCATGATCTCGAATGCGGCGCGAATCGCTCCCTCAGCAGTGCCGTTCTCTTCTTGCAACTGCTTCTTTACCCGAAGACAGCCTCAAAACAAGGTTCTTCGAGGGAGGGACTCTCCTCCGTCAGAATACGATTTCCAAGGACAGTCAATGGATAGTTTTTTCGTATCGAAAGCTCTCGCAAGTAATTCACAGCTTTGGTGCGTTGGTTGGTTACACGCCATAGATCGAGTAGCTCGCGA
>JALOQZ010000339.1 GCA_025459245.1 Pirellula sp.
TCTTCGCGGAGGGCAACACATAACTCGCGTAGAACACCTGAGTCGGAGTCGGCCAAAAGCTTGGGGAAGTAATCTCGGGTCGCAACTCGATATTGTCTGGCGATCCGAATCCCCGTCATCCTCACATTCGGGTCGGAATCCATGCTCGCTTGTTCAACGATTTGCAGGGGCGATCCTGTGCGAGCAAGCAGCCATAGTGCGCGAGCTCGGAAGCGGGGGTTGGCGTCTTTGGCGAGCTTCTGCAATTCGGGAACAGCTTCCTTGCCCATCGAGGCGAGCGACTTGAAAGCCATATATCTGGCAGAATTGTTCGGGCTCTTCAATGCTTCCGTTGCACCTGCTGCTGTTTTGAAGTCGTACGTAGGCACGCGGTAGGGAGTTTGTGGTGGTGCCACTCGGAACAATCGTCCTCGTTCCATATCCTCCATGTTATGGCCACCAACACCGGGGTCGTACCAATCCGAAACAAAGAGGGAACCATCGGGAGCCACGCAAACATCGGCCGGTCGGAACCAACGATCAAATTCACCAACGATGATATTCTCAATGGTTGCGGAGTACCCAGCTCCATCTTTCTGCGTTACATAAGCTCGAACTACGTTGGGACCGGCATCGGTGTGGATGACTTGATTGCGGTAACGTTCGGGCAATAGAGAGCCTTCATAGACCGTGATTCCAGTCGGAGACCCTGCTCCTGTGATCAACATGGTCGGCACTACGCCTGGGTCATTGAGATGCCAATGTCGCAGTGGAATTTCGTCTTCCCAATTGGTCCTCTCCGCTTGCCAGCCCGCTCCGGTCACTTCGTCGACATATCCATAATTGCCATACTCCATCACGAAGTTGATTCGCGTGGCGCGATTCCCATCGTCATCGTTGTCCGATTGCCAAAGCGATCCAAACGAATCGACTGCAACCTCGTAATTGTTTCTGAAGTTGTGACCTAGTACCTCCATATCGCTCAAGTCTTCATTGCAGCGAAACACCATACCTTGGCGATAAGGATTTCCGGAGTCGTTGATTTTTCTGCCCCAGCGGTCAAGGATTGGATTACCAGCAGAATCGCATAACTGGTGCCCCGTGTTGCCGAAGTTGAAGTAGAGTTTTCCATCCGGGCCAAAAACAAACGAGTGCACCGAATGGTCGTGTTGAGGTTGACCCGTTTTGGTCAAGATCTGAGTTTTACGGTCGGGTACATCGTCCCCATTCTCGTCTGTGAATTCGAGCACATAGGGAGCTGCGCTGACCAGGACTCGGTTTCCGAGGACGCACAAACCTAAAGCTGAATCGATATCGCGCCCTTGGTAAAAGACTTTGGTTTTGTCGACAACACCATCTTGGTCGGTGTCTTCCAAAATGAGGATGCGATCTCCCTCAGGTCGATCATTTTGGTGGCGACGGTAGTTCACCACTTCACAGACCCAAATGCGGCCTCGATGATCGACGTCGATATTAGTCAAGCTCTATAGCATCGGCTCAGAGGCAGCCAGGGAAGCCTGCAGCCCGTCAGCCACTTGAAGACCAGCGACGGCTTTGTCGGGTGTGCGATCGGGGGATTGGGGAGAGCCGATTGTTCCCCAGTTGTTGATGCCGTCCGGGATCCCTTCGGCAGCAACATGAAATCGCAGCGATGTCGTCTGGCCGTTTTGTTGTGATACGCCGCCATCATCGAGTGCGCAACCGACTTGGAGTTTTTCGTAACCAGCTGGGATCTCGTATCCAATCACACTGAAGGCGTGCGTTCCAATACCAGATACCGAGCGCCCTGCCACTTGCATCGGCCCCCCCTCGGCATTTGCATTCTTGCGAGGTTCGCCCCATTCTGCGGAGGCTTCAAACCAATTCAGATCCAGCAGAGACTTGCTTCCGGACGGCCCGATCAGTTTCGGCTCTACCCAATTGGCCCAGTCGCAAGCCATTCCGTCTCGACCGGAGCTGACAATTAGATAAAGCTTTTTCGCCCCGCGAATATCCACCGTGGTGTCCACGCGGTGGTTAGGTGTTTGGCTAGTGAGGGTTTCGGTAGAGAAAAGTAGTTTCGCCGCGTTAGGTTTGATCGCCACTGGTGACTGCTCTCCTGCGGGAGCAGGCGCCGAGGTCAGCCGAAACGACTCTGCTATCTTCTTTGAGTCGAAGTTGCCTGGCACTGTTTCGTCTTGATTCTCTTTCAACTGCTCAACCGACTTCGGTGCAACCACAGCCCCCCCATCGGGAATCTTCGCCTTAGCTGTCCAGAGAATGGCATTGGCAACCAGTTTGGTTGGTTCGGTCCGTCCCCAATTCCAGTGAAAATGGCCACCAGTAAAACCGAAGGATCGTCCACCGCCTGGACGCTCCGTCGCCCAAGCGACGTGTTGCGGGATCTTCATCGCAACCTCTTTTCTCACTGCGGGGTTTCCGCTGTGGGGACCGTCGGGGCGAGACATGGTGTGGTCAGGAGCGACGGCGGAAAGGATCGGGGTGACCCCATTCATCCCCTCTGGAAACCTCATGTGGAAGTACCACTCGTCTCGAGTTTCAAAGGGCTTTACACCCGTCGTGATGGGGTGAGTCGGGAGCGTTTCAAACTTGGCATCCCAGTGAGGGTTCACCGACCAATGCGTTTCGAAATAGCCGCCAAGCCATTCGAGAAATTCAGGACCTCCGCGATCCTTTGGGACTTCTACGGCATAGTGGATGCAAACGAAGCCAGCCCCGCGATCCATTTGCTTCTTCAGCCGAGGAAGGTGGGGGAGCGATGGGTGTCCACCTCCACCGTCGGAGTAAATGACAATGGTGTCCGCTTGGTCCAGCAGGCTATCGTCTTGGGGCCAACCATTTCTCAGCACGGTGCATTGCACGTTTGGGTCGGAGTTTTCGACTACCTCCGCGAGTATTTTCGAACCTGCAAAGTGTTCGTGGGATCCATAGTCATGGCTTTGGCGGCCCGCGATGAAGACGACTTGTTTCTTTCCGTCTTGTTTTTTTCCATCCTGGCCGCAAGCAGTGGATGGCAAGCTCGTCGATTGGAAACAAAAGGTTGCGAGAGCTGAGACAACGATTGCTGAGATTCGAATGCGCATTGTGTACATCGGTCTTGGAGGAAGCCACCATAGAGGGAAGGTGGATTGCAATTGGAGGCGCGGGCCCGTGTGGGCGATTGGTTGATCAAACAGTTTGGGCGATTGACGGCGGTTGGGTTGTCTGGTGAAAAGCCCGATGAACGACCCCTAACGCCGTGTTAAAGCGAAATTGTCCTCCAACCATCTTGCTTTCGCAACCGGGTTCGCAAAAGTTAGCGGAATGCGATCTTCGTCCCGAATTGCCCTGGATTCATCCGTTTGAGGTTTGCTACTGTTGGGAAACGAACGGTCTGTCTCCAATTTCCCCACGGGGCCTGAGTACGTGGAATTCTTTGCTTCCCAACGAAAACGGGTATCCTCTGCCATCGCGAGCGGAATTCTGCTCACGGTGCTCGGCTGCACCGATGGTCCGTTTTATGAATTGAAGAAGCTGAATCCGATTATCCAAGATCAATGGAAAAAGGATCGTGCTCGCCGGCCGGTTTATCACCAACGTGTGGAAGAGTTTCAGCGGCTTCGAACCGCCATTGCCCGTTACCCAGTCGAAGAACAACGCCGCTATATCGAACTTCTGGCAAACACGGCGAAAACCGAAACCAGCCCGGAAATCCGGCGGCATATCGTTCTGGTTCTGTCAGAGATCCTCGAACGCCCAGACGCGATGCTCGTCGTAACCGAAATGGCGAAAGACAAAGAGAGCAAGGTTCGGCTGGAAGTGGCTAAGTCGCTTCGAAACAGCGACGCTCCTAACGCGACCGAAACGCTTCTCATGTTGGCCGCATCGGACAAAAGCGATGTCGTCCGTAACATGGCAACCGAGTCGCTTGGAAACCATAAGACGGAGGAAGTTAAAGGCTTCCTTGCCAAGCAGCTTGATTCCAAGCAACCGGGCGCTCAGTACGCAGCCTACTTGGCATTGAAAGAACATACCGGCAAGAGTTTTGGCGGCGATGCCTCCAAGATGCGAGCCTTCTTAAAGGGTGAGCCGGTCGAAGAAGAACAACCGAGTTTCTTGGCTGCTCCTATGGACTTCTTTTTGGGCAGGTAGCGTTAGCTTAGGGCTGATACAGGATCATGGGCCCTGAAGTTTTGGACTGATCATCGCACCAGCAATGTTTCTTGCTCCTCTTGAATAATGATTCGAGGGCCGGCTGAAACAATAATCGGCAATGCTCTAGACGCTATTTTTGGTCCATCCGGCATTGCCGTGGGTAGGGAACGAGTCCGTCACAGTAAAACGAGACGGCTTTTTTGAAGTTCTCGAAGTTTCGATAAACGCACGTACTTCGTTTGATGGGCAT
>JALOQZ010000060.1 GCA_025459245.1 Pirellula sp.
CCTCGGAAGGCAACTCTCGCAGCCCTTTCTCGGCCAAGAAGGAGCTGGGAATTCGCAATAACGTATCCCCTTCGCGAATGCGAATCGCAGCTGCTCCTCTACTCCCCATCAGCACCATTCCTTCAGGAACAAGAAGAGTTCGAGCACCGTCTTTGATACCGAGAAAAGAATGTACGATCGGGTCTTCCAAGCCATCCTCGCCGTCAGGCCTATCCGCGGCGGATGCGTAAGCCTGCCATCGCAGCGAATAACCACTTGAGATCCTCTCCAGCGTCTCTTTCCATGCACGTTCGATTTGGTCAGACATGCTCCCCAATCGAACTTCCCACGTGTAACCTCCCAAGGCTGGCAGAGGTTGCCGGATCCCTTGCGCGTACGAAATCGAGATTCCGCTCGATGCGATTTTCGCCATGGCGAAGAAAGTGAGTAACCATCGGTAAAGCTTCATTCCCCGAGCCTCCAACGTCGCTCTTTGGGTGCGTACGACAGGTCCAGCGCACATGCTTTCCAAGCTTTGGGCAGTTTGCAAGCGACCATCGTGTACGGGTCTATCATCCCGATCACCAGACCGATCCATACCCATTCGGCACCGTATCGCATGATGACCGCAGCTCCGCTGTCCCCTTCCGAAACAATGGACGAGGACGCAGAACGAGAATGGATGACCATCAGATCGCGAAAGGTATCCCCACCCAATTCAATCGAATGGACCACAGGCATCGTCACTCGACCTTGAACCACTCTCCCTGTGCTTGCACCGCGCACGGACACGGGAAGCTGAAGAAGCCAACTCCAATAGCTGGTTCGAGCCGGAGCGGTCACCAAGAACTTCATGTTAGGGTAATGCTCCTCAAACCCTAATATGCCTTCATAAAAATAATCCAAAAGTTGCACCGAAGTTGCATCCACACCTGATCGAGGCGATCTGCGAGAAGCGATCACTGAACCGATTGGCTGCGGCGACTCATGGCTTGTACCATGCGGCAAACAAACCGCTCCACTAGAAACCACATGCTCACAAGTCATTCCGATGAGCCTTTGCAATGGATCGCGAAACACCAATCCCAAAGTTCCCCACCTGTCGCCCGCAGAGGCCGCAATGGCGATTCCGCCTGTGAGCGATTCATCGAATCGAGAATCCGAATCTACCAAATCTCTTTCCGACGAAGGCCTCGTTTCGCGTCGGTCGACGGCCAGCTTCACCGTTCCTTCAAGCACTTTTACTTGCAAGCCACCGTAGGTAGACGGAATCGCAAGAACGCGATCATCGCTTGTGATGCCTCGTGTAATCGATCGCTTGGTTCTGAGAAGTTCGCTCGCATCACGCTTGCGATCGACCCAGACTGTCACGCAAAATTGCAAGGGCAAGGCGATAAGCCCTCGCTTGTGGAAGAGCTCGACGCCTACCCCGTGAATGGCCCCGAACGGGGCGGAACGAAGACGTTTCTCTAATCTCTTGGCAACTTGGAGGGCTTGGCGATACTGTTGCTGCAGATCAAGGCGATTCGCCTCCAAAAGGAATCGTACTTTGGGGTCGTTGGGATCGAGGAGCTCCCATGGACCATATCGCATTTTGGCCATTGGTGAACCCTTGGGGAGTTGTAGGTCCGAGGAGGAATATCGCGAGTCGCAAAATTCGCAGAAGCGAAATATGACTTCGGTTTCATGCGATTATGGGACGAGAGGGCAATTGGATGCTTGGCAAGCTAGATGCTCTGCGATGAAGGCGTCCACCTCTTGTTCCCAACAAGGCTCGTTGATATCAAAACGCCTCACCGCGACAACCGCATCATACGAGTGCCAACCGCCGAGTTCCGTGTTCTTTCCCTTCGCAGCGACTTCGAGGGCTTCTTTACGCGATGGTGTGCCGATCAGCTTTTTAAAATTAGGGATGGCAGCGTTGAGATCCTCGATCGTTTGATCATCAATTTTGCCTTGAATCGATTCGAAGTAGCCAGCTTCATCCAGAACGATTCCATTTCCATCGCTGTCCGAAGCGAGGCTGAGTGTGCCGGCGGCAGGCCTAACAAAGTCCACCGTGAGAACTTTGGGTGTGTAGACCGTCTCCATCTCGACACGTCGAAGCGGCTTGCCAATTTGCGGGATCACCGTCTCGCCGCCACCTTGAACGATGAAGTACTCTTCAACAATCCGCACATCGACATGCGTTGGCACTTTGAGGGTGACGGGCACTCCCTTGGTACACTGCTTGCTATTCCGAACGAATTGATCGTTTGGCAACCGCGACATGATCGTCGATCGGTAAGAGGTACATCCGGTAGGCAAACCGATTGTCAACAAAACGATAAGGGTGGAAAGCGTTCGAATCATGTCGATCTACTCCGCCGGCGCAGGCGTGGCAACCTGTTGGTGAATGGAACTATTGGGGTAGCATGGCGAGCATCGGTTCACATGCTCTTCCAAGAATGCGTTCACCTCATCCTCAAAGCTTGGAGAGGCCAGATCAAAGAGTCCGAAAGCGATGGTTCGTCGCGTCGTGTATACGCCTTTCAAAGGATCTGCAGGAGCGTCTTCCGATCGGGCGACGGGTGTGGCTAACAAGGGCGCGATGTTCGCCAAGAAAGTGGAAACGTTGGCTAGTGTCTGGTCATCTACTTTGTACTTGAGACCTTGCAAATAACCGTGGCCGGCAGCTCCTCGGGCAAGATCTTTTGCTGCGTTGCTATTCCCATCCGGTTTGCTTTGAAAGGTAAAGCCGTAGTTGGCTGTTCCCGACATCGGTCGTTTGGGATCCAGAACGAACATCTTCTCTGTCACACGAAGATTCGCATCGACACTGCGAAGAGTTGTTCCGGCTGGACCGATGACTTGCACCGTTGTCTTCCCAGGTTCTTTGATCAAGTGGATCGTTTCATCCACGCGAAGCTCCAAGTGCGTCGGTACTTTGACCATCACTGGAACACCATGAATCGGAACGTCGTTTTCTTTGCAAAGCGTGTCGTCATCATGACGACGAAAGAAGGTTGTGTGCAAGGAGGAACAACCCGTTGCACTCAACCAGAGCAATGCAAGACCGAGCCAGTACCGAGATCGCATATTGCTCCTCCTTGAGCAAAACACAAACTCCTAGATCTCGATCTGAGCGACCTTCCTTGATCGCAAACAACAACTCCGTCCGAATGATCGGGCGTTTGACAGAGCGAGACATTTCTTATCCTCTCTCATCGAAAGGCGATTGTATGGATCTCGCGAAATAGTTGAACGTCAAGCCCGATCGTCATAACGCGCAAGCTTTATAGCTAGCAATTAACCTGGAGGCAGTTCGCTTCTCTCCAGCACCTTGTCGCGATTCTTATCGAGTCGATCGAATAGCGGCAGCATGCGAGCCGGCACTTGATCGCGTAGCAATTTGTCATCGCCGTCCGTATCGAGAAAATTGAAGATCTGCGAAGGGGTCGGCGACTGATTGCGTCCAACTTTTTCCAAGGGTTTTGAAGCGCCGGTGGCGGGGTCGATCGGAACGGCGATATGAAAGTAGCCGATCATCATCTCTTCGTATGTTTGATCTCCCCATGACACCCAGCTGTTGGGGTCTGGGTTATTCAAATTCTTAGGCGAGTTGTCGAACACAGCTTCACAAAAGATTCGAGTGCCTGCTGGAAGAGGTTTCTTCGCAGCCAGTCGGTACTCCGTCTGCCAATTGAAATCGTATTGAGGGATATCGAGGAGCACCTCTCGAGTTTTGTCTGGGTAAACTGCCGTGTAGCGAAATGCCTTGCCTCGCAAGTGCATGTGGGGGCTCATCGATAGAAGATCACAGGCTGGGAGCTCTTCGGGGAGCATCGCACTGGTTTTGTAGTTCGCCTCGTTCGGAGGAATCCGTAGATTGATTTGGACGGAGCTCGTCGTCTGAACTTCATGAGTCACGGTCGATTTGTCAGCGAACCAGAAGCCGACTTTGCTCAAGTCCTCTTGGGGAGTGCCGATCGGTGTGTAGTGAACTTGGAACACCAACTGGCTATTGGCAGGGATCCGTTTTGCCAATCCCTCGGACATCATCTCGACTCGCGTTCCGGGAACATAGCCGACCAAGAAACCTCGTTCCCCTCCCAAATCTCTTCGCTTGTCATTTTTGTCTCTGACAAAGATCAACACGTGGTGAACGACAGCTCGGTTGCCTGGAACAATTTCCATCCCCCGCACCCAAACATCTTCTTTGTTGTTGATATCAGCGATGAAGTATTGGTACTTCACATCTCCCTTCGCAGGAACTTGAAAAGGCTCCTTCGACATGGGGACAACGAGGTCGGGGGTCGAGGCCAATTGCCAACCTTCTGCGAATCGAAGCGGTTCCGGCTCTTTATCTGGATTGCCGCGCGGGGTGCCTAACGATGCCCAAGTTTCCAGGGTGTCGATTTCTTCCTGGGTCATGCGTCGATCGTTCGAAAACTCGCCATGGTCCGGGCTGGCATGCCAAGGCGGCATACGTCCTTCGCGAACCACTTCGAGAACCATATCAGCCCAGGACGATGCGTCTTCATAGTTGGAAAGGTCCATGGGACCAATTTCCTCAGGTCGGTGACAGCTCACGCATCGCTTCTGCAGGATGCGGCTGACTTGTTCGGCATACGTAACAGAACCATTCGATGCACCATCTGTAGCTTCCGTGACGGAACGTTTGCGACCGATCAGGCATCCCGGAGCCTTGGTAATAGGAGATTCGACCGCGCGTCCTGACAATACCGATTCGATGGCGTCTACCAAGGGCTGTTCACTGGCGGTCTCGCGAATAACGCCGATGCTATATTGGTCATCGATCTTACCGCGGTAGACCAATCGCCCTTTATCATCCACGACACAGACCTCAGGGGTCCGAGTGACACCGAGCAAATCTGCCCAGTTCTGGTCAGGGTCTTTTACAAAGGGAAAATCGATTTGGTATTTGCGAGCATGAGCCGCCATTTCGGCCAAGCTGTCTTGCACGTTGGAATCAACAGCAACGAAGGCAACTTGCTTCTCTTCAAATTGCTTTTGCAGCTCGACCAGTTTGGCCGAGTACATTTTTGCTAAGGGACATTGGGTACCGATAAAGGCATACACGACCGCTTTCTTCCCGCGAAACTCGTTCGAAGCCCACTCTTTTCCTTGATAGTCGGTCCACTTGGTATCGGGGATCTTTTGCCCGATCTCAACAGGCTTGATTGTGACAGGCTGGTTTGCGACCGGTTGAATCGTTTCCACCGCATGCAGCGCTTGGGCATCGCGGAGCAAAAGCGCCCCGCCGAGGGAAACGGAAAAGCCAAACGAGAAAAGTAATCGACGCATATCTGATCGCTCCATGCGGAGCGCTCCCTGAATGACATTTCGCCAGAAGACCGACATTCACGGAAATGGAGATTTGACCGGAACGGGGCACGAAACGAACTCTGACGAGTTAGAATATCCAACTTGAATACCCATCACAACATCGAAGAGCCGGTGACAAGCTGCATTCTGCGTATGTTGAATCCCCTCCCTTCCAATCTGATGAATTCGCCATGAATTTCATGCTGCCAATACACCTACCCCAGGCAAATCGATTCTTGCGATGGATTGCCTTCATCGGCCTTGCTCTGGTTTCCTTTAGGGCGTCCAGTACGGCTGCGCAGCCGAATGTGGTCATGATCATCTCCGACGACCACGCTTGGACCGATTACGGCTTTATGGGGCATCCGCATATCCAAACACCGAACATCGACCGGCTCGCCTCGGAGAGTCTCACTTTTCGGCGGGGGTATGTCCCTTCCAGCCTTTGCTGCCCTAGTTTGGCGACAATTCTCACCGGGCGTTATCCGCATCAGCACAAAATCACGTCGAACGATCCCCCGATGGTCCCGGGAATGAAACCCGGTCAGTTTCAAGCTTCGGACGCATTTCGCGCAGGGCGAGAGACCATGAATGCGCACATGCGAGCGGTTCCAACGCTAGCGCGATCTTTGAGCGAAAAAGGCTACTTGACGCTGCAAACCGGCAAATGGTGGCAAGGGGAATTTCAACAGGGCGGCTTTACGCATGGGATGACCCGCGGAGGAAGGCACGGCGATGACGGACTGGTCATTGGCAGAAAGACGATGGAGCCAATCGACTCATTTCTCGATGAGTGCGTTGAAAAGCAGAAGCCATTTCTCGTTTGGTATGCGCCGCTCCTCCCGCACGACCCTCACACACCTCCCGAGAGGCTTTTAGAAAAGTACAAAAAGTTGCACCCAAGCATCCATGTTGCCAAGTATTGGGCGATGGTGGAGTGGTTTGATGAAACCGTCGGTCAGCTTATGAGGAGCCTCGATGACCGCAAACTGACGGAGAACACCATTGTCGTTTATGTCGCGGACAATGGCTGGATTCAGAATCCGGACGGACCTCGCTATGCACCGAAGTCCAAGCAGTCCCCTTACGATGGTGGATTGCGAACCCCGATCATGGTTCGTTGGCCCGGAAAAATCAAACCGGAGCAGAGCGACGACCTGGCGCAAAGCATCGACTTGGCACCCACTCTTTGGAAAGCTCTCGACATGCCGCTCCCTGACGGATTACCAGGAATAGACTTGCTCGATACCACCGCGCGATCCACCCGCAAATCGCTGCAGGGAGCGTGCTTTACCCATAACGCAGTCGACTTGAACCGGCCGGAGAAGAATGTTCGCTGGCGATGGTGCATCGATCAGAATTGGAAGCTCATCCTCCCCGACCCAACCAACGAGCCGAGCGGGAAGCCCGAACTCTACGATATTTCGAAAGACCCGACGGAAGCGATGAACCTTGCTGAAAAAGAACCCCAACAAGTCGCAAGGTTGACGGAGCAGTTGAATCGCTGGTGGAAGCCTTAGTTTTAAGGTTTCATTTCCAGCACGACGTGTTTGATCTTCTCGCGAAGCCAAGTGTAGGTGATGTGGATCTTGCCATCGCGAGTTTGGATCACGGCGGGATAGCTAAACTCCTTCTTCGGCTCGTTCTCCAATTCCATCACCGATTTCCAAGTCTTTCCATCGGAGGAAACTGCGACGTTGAGTGGCGAGCGTCTCCCTCCCCACTCCTGTGACTCCTTGGTGACATGGTTGTAGACGAGCAGGTGCTTTCCGTTCTTAAGAGTGACCGCATCGGTACCCGAGTTCGGATTGGGGAGATCGATCAAGCTCATTTCACCCCAAGTTTTACCGAGATCCTTCGACTCGATTTGAAAGACCTTTCCTTGTCGGCTACGCCCCAAGGCCAAGAGATTGCTTCCCCCCAATTTCAATAGGCTGGGTTGGATCGCGCCAAATCGCGTCGGATCGTTGAGCGGGGCCGTACGGGTCCAAGTCTTTCCAAGATCTTTGGTCCATTCAAAGTGCACTGTCCACTCGTTCTTCGCATCTGGCGTCTCATTGCTCGTCGGACAAAGAATTGTCCCATCGGACAGCTCGATCGGCTTGTTCTTAATCGGTCCCAAGATCCCTTCGGGAAGCCTTACACCAGGGCTCCAGGTTTTACCGTGATCGTTCGACTGTGAAAGCATTCCCCACCAAGCGTCGGGATTGGGACCTGCTTTATAGAAGAGGAGCAGCGGTCCTTTGGATGGCTGGAACAAAACGGGATTCCAAGTTGGAAACCGTTTCACATCCACCATCTTCGCCTTGTCCCCGATTCCAACGGACTGGGGAGTCGACCATTGAAACTGCACCCCGTTAGCGACTTCGATCGGTGCAGTCCATTGTTTATTCTCCCATCGCGACACCCAAATGCCTACATCATCCGATTTTTCGTAGAGGCCACCGAACCAGGCGGTGACCAACGTACCGTCCGAGGCTTCTTCGATCGTCGAGGCGTGGCAGCTAGGGAACGGCGCCTTCTCGTATATAAACTCTTCGGAAACCTTAACCAACTCCTGAGCCTGAGAAGGAGAGGGCATGAAGGCGGCGGGGGCTGAGAGAACTGCAGCGAAAGCGAGCGTGATCGAAGTCTTCAACATGGTGTTGATTCCTGGAGAGATGGGGGTTGGATAGACATGCAGTTGCCAAGTATTGTAGCGAAACGGACTCGCTGCGATGGTTGCTGTACCAACTACAACTCTTCGATACTTTCCACGATTCGGTCGACCATGGCTTCCGTTGTCTTTGGATTGAAAAAGACCGCTTTCCAGGCAGGGATATCGATCCCGTTTGGACAATATCCAAAGCTGGTGGTGAAACCGAGCCTCGCATCGAGCGCGGGGTCCATCATTTTAGTCCGCTTGTCAAAAAGACGGCGAACTTCGGGTAGGTAGCGTTGCCGCTGCTCGAGGCTAAGCTCGTTTCGAACCAATTGCTGGTAAATTGCCTCTGCGTTTCGGCCTTTCGGAAAGACCCACCAGTTCACACTCGCCCCCGGTGTTCCCGCATTGAGGACCTTGCAGTACTCCAATTTCGCTAACTTGGTTTTCAATCGATGAGCCAGTTCTAAGGAACGAGCAAGCAGCATTTGCCATCCGGTCAAACCGATGCCATTAAGAGAAGCGATCACACTATAAGGACCGAGCGCGGGGCGAGAGCACTCCAATGTAAACAGTGCAGGATCCCGGCTCGCATTGGCATCGGAGAAATAAGGTGTGTCCGATACGGTTCTCGCAAGATACTTGAGATCTTCGCGACGATTCACGATGAACGCGCTGGCCGGATAATGCCCTCGTCCCATCTTATGAAAATCGATGGTAACCGAATCGGCGAATCGCAGCCCTTTGTTCTTCGCCTGAATGGAACCGACCAGCCCCAATATCTCGGGATCGAACAGCAGTTCGTTTGACTCGACGTCGTAATCGCTCAACATAGAAAGAGCCCAGCCCACCGCCGCATCCACGTGAAGCTGAGGAACCATCATGTCATGCTCGGCTGCTTTACGATGAATCAAATCGTGAACCGCTTCGATGTCATCGAATCCAAAACCATCGGTGGTACCAAACGTGCAACAGATATACGCGACTTTGGTACGGGATTGGTACAGCGCATCGAGTTGTTCCGAAAGTAGATCGATCCGCATGGCCAAGTTCTCATCGGTGGGAATTTCGATGAGGTTTTCCGTCCCAATACCAAGCCAACCGGCGACGGTCTGGTTCGAATAGTGGCTCGCTTGAGAGCAGATCCCGACAATGCGTTCCGCCCCCAACCCAGTGCGCATGGCCCCCGGCAGAACTCGCTCTAAACCGATCTTGGCCCCGTAGAGATTCGAGATCGTGCCTCCAATCGTGAAGACACCCCAGGGATCATCGGTGTGGTAGAAGATCAAATTCGCAAGGGTCGTTATCGCTTTTACTTCCAACTCATTGGAACGCTGGCTGTATCGATCCGTGCACAAATTCGGGTTCTTCAGCAAACAAGCCAGCATTCCGATCAGCGAGGCGTTGTTCGCCGGCCCGCGGACGTTCTCCAGATGGAGCGGATTGTTCCAACTGTCGGTCCCCCAAAAGTAGGGGAAGATAACGTCGCGAGCATCCTTCAAGTTTCCTGGCAAGTTGTGAATCTCGGGGTTCGCGCGAGCCGTCTCGTAGTTCTGGCTCATGATGGCAGAAGGAGTCATCGCGGACTCCGCTGCCGCAGCAGCTAGCAATTCTCCAAAGATTTGCGTGATTGCAGGTTGTTGCCACTCGAAAAACGTGGATACCAGCTCGTCGTATTTCCTGCGGTCCATTCTTTTCCCTTCGATAGCCTACTCACCCCGCCCCCAATCGCCACCGGAACGGCATTAGCGCCCCTAATCGACAAGCAAGGCGGGTCAAAGGACCCGCATAGGCCAAGAAATCCGGCCGATCAAACGGAGAACGTGTCGATCTTCCGGAATCCCGACGGGCGTGCCGGTAAGCTGTAGCGATTGAGCGGGAGATCCGAATTGTAGCATTAACTTTTACGAATACTTCTCGAACGAAGACCTAGACGGATGGGTAAGGGGTGAGGATCATGAAGGGAGTGCAGCGAAAGCGGTTGGTAGCAACCGCAGGTTAGCCCGGTGCCTTAATTCTGCATTCAAGACCCTCATCGTGTTGATTGCACCTATGATTTACCCACTAGTAGCCCTCACGATTGCATTATTCATCTCGTTAGTGGTGACACCGATTGCCCGTCGTATTGCGATGCGCGTCGGATTGGTCGACCATCCCGATTCCCATCGGAAACTGCATCGCGAGCCGATCGCTCTCTGCGGAGGTGTCGCAGTGCTGATCAGTTTGATCGCGAGCGTTGCACTGATGCTTGGCGCTCGAGAGGACATTGCGTCTGCCTCTACATCGAACATTTACCAAGCCGTTTCGTTGACCATCGGTGCCATCGCCATCGTTGCCCTCGGAGTACTTGATGACCGAGTCGGGCTTCGGGGTCGTCAAAAGCTGGCTGGCCAAGTTCTCATCTGTGCTTCGTTGATCGCCTTCGGTTTCACGATTCCCCGATTGAGTTTATTCGGATGGGAGTTTGAATTAGGTGTTTTGGTCGTTCCTGTTACACTCGGATGGCTTCTTCTCGCAGTCAACTCCGTGAACCTCATCGATGGAGCGGATGGACTTTGTTCTTCGGTTGGCTGGATCGCATGCGCTTCCCTTTCGGCAATCGCTTACTGGACTGGGAACGCAGTTGAATCGATTCTCGCGGCCAGCATGGCAGGCGCCTTGCTAGGCTTCCTCTTCTTCAATCTACCGCCGGCCAAAGTGTTTCTCGGCGATGCAGGCAGCATGCTGGTGGGTTTGGTGTTGGGTGTTCTTGCAATGCGATGCTCAGTCGCAGGCAACTCCGCTTTGCCCATCATGGTACCCGTCGCACTAATGGCCATTCCGCTATTCGATTCCTCGATGGCGATCATCCGGCGCAAATTGACCGGACGAAGTGTATTCACCGTCGATCGCGGGCATCTTCACCACAACTTGATGCGGCTTGGTATTCGCAATCAATGGTTGGTGGGCGCGATAACCACCCTTTCCGTGGTGACTTCGGGCGGTGCCGTACTAAGTGTCTTGCTCGGAACCGATCTGATCGCGGTCGCAGCGATTCTCATGGCGATGGGATTGCTCATTGCGACGCGTGCCTTTGGCTTCGCTGAACTAGAACTGCTTTGCAAACGGGTCTGGGGTTTTACCAAGAGTCTATTGGCTCGTCGCGGTTTGGCGGAGAACACTGTCCGAATTCAAAAGGTTCGTCTGCAAGGATCGCGAGAGTGGGAAATCGTTTGGAGCACGTTCGTTGAATTTGCGGAGAAGCATTCGCTGGCCAAGATTTCTCTCGATTTGAATATGCCTTGGCTGCACGAAGGCTTCCATGCAAATTGGAACGTCAACAGCATGCCGGAGATCGCCGATCGCTGGCAAGTGAAACTGCCGATCGAATCGGAGGGTAGGATCTTGGGTCGCCTGGAGATTGTCGGGAAATACCAAGGAACGGCGACTTATGATGTGCTAGCATATCTGTCCGATATGTTGATCGAACTGCAGCCGTCCATTGAATCGGTTATCAACGGCTTCGAGCATGTACAAGTAGCCCCGGACGGAGGGCGTGTTTCGACGACGAGCAGGACGTTGCCCCAGGCCGTGCAAGAGCTGGCTTCTTAGAAACGGTCGCCCAATGTCTAGCTGTCGTCCTCGACGGCTTCAGTACGCTAGACCACCTCTCCCATCGTGCAAAATCTCCGGACTATTGCAGCGCGTGAGGCACTCCTGAACGGTCGAGGACGACCGTTCCACAGTGGGACGCCGGTTCGACAATGGGATTGCTAGCTTTTGCATCTTTCTTGGTTGTGCTCTTTCTAGCGCTGCGGTGAGGATCGGGTTGCAGCTATACTAATTCGCTTCGATTTCCCAACTACCTTCCATGTTCCTCGCTAGAAATATCAGTTTGCATGGCAACGGATGAGCATAACACCCCCGCCTCCTCCCCACCTTCAACGTCTGCCGAAGGCACTTCAGCAGATGCGGGAAAAGCTGCGGTTGATCGCCCCGGCGGTGAGCCAGCGCCTCCGTCCAAAGGTTTAGTGTTTCGAGAAACCGTCGAGAGCTTGGCCGTCGCGTTCATCCTCGCGTTGCTCTTCAAAGCATTTATCGCCGAAGCGTTCGTGATCCCCACCGGATCGATGGCCCCTACTTTGATGGGTGCGCACAAGGACGTGGTATGTGAGTCTTGCGGATTTCAATATCAATGCGGGGCGAGTTCCGAGTACTCCTCGGAAACAGGGGCCCGTATCGCTGGACACTCCGTCGTCGGAACGGTTTGCCCGTTGTGCAGGAAACCTCAAGGAGCTGATCCGACCAAGAATGCGAACCAAGCGACCTTCACCGGCGACCGAATCTTGGTCAGCAAACTGGCCTACGTTTGGAATAGCCCAAGACGCTGGGATGTGATCGTCTTCAAGTTTCTTGAGAATGCTCGCCAGAACTACATCAAACGTTGTATCGGCCTTCCAAACGAAACCATTCGAATCACCGAAGGTGATATTTATGTCCGCCGCAACGACGAACCGAATAAGCCGTTTGAGATCGCCAGAAAACCACCGAATGTACTCGGAGCGATGCTCCAGCCCGTGAGCGACACTCACTTCATTCCCAAACCGCTCGTGAAGGCAGGTATGCCGAGCTTGTGGCAGCCTCTTTCTCCCGAGGATAAGAAGTGGACAGTGCAGTGGGATGATAAAGCTTGGTCGGCGGTTTGCAAAAACGAGACGAAAGAAGCGAGCTGGTTGCGATATTACCATCGCGTCGTCGATCCAGCCGCTTGGAACTACATTCAACGAAACGGTGTTTTCCCGGCTCGCCCCGACGCTCGCCAGCCCCGGTTGATCATGGACTTCACCGCCTACAATGCCAGCTACATCGCCTCGACGGATCCCACATCCGACCGTTTTTCAGAGACGGTCGTCAGTACCGTCGAAAGCAAAGAGCCGAGAGCCCCTGGTGGAAGCGATGGCATTCATTGGACCGGCGATGTTGCTGGCGAGTTCGAGTTCGAGACCTCAGCTGGGTCACAAGTTATTTCGCTTCTGCTCGTGGAGTCGGGAGCAAAGCACCTTGTCGACATCAATCTCGCTGACGGAAAGGCGCTCGCACGCATCGAGAAAGATGGACAGCTATTAAATGTCTTTGAATCGAATGGCGAGCTTGTGCAGCAGATTCAAGCCGATACACGAATTCGTTCCGGCAAAAAGCATCGCGTGAAGCTATCCAACGTCGACGATCAAATTGTTTTGTGGGTTGACGGAGCCGCCGTGGAATGGTCTCCATCCAATCGAATCAACTGGTCGGATGTTGTGGGCGGCAAACCGAAAGGACCGACAGCGACAAACGAAGATCCTCTCGATGGAGCGCCTATCGGAATCTCGATTGCGGGTGGGGAGCTGCGATTATCGCGAGCGAAAGTGTTTAGAGACATCTACTACATCGCACAGGGATTTGGTCAGCTGCACGATTATCCGAATCTAAGCGAGACCCTTCGAAACTCGCTTCCCCCTGGATCGCGTGAGACATATGCCCAAAACTCGCATAGCACCACCTACGATGAACTGTTGATGCGCATGGGGATCGAGTCCCTTGATCGAAACGTGCTGGCGGAGCTTCCTAAGAAGTGGGGGGAGAGCGCTCTGACCACTTCGCGCCGCATTGTCGACTTTCCAATGAAAGAGGGTTGGTACTTTCCGCTGGGCGACAACTCCGCGGCAAGCTCGGATGCAAGATCTTGGGCGGAAAACCATACCCCAGCGCGATTGATGATCGGCAGAGCTGTTATTGTCTTTTGGCCGCACGTTTGGAACGCTCCGGTACCGTTCCTGCCCAATGTGCAGCGGATGGGATTGATCCGATAACCGAAAATCCTTTCACGGGAAATAGATGAACATGGATGTTCTCAGCGTCGTCGGACTTGAAAAAACCTATGGCCGACGCAAGGTAGTTAACGGTGTCAGCATGCGAGTCGGCCCGGCGGAGATCGTTGGTCTGCTCGGCCCCAATGGAGCGGGAAAGTCAACCAGCTTTCGAATGACCTGCGGGCTTGTTTTGCCCGATCGCGGCCAAGTCTTTTTGATGGGGGAAGAAGTTACTTTCTGGCCCATGTATCGCCGAGCGCGCGATGGCGGCATGGGCTACTTGGCACAGGAATCAAGCGTTTTTCGAAAGCTGACGGTCGAACAAAACATCCTCGCCATGCTCGAGCTTTTAGGAGTCGACCGCAAGGGGCGGCGCGAACGGACCGAAGAGCTACTGCAGCAATTCAAAATCACTCATATTCGGCGTTCCAAAGCATCGAAACTGTCCGGTGGGGAACGTCGCCGGCTGGAAATCGCTCGATGCCTGGTGTCGAACCCTCGCATCATCATGCTCGATGAGCCATTTGCGGGTATCGATCCGGTGACAGTACAGAGCATTCAAGAAACCATATTCGAGCTTCGCGACACCGGCATTTCGATTCTGATCACCGATCACGCAGCCTTGGAAATCCTCGGTGCTGTCGATCGATGCTACGTGATCAACAAGGGGGCCGTTCTCTGCGAAGGTACGCCCGATCAAGTCAAGAATCACCCTGAAGTGCGAGCTCAGTACTTGGGAAATATCCAGGGAGGCCCGGGATAGACTAGGTGGGCTCAAACCTCAAAAAACCTTACACTGGTGGTGAACCAGATATGCGCGACGGCGGATTCTCAACCTCGTGCCCCTCGAATGAGAGCGGTTGAGATCACCTGTCTCCATTTACCTTTTTGTTCTCAGGATTCGCGGAAAGAAAGTTACAAATGCCTTTGGGTAAAACATTCGATAACGTAGTAGGCACCATTGGAAACACCCCGATGATCCGGATCAATCGTCTGGTACCTGCGGAGCATGCGACCGTCTTTGCCAAGTGCGAGTTCTTTAATCCTTTGAACAGCGTCAAAGATCGGATTGGGATGGCGATGGTCGAAGAAGCCGAGAAGTCGGGCAAACTGACGAAAGAAACGCATATCATCGAACCGACGAGCGGCAACACGGGAATCGCGCTCGCGTTTGTCTGCGCCGCGAAAGGCTATCGACTTACCTTGACCATGCCAGAGTCCATGTCGATCGAGCGGCGAGCGCTCCTTCGAGCACTCGGCGCGAATCTGGTTCTAACCCCAGCCGCCGACGGCATGCGAGGAGCCATCGCCAAAGCGGCCGAGCTCGTCGCAAATGACCCGTCGGGATGGATGCCTCAGCAATTTGAAAACCCTGCCAATCCCGCAGTCCATGAACGCACCACCGGCCCTGAGATTTGGGCCGATACCGCAGGACAAATCGATGCCATTGTGGCTGGTGTCGGAACCGGTGGAACGATTACAGGTGTCGCACGCTACATCAAGAAACTGAATCCGAATTTCAAAGCTATCGCGGTCGAGCCCAAACAGTCGCCGGTTATCAGCGGTGGTCAACCGGGCAAACATCGAATCCAAGGTATCGGAGCCGGTTTCGTCCCAAAGAACTTGGACCGGACCGTCATCGATGACGTCATTCAAGTCGATGACGAACTCGCATTTGAATGGGGACGTAAGCTTGCCAAGAGCGAAG
>JALOQZ010000061.1 GCA_025459245.1 Pirellula sp.
TCCAAAAACCGCAAATAGCCCCGTTGGGCTTCCGCAGGTGAATTGGCTCGCTGCAGAATTTCAAGCAACCCGACCGGTTGTTTGTTCGCAATCAGGGGGGCGGTAACCAGCAAGTGTGGGGTTGGGTTCGCTTCCCCATCCGGGTCCCCGGAGCCCGATTGCGGTGGCACGAGCTCCGCTCTACCTTGGGAGATGAGCCGCGAAAGAAGCCGTCCGTGCTGGATCGCTTCCGGGCGATCGGATTGCATTAAATGCGGGTCCAGCTGGATTTGATGCGCCAGACGCATCGCCCCGTCCTGGTCGATCACCCAGACTGCCCCCCCCTCTGCCGCGAGCGCCGCGATGATCTTTTGGAGAACGGCCGGATAATAGTCGGCGGCCTTCAAGTCGGACTTCGAAAGCTCGGTTATCTCGGTTTTCGTCCGATGTGGCGGTAGACATAGGAAAAGTCTAGGAAAAAAGAAGGAAACGAAATCCAAGAGTTCGACATCCATGCATCGAACATAATACTCAGCACCTGCAGACCTTATCGCATGCCCTCGGCGCATAAGCTCAAAGATAGAGACACCGATATCGTTGCAAAAGCTCCAAACGGAACAACTGGTATCAGAAACTGAAATCCATTTTCCGCAGATTCCGATTGGTGAGGTTGGGCGAAGATTTCCAATTAGCGTGACCTGTTAGATTGCGCGTTTTGCAGTTAGGTTCCTCGCTAGCTAAATCGCCAATGCAAGCGAATTGCCACGAGGAGGAGAGAATCAGAACCCCTGCTCCTGTCTAACTTACCGCGCACAGTCGCTTCGGGAGCGGGAAGACACTTTGAATGTCCGGTATGCCGAGCGTTCCGGTAGCCGCTCAAGGCCTGGCCCCGTAGCCGGGGCCGTGCACAAACAAGTCACCACAAATCCGTTTAAGCGAGCAACTCGGTTAGGACTCTTTGTGGTTCAACACCCGTTAACCGCTGCTCAAGCCCTTGAAAGGGGAAGACAAATTTTTCGTGATCAATCCCCATGCAGTGAAGTATGGTCGCGTTCAAGTCGTTCACATGGACAGGGTTTTCGGCCACGTTGTAGCTGTAGTCGTCTGTCTTTCCATATTCGATGCCACCTTTGATTCCACCACCCGCCATCCACATGGTGAAGCACTTGGGATGGTGGTCGCGCCCGTAGTTCTCTCGCGTGAGTCCACCTTGGCAATAAACGGTCCGTCCGAATTCGCCCCCCCAAACGACCAACGTCGAATCGAGCAATCCTCGTTGTTTCAAGTCGGTCAAAAGCCCCGCACAAGCTTGATCGGTATCCCGGCACTGGGCGGGAAGATCGTTGGCGATGTTTCCATGTTGGTCCCATCCGCGATGCAGTAATTGAACGACCCGAACTCCTCGCTCCACCAATCGTCTCGCCAAAAGGGCGCTCGACGCAAAGGTACCCGGTTTGGTTACCTCTGGGCCATAAAGATCCAAGACCGATGCTGGCTCGCTCTGTATATCAACCAATTCTGGAACGCTCGTCTGCATCCGGAACGCCATTTCATATTGAGCGATGCGAGTCAGGATCTCCGGATCTTGCATCGAACGGTGGCGTTCCAGATTCATCGCTTTGAGCGCATCGAGCATCACTTTCCGATCCTCCGCACGAACGCCGTCCGGGTTGGGTAAGTAAAGGACAGGGTCACCGCTGCTGCGAAGCGCTACTCCTGTGTACTTGGTAGACAAGAAACCACTCGACCACATGCGTGTGAACAAAGCTTGAGCAGCAGCTGTCGAACTCCAAGTGGGAGTCAAAACGACGAAGGCCGGCAGATCGTTGCTTTCGCTTCCCAGCCCATATGCTAGCCAGGATCCTAGACTCGCCTTGCCAGGAACTTCATTGCCCGTCATGACGAACGTACAAGCAGGATCGTGGTTGATTGCGTTGGTATGCACCGTCTTGATGACAGCGAGGTCGTCTACGAGCTTTGCTGTGTGAGGTAGTAGTTCGCTCACCCATCTCCCACATTGGCCATGCTGCGTGAATTTGAATTTACTAGGAGCGACAGGCAACCTCGCTTGCCCGCTAGTCATGGTTGTGATCCGCTGCCCCTGACGGATGGAGTCGGGTAGATCTTTGTCGAACTGATCGCTTAACTCGGGCTTGTAATCCCACATGTCGATCTGAGATGGTCCTCCGTTCATGTGGAGGTAAATGATCGACTTCGCCTTGGGTGGAAAGTGGGGCATGCCTGGCAACGCAGGATGCACGCGAGCCAACTCATTCGCCTGTGATTTGGGAGCTCCCAACAGAGAGGCCAATGCTAATCCACCGAGACGAACTCCAGCACCGTGGAAGAATTGCCTGCGAAACGGAACGGAATCAAGTGGGAGGGAGCGAGTCATGGTTGGATTAAGGCATCGATTCGCGGAGGTCGGTCAGGAGGGCAAGCGCCCCTTCATTATAGCTCCGATCCTGAGGTTGTTCTGCTACAATGCCTTAATTCCACTGAGCCCCGCAACTCGTCCATCCGAAAACACTCCTCTTGTATCCTCTCCATCACCCCGCTGGTGCCTCGATGAAACGACCCCGAAACTCGATTGCTTCGCTGTTATTGCTCGTCGGATCCGCACTTCTGGCCAACGTTGCTTGCTCAGACTGGGTGGACGCGACGGAGATCGAATCCTCGCAGCAAAAGAAAAACGTTCTCCTCATTTGCGTCGACGATTTGAAGCCAATTCTTCGATGCTACGGCGACCCGATCTCGGTGACCCCCAATCTGGATAAATTGGCCGAGCAAGGCGTTTTGTTTGAAAAGGCCTACTGCAATCAAGCTGTTTGCTCACCTTCTCGGAATGCTTTGATGTGCAGTCTTCGGCCTCAATCCCTGGGGATCTACGATCTCGCGACCAATTTCCGAAAGACAGCACCCGAGGCCGTTACGCTCGGCCAGTTCTTCCAAAAGCACGGCTACCGCGCCGAGAGCATGGGGAAAATCTTTCACGTGGGCCACGGCAATCAAGATGATACAGCTAGCTGGAGCGTCCCTTCCTTTCGACCGAAAGGGAGCAGTTATGCGTTGGCCGAGAGCACGGAAGGGGCCCGCGACAGTAAAAATGGTCCGCGCGGAGCGGCATTCGAATCAGCAGACGTACCGGATGATTTTTACGGAGACGGAAAGATCGCAAACGAGGCAGTGAAACGATTGCAAGCTGCCTCGGAGAATCCTGACCAACCCTTCTTCATGGCTGTCGGTTTTCTGAAGCCGCATTTGCCATTCGTTGCACCGAAAAAGTATTGGGACTTGATCGACGCAACGAAAATACAAACAGCGAAACTGAAAAAGGCCCCTGAAGGCGCGCCGAGCTACGCTCCCCAATTCGGTGGCGAACTGAGGGCCTACAAGGATATGCCCGAGCAAGGAGCGATCGAAGAAGAGACGCAACGGACGCTCATCCATGGTTACTACGCAGCCACCAGCTATATGGATGCACAGCTTGGCAAGGTACTCGACGAGTTGGATCGCAACGGCCTAAGAGAAAATACGATTGTCGTTCTATGGGGTGACCACGGTTGGCATCTGGGGGATCACGGGATGTGGTGCAAGCATACGAATTACGAACAAGCGACTCGCATCCCGCTCATCGTATCGGCACCAGGAAAGAAACCCGGTGTTCGATCCAGCGCGCTGGTGGAGACGGTCGATATCTACCCGACTCTCGCCGAGCTCGCGGGTCTACCTGCACCGGAACAAATCGATGGAAAGAGTTTTGCTGCGGTTCTCGATAAACCCTCACAAATGTCCCGCGACCATGTGATTCATGTTTATCCTCGCTCCGCACCTGGTGTTGGCCAAGTCATTGGCCGGGCGATCCGAAACGATCGCTATCGTATGGTCGAATGGAAAAAGCCGGGCGAATCGGAGGCTACCGCAGAGTACGAGTTGTACGACTACGCTTCGGATCCCTTGGAATCAAAGAATCTCGCATCGGAAAAACCGAATGTTCTTGCTGAACTGAAAAAGTTCTTAGCAAAGCACCCAGAAGCTAAACAGCAGTGGAAAGATTTAGCCACCGCAAACAGTTCAAATGCCGTAAGCAATACCAAACCCAAACAAGACCGCAACGCGATGTTTGACCGGAGGGATTCGAATCGCGATGGTTCGTTAACGAAAGAGGAGTTCATGCAGGGGCAACCCGATCCCGAAGAAGCACCGAAGCGATTCCTTCGCTTTGACAAGGACAAGAACGGCGTTCTTTCTCGCGAAGAGTTTGTTCTTTCAGGTAAGTAAGCGTTTGGCTAGTAAGAGCCTATCCGAAAACCATAAGCCGCTCTGGCGCTAGCCGCGGTTTCCGATGGTTTTCGGATAGGCACTAAGTAAACACACGCCGCAAAAGCAGACGTACCCTATAGCTCGGATTGGAATTCATTTAGGAGGCTCATGTTTAAGTTCTTGCACGCCGCGGATATTCATCTCGATAGTCCTCTCAAAGGACTGGAGAAGTACGAAGGAGCGCCGGTTGATGAGATTCGAGATGCAGCTCGCAAAGCGCTCACTCGCCTTATCGATTTGGCAATCGATCAAAGAGTCGACTTCGTCATAATCGCAGGAGACCTTTACGACGGCGACTGGAAACATATGAACACAGGATTGTTCTTTGTTGCCCAAGCCAGCAGGCTTGATCGAGCGGGGATTCCCCTCTATCTCATTGCGGGGAATCACGATGCAGCGAATCGGATGACCAAGTCGCTGAACTTGCCTCCCAATGTTGTTGTTTTTCGAAGCGATGCGGCGCACACCGTGACGATCGATTCTCTTCAAGTTGCGTTGCATGGGCAAAGCTTTGCTAACCAGTCAGTCACGGAAGATTTGTCTGTAAACTATCCTCCTCCCAAGTCCGGTTACTTCAATATTGGACTGCTGCACACATGCGTCGCGGGACGAGAGGGGCATGAGAGTTATGCTCCTTGTTCGCTCGATGCGTTGAAAAGACACGGGTACGATTACTGGGCTTTGGGGCATATCCACCAGCGTGAGACGTTGTGCGATTCTCCGTACATTGCCTTCTCTGGAAATATCCAAGGCCGGCATATCCGTGAAACAGGGGCCAAAGGTGTTTTGCTGGTTACTGTCGAACAAGATCGGATCTCAACCGTCGAGTTCCAAGCGGTTGATGTCTTGCGGTGGGAATTGGTACCCGTCGATGCGACTGGAATCGAATCGGAGTCTGAATTTATTCACCTTGTTCGTTCCTCGCTTGAAAACACGGCGCGCCAGCATCCAGGCATGACGCTCGCAGTGCGAGTTGTGGTCTCCGGCCGCACTCCCCTCCATGAAACCTTGCTCGCGAGCCGAAACAAATGGACGAGTGAGATTCGTTCACTGGGGCTTCAGGTCAGTAGTGAAACACTCTGGATTGAGAAAGTAAAGCTTCAGACCTCCCCGTCCATTGCCGACGAGGAACGACCTCGATTGAGCGATGACGCAAGACAAGAGCTGGAGGACTTATTCGATTCCTTGTCGACCGACACGACGCTCGCTCAGGAATTAGGCGAAGATTGTTTGAAGAGGCTTCCTTCGGATTTGCGCGAGCAACTTTCTGTCGACAGGAACGATTGGTTGGCCGAGATAGTTGCCGAAGCGCGTTCGCGATTGATGGAGCGATTGCAGAACAAAGAGGTGGCAGGGTGAAATTGCAGCAACTCGACTTGTTGGCCGTCGGCCCGTTTACACAAGTCACATTGGACTTTTCCCAGGGGCGACACGGACTCCATATCGTCTTTGGTCCAAACGAGGCGGGAAAGAGTTCCGCTCTCCGCGCGATCACGGATTTCTTCTACGGATTCCCTACTCGAACCTCGGATGACTTTCTGCATCCGTACAAAAACCTGAGGGTTGGAGGCACCTTGTGCCATTCCGATGGTACGGTGCATCGGCTTGTTCGTAGAAAAGGGAATCAGAATACTCTTAGAGATGAATTCGACACGGCCCCCGTTCCGGATGAAGTGCTTCGGAAGTATCTAGGCGATGTCGATCGTAATTCGTTCGCGACGATGTTCGGAATCAACCATGAGTCGTTGCGCCGAGGGGGCCAGGATTTGGTCGCGGGTGGAGGAGAGATCGGTGAAGCCCTCTTTGCGAGCGCGGCGGGGCTTTCGGAATTGCGATCGGTCCAGTCCAGGCTCGCCGATGAGCTTCAAGCATTGTTCAAACCGCATGGTCCCGGTGGAACCTTAGGCACCGCCATCAAAGCCTTGGACGCGGCTCGCGATCGTCGAAAACGCTCGCTTGTCTCCTCGGAAGCTTGGGAAAACCATCGTTCCATTATGGAGAACGCGAAGCAGCGGCGAGAGCAGCTCGTCAAGGAAATCCAATCCAAGCAGTCGGAGATCTTGCGTTGCAAGCGCATCCTGCGATCGATTCCATTGGTCGCATCTTGGAAAGCGTCGCAATCCAAGCTGGCGGCTGAAGCGACAACGCCGATGCTGCATGAACAGTTTGGAAAGCAAGCCCAGAGCCTGCTCCTCAAATTCAATCAAAACGAGTCTCGCATCGAACATTTGCAAAAACGATTGCAAGAATTGAAAGAGCAAATCGATGCACTTCCTACTCCCGATGACGGACTGCTAAATCTACAAGGGATCGATGATCTGAAAAAGGAGCTAGGTGTCCATCTTAACGCTCAAAAGCAACGCCCCCGTCTGGTCTCGTTTCGCGACGATCACGAACACAAGATTCGACAGCTGCAACGAGAGATCGGTCGAACGGTTGGCCTAGTGGATTTAGATGCTTTGCGGTCTGTGCTTTCACGGCAAACACGCATTCAAGAACTGGGAAACAAGAAAGAAGGGAACGAGGAACGCCTTCGAGCTAAACAGAACGCGCTGAAAAAACTGAAATTAGAAATGCAGTCCGCCGAATCGCGTCTCTCCCAGCTTGCTGTTTCCGAACACGCGGTGACTCTGCGAGCCACGCTAAAGAAGATTACCCGAGAAGGAAACCTAGAGGAGGATCTTCAGGATCTGCGAAAGGAAGCCGACGATCTAGAGACCCATTTGCGAGCTAGGTACGAGGCAATCGATGCACCGAAACCAGACTTAGAGAAGCTTCTATCTGTCGCGATTCCCGCTCGATCCCTCGTAGAGCAATTCGAGGACGAGGAAAGAGCACTTGCCGACAGTTTTAAGCAAATCACGTCATCGATTCGAGAACTGGAACAATCCAAAGCGAACTCGATTCAGAAGCTGTCGCTGCTGGAAGCAGGTCATTCGATTCTCACGATAAAGGATCTGCTCGAATCCCGGGCATTCCGTGATCAAGGTTGGGGATTGATCAAGAGCGGAATCCGCGGTGGCGATCTGAACGCAGTCGAATGCAAAGATTACCTAACGAAGTCCCAAATAGGGGATTCGATCGAAGAAGCGTTTGAAGGGGCTTTGCGCAAAGCGGATGAAATAGCTGATACTTTGCGAAACGACGCCGATCGCGTAGCAGCCAAGGCGCAGTTGCGGGTCGAGAAGCAAACGATCGAAGATCGAATCGCCCAGCAAAGAGAATGGTTGACACAATCGGATACGGATCGCAATGACTGGAGCAAGCGTTGGGAGAGTGTTTGGGAATCTTGTGATCTACCATCGCGTCCTCCTCGCCAGGCTAAGGCATGGATCGAGCAAGTCGCTGAGCTGCGAAAAGCATCCCATGCACTTGAACAAAAATTACGGTCCGCACAAAAGCTGGAGTCCCAGATCGAACAATTCATCCTCGAGTTGGTGACAGTTCTTAGTCGAATCAAACCAGAGGAGAGAGATAGGCTTCCAACGGATCTGACGAGTCTGGTGGACTATGCTTCGAGGCAGGACGAAGGAGCCCGACTGATTGAAAGGGAGCGAGAACAATGCGAGATCGCTCTAATTCGCGGTCGACTGGAGCTAGAGAAAGCTTCTGTCGATGTTGAAGAATGCCAATCCGAACTTGATCTTTGGCATCGAGATTGGGGCGAGGAAATGGGACGATTGCAACTCCCATCCAACGCATCCCCGATGGAGGCATCGCGAATATTGGCCGTGTTGGAAAAAATTCGTGAGCACGAAACTCAGCGTGCGGATTATCAAAAGCGAATCGATGGCATCGATCGAGACTCCAGAGAGTTTCTCGAGTCTCTCGAGCGGACCGTTGCGACCGCTGTCCCGGATTGCGTCGGAGAGGCGGAGGACGTACAAGTTCGAGTGTTGACGCAAAGGATAGAGAAAGCACGGAGCGACAAAGAGGACCGAAATCGTCTCAATCAAGAGTTGGTCCGAATTCAAGGAGAGCTGCGTGAATTACAGGCTTCTCACGACGCCACGCAGAGAAGTATCCAAAGCATGATGGTGGAAGCCAAAGTGCAATTCCCTGAGGAGTTGATCATCGCAGCCGAGAGAGCCAACGAGAAACGCTCCTTGTTAAACAATATTCGAACGATCGAGAGTGCTATCCAAGCGGAGTGTGGCTTGGGCGATCTGAATGAATTCCTCGCCGAGGTGGAACGAGCGGCTTTAGAAAAGGACAGTCTGGAACCTCGTATCGAGCAGCTTGCTTCCGAGGTAGCTTTCTTGGAGTTGGACAAAGAGAAATCGCTCGAAGAATTTCATCGAGAGAACAGTCTGCTCGAGCAGCTCATGCGTCAAGAAGAAGCCCTCGATGCCACGGTCGATTGCGAGTCTCTAGCAGCCACCATTGAAGAGCAATTTCGGGAACTGATGGTATTGCGAGTCTGCTCGCATGTATTGAACGCAGGCATGGAACGATTTCGCGAAAAGAACCAAGGGCCTGTTCTCAAGGCTGCAGGCGACACCTTCCAAAAAATGACCCTTGGTGGTTTCGAACGGTTGCGAGTTGACTGGGACGAAAACGGAAAAGCGGTGATGGTAGGCGTTCGCGGTGGCACCTCCGAGGACTTGCATGTCCATCAGATGAGCGACGGCACATGCGATCAGCTCTACCTGTCGTTGCGGCTTGCTTGTTTAGAGAATTGGCTGTCGCATCACGAACCGATCCCTTTCATTGTCGACGACATCTTGGTGCATTTCGACGATAAGCGAAGCGCCGCGACATTGCAGCGACTGGCGGAATTGTCAACGAGAACGCAAGTCATCTTCTTTACGCATCACGAGCATTTGCTTGATCTGGCACGAGAATCCCTACCCGCCGATCAACTCCACATCCATCACCTCCGCACCTAATCACGCCAATGAGCCGCATTGGCGCTAGCCGCGGTTTTCGACGGTTTTCGGATAGGCTCTTACAACAAGTGCTTTGCCTTGACTTCCAAATACTGATTCACCAGCGGTGAAGTCAGTGCATCGGGAAACGCATCCACAGCCAGGATTCCTGCGTTCTGAATCTTTTGGATGACGTCGTGGCGCCAGATAAGTAGCTGGGCGGCAGCGGCGCTTCGATACAGAACAGACTCATCCATATTCGGATTGTCGGCGTACTCAAAAACAGCCCGATCACGCAGCAAACACAGGAGAGGGAGATGCTTTCCGCGAAGCGTCGTCAAGTATCCCGTGATCTGCGCCGCCGATACATCGTCGATCACGCTGGTCAGCAAGACGACCAAGGATCTCTTTCGGCAAGTCTTCGAGAAGTGCAAAAAGGCTTCGTTGTAATTGGTTTGCTGGAGGGTCGGAAAGCGGTCAAAACTTGCATGGAGCAGTCGATTCATTTGCGAAGCGCCCCCTCGAACTGGGACGTACGATTCGATGCGATCGGAGAAACACATCAAGCCTACCGAGTCCCCTTGGTGCAGCGCAACGTAACTAAGCATGAGCATCGAGTTGAGAGCATAGTCCAGCAAGCTCAACCCACGGTATTCCGCAGTCATCAACCTTCCGCAGTCCACCAGAAAAACAATTCGTTGGCTTTGGTCTGTCTGAAATTGTTTGACGGTTAATTTGTTGCGACGAGCCGTCGAACGCCAATCGATATGTTTGTAGTTGTCGTCTTGCGTGTAATCTCGAAGCCGTTCGAAATTGTTGTCTTGCCCCGCTTTCCGCGTCTTGCGAACACCGATCAAGCTCAGTCGGTTGGTGCGCGCGAGAATAGCGTATTCCGACAGTTGCTTCATGTCAGGATAGACGTGCAATTCCCCTGGCAATGGTTTGCGAAGGTTGCGAGTCCACAATCCGAACTGACTCAACAATTGAAAGTAGATGAACTCAAATCGATAGATGCCCCGACGTTTCGGAGTCAGCTTGTAATCGATTTCCGTTCGCTTGCGAGACTCTAACTGAAAGCGATGGACTTCGGGTTTCGCATCCAGTTCGCGAGGTAAATCGTCGCGCATCACAAGCCGCTTGGTTCGATCGCTGCGATTCTCCACCAGCAGCTTCACCGGGTGGGTGCCACCGAGCGAAGCGCTTCGCACCATATGGCGTTCGACTCGTATCCCACTTTGGCTCGTGATGGTCAATAAATCCAAAACGACGAAGGATAGGGCCGCCAAATCGAAGACGACGATAAAGTGTCGATAGAGTGGATCGATCGCGACCAACACCGTGGCAGCGGTCAAGGGAATCATGAACCAAAGCCACCGTAGCGTTGGATAGATCCGCCAGACCAACGCCAATATCAAGAGTGGCAGTAGAAGAGACGCAAGTCCGATCCATGGCGCCCAGAATAAATAGGAACCGACGGAATCGAAAAGCTTTTCGGCGTTGAGATTCTGATCCACGGGATTTACAGCCTGGGGACTTCGATGCCGCGCAATAGGGTTCGGAGCTCGGAATCAACGAGCAATCCCTCCACTTCCGCTTCCGCACTCATCACGACTCGATGGCGAAGCGCAGGAATGGCGATTTCGACAACATCGTCTGGCACGGCGTAGTTTCTGCCGCGAAATGCAGCGAGGGTTCTCGCTCCTTGAACGATGGCCAAGCCTGCTCGGGGAGAAGCCCCCATATGGAAAGTCGGCCAAGCTCGCGTGGATCGAACAATACGATTGATGTAAGCCAACAGTTTGGGCTCGATACGAACCTCCGAGTTCGCTTTGATCATCTGCAGGATCGTTTCCGCATTGGTAACCTGCTTGACCTCTTCTTTGAGGATGGCCCCCAAGTCGACTTGCCGGGAGTGCAGGTCCAGAATGCGGGCCTCCTCCGCTTCGCCTGGATAGGAAACGATGGCCTTGAACATGAAGCGGTCCAGTTGAGCTTCGGGAAGCGAATAAGTCCCTTCACTTTCGATCGGATTTTGAGTTGCCATCACGAGAAAGGGGCGTGGCACCGGATGGCTTACTCCATCGATAGTGACTCGATACTCCTGCATGATTTCCAATAGGGCCGCGTGCGTCTTTGCAGGGGAGCGATTGATTTCGTCGGCCAGCAGAAACTGCGTAAAGACAGGACCGGCGCGAAATCGAAAATCCTGCGTCTTCAAATCGAGGATTGGAGCCCCCGTGATATCGGATGGCATCAAATCCGCGGTGAACTGGATACGTCCGAACTGACAACCCAAAACGCGTCCCAAGGTCCGAACGAAGAGTGTTTTACCAAGTCCTGGCACACCTTCGATCAAGACATGGCCTCCCGAAAACAAAGCGACAAGTGAAACGGTAACCAGCTCTTCCTGCCCGACGAAAATCTTGCCGATCTCGGTCATCGCCTCTTCAAAGATCTTTTGTGTCGGCGTGGCAGCGATGGCGGGTACAGGGGCAATTGGCGCGGCAGGAACCACACCTGGCGAACCGATGCCGGCAGAGGAAACGGGAGGGACCGAAGCGTCCCGAGCTGGGGAGAGTGGATCAGAGTTGTTTTGGCTCATAGTGACCGTTGGGCAGGGGCTTTGATAGAACGCACCAATGATAACCGGAGCCATCGCTGCAGGGGCAGAGCGAGCACTAATTTTCCAACCCGTTTGCATTCGCGTTTAAAAATCGAAAGCCCCTAACCAGTTCAATTGCCATTAGAGGGTATACTGGGGCAGATCATGCGACCATCGCACCGTTCGCGATTGTTCCTCGCGCCCCTTCCCTCCCCCAATTCTTCGCAGCTATGAATCCAACCTCTCTTCTCTCTTGCGGCCTATCCAATGCAGACCGTGGCGTGTGGCATCGCCGAGGCGTTGCCAGTCGAGCTTGTAACCTCCTGGCTGCCCTAACCTTTTTGTTGATCGCCTTCGCAGCTCCATCAGAAAATGCCTTTTCCCAATCCGCCCAGACGCAGGACCATCCGGACCGATTGGTGCAAGAAGGTGTTCCAAAAGGAGAAATCAAGAAGGGAGTGTTTGAAACGAGCGAGATCTATCCAGGCACTCGCCGCGAATACAGCGTTTACATCCCGAAACAATATGACCCAGCCCAGCCAGCTGCCTTGATGGTGTTTCAGGACGGCCAAAACTATGCGAACCCGGAGGGCCCCTTTCGAGTTCCCGTTGTGTTTGACAATTTGATTCACCAAAAGGCGATGCCGGTAACCATTGCGGTATTTGTCGCACCAGGCAGCGTAAAAGGTGAGATGCCGGGTGCCAAGGATCGGAGTACGCGATCCTTTGAATACGATTCGATGGGGGATCGTTACACCCGTTTCCTACTGGATGAGTTTCTCCCGGTAGCGCTGAAAGATCTCAATGTCAGCACCGACCCGAAGCAGCGCGCGATCGGTGGCATCTCCTCAGGCGCTATCGCAGCCTTTACAGTGGCTTGGGAACGCCCAGACCAATTCGGCAAAGTGCTCAGCCATATCGGTAGCTACACCAATATTCGTGGTGGGTGGGCGTACCCGGGATTGGTTCGCAAAACCAAGCGAAACCCAAAGCCGATCAAAGTCTATTTGCAAGAAGGCAAGGACGACTTGAATAATCTCTTCGGCAACTGGCCGTTGGCGAATCAAGACTTGGCCGCATCGCTCCAATTCGCAGGCTATGAACATCAACTGGTAATGACGGAGGGGGGGCACAGCGGGAATTGGGCAGGTAAAGAATTGCCTGAAGCTCTCAAGTGGCTATGGAACGATAAGCCTGCCGTAAAGGAGGAAGCTAAAAAATCGGAACAAGTCGCTGTACCGAATCAATCGAAGTGGGAGCCACATCCAGACGCGATTGCAAATGAGAAGGTTCCGACCGGGACAATTGAGAAGTTTCCCGGTTTCGAGTCAAAGATTTTTGAGAACACGGTAAGAGATTGGGCGATCTACGTTCCAGCTCAGGTCAAGCCGACGGAACCTGCTGCGGTCATGGTCTTTCAAGATGGGCATAGCTACATGGATCCGAAAGGGCGATGGCGAGTCCCCATCGTCTTCGATAACTTGATCGCCAAGGGAGAAATGCCTCCCACCATCGCTGTCTTCATTAACCCAGGTCATGATACCCGAAGACCCAAACCGGATTCTCCTTGGAAGGCTTCGAATCGCGGCTACGAATACGATAGCTTGGGAGATCGCTACACCCAGTTCCTGCTAACCGAGATACTTCCTCAAGTAGAAGCGAAGTATGCGTTGTCCAAGGATCCGGAGATGCGCGCCGTTTGTGGAGCTAGTTCCGGCGGTATCTGCTCCTTCACGGTCGCTTGGGAGCGCCCCGATCAATTCCGAAAGGTACTTTCGACGATCGGTAGCTTTACCAATCTTCGCGGGGGCAATGTATATCCCTCGTTGATTCGAAAAACGGAACCAAAGCCGATCCGAGTGTATTTGGCGGACACCAGCGGTGATCTGGATAATCCGTTCGGAAACTGGCCACTTTCGAACAAGCTGATGCACTCCGCTTTGGCTTATATGGGCTACGATGTCCGATTCGACTGGGCAGAAGGATATGCCCACAACGCAGATCACGGGGGGATGCTCTTTCCTGAAGCGCTCCGTTGGTTGTGGCGGAAAGAAAAGCACGAACCGAAGTGGAGTACCAAGGACGATCTCAAAGGGGACCTGACCTTGCTCAAACTACTGGTGCCCGGGCAAGGCTGGGAGGTTGTCGCCAAAGAGCTTGGATTCGCCGATGCCCCCTGTGTCGACTCTCAAGGACAATTCTATTTTTCGGATATGCGAGCGCCGGCCATTTACCGCGTGTCCCCCGAGAGTGGTGAGAAAGTACTGATTGCGAAGGAAGCTGTTAGCGGTTTGGAATTCAGTGCCGATGGAAAACTTTATGGCTGCCAAGGAGCGAAGAATCGTCTCGTCTCCATCGACCCCGTTAGTGGAAACGTGCAGGTCGTCGCCGAAGGGGTGACGCCCAACGACTTGGCCGTCTCATCCAATGGTTTCGCTTACATCACGGAGACCAAGGAAGGGCGCGTCACAAAGATTGAACTGGCTACGGGTAAGGTTTCCGTTGCCGACACCGGAATCAATCGTCCGAATGGTATCGCGATTTCCCCGGATGGTGGGACGCTGGCCGTTTCAGAATATGGTGGCAAAATCGTTTGGATGTATCGACTCAAAAAGGATGGTGGGATCGACAGCAAAATGCCCGTGATGGAACTCCGAGCACCGATCGATCCCAAGGGGGAATTCGCGTTCAATGAGGCTCCTCCTTATCTTGCCGCAGCGGCAGGAGACGGCATGGCGGTCGATCGAGCGGGACGCTACTACGTGACATCTAGCTTAGGTGTCCAAGTTTTTGATCCCACCGGCAGAATGTGCGGAGTTTTGCCCAAGCCGATTCAAGACGCACCGTTGACCAGTTGTGTGCTGGGAGGTCCTGAAGGCGATTGGTTGTTCGTAACCAATGGCAGCACCGTCCTTCGTCGAAAGTTGACGATCGAATAGTCGATCGTTAGAGCCTATCTGAAAACGATCAGCCGCTCTGGCGCTAGCCGCGGTTTCCGATGGTTTTCGGATAGGCTCTTAATATGGACGTTCGGTTACCAGACACAGAAAACAAGCCTTTCCCTTGTTGTTATAGAAAGATTCATTGTGCCAACGACTTTGCGTTTCGACTTGTCGAGCGAGCAACCAGCTCACGTACGCCATCAGCTTCGAGCGTTGGACAGTCAGCAAGAACATGAAATCGAGGTCGTTTGTGCGGGAGCTCCATCGTATGTCCTCAATGGCTATCGCGTTCATGGGCATGTGAAGGTGGTGGGGAGTGTAGGAGACTTCTGCTTGCTCTCTTTCGGCGATTCCGAGGGAACGGTCGAAGGGGATGCCGGCGATTTCTTTGCGCATTCCATCCACTCAGGTGTTCTTGTGCTTCATGGAAACGCCGGGGCGGGAGTTGCGTCGCTCGGACGTGGAGGGCTTGTTTCGATCTATGGCAATGCGGGCGATCGCATTGCGCTCGGCATGCAAGGTGCGGACATTGTGGTGCGAGGCAATGTAGGAGATCAATGTGGGCTTGGGATGCAAGACGGCTCCATTGTCATAGGTGGAAATGCCGGCGAGGAGCTTGGAAAGGGGATGCGTGGAGGGACGATTTACCTGCGTGGCGATGCGAAGTCGGTCAGTGAAGACATTGAAGAAGTTCGGTTGCGAGAACCGGACAAACTCAAGATTGGGCTGCTGCTACTCAAGGCCGGAATCAAGGCGACAGGTAAAGATTTCAAAGTCTTTCGCCCTATCCATTAAGCGCGGAGTCGCATTTTGCTCCCGCGAATCCACCGCTAACACCAAAACGTTTGTTGCAGTGGAACGCTGGTAACCGGACGCTAGCGCGATTCCGGCTCATGGAGCCGGCTGACAGAGTCGCATTTTGCTCTCGCGAATCCACCGCTAACACCAAAACGTTTGTTGCAATGGAACGCTGGTAACCGGACGCTAGCGCGATTCCGGCTCATGGAGCCGGCTGACAGAGTCGCCGCTGGTAACCCGACGCTAGTGCGATTCCGGCGAATACACCATCCCATAGACTCGAATCACTTCCTACCTAAGATCCGATCGAGTGAGTCGGAAGTTTGCCAGACCAAAGCCTCTGGATAGTGTTGGTAAGGGTGGAAATACTCGAACGTGAGATAGCCTTCGTATCCGGCCTTTTCTAGTTCATCGGTCACAGCCGGCCAATTCGTTGTGCCATCCAGCAGCGGACGGAACGTTTCGAGCGAGTAGTCCGTTCCTTTCTTGGTGAATTCCTTTAAGTGGACATTTTTGATCCTCTTGCCAAGGATGTTGGCCCAATGTTCGGCATGTTGAAACATGGAGATATTGCCCGTATCAAAGTGAACTTGAACATAGGGGCTGCCCAAGCTGTCAACGAATTGATTCATCTCCATGGGAGTCATTAAATATCCGTTGAAGAATATATTCTCCATGTTCAAGTAGGTCTTTGTTTTCTCCGCTTGCTTGACCAACTGACCGATTGCGGACTTGGCTCGCTCGTCGCATACGTCATTTGGAACGGGTTCATGGTCATCTCGCCATGGGATATGAACAGCTCCAGGAACGACAAGCACATTTTCAACCCCCATATCCGCGGCCGCTTGAGCGATCATTCCGGCAAGCTCGATACCGCGATTCCGCTTCGCAGGATCATTCGAGGACAAGGGATAGGGCCAAAACAGAAAGGAACAGAGGCCGCTGATTTCAATCCCGATTTCGTCTGCCATTCTCCGAATGGCTAGGAAGTCCTGCGTCGTTCCCTTTGGAGACAAGTCATTCTCCAAATCGTAGTTGAGTTCGATGCCATCGAATCCCGCGTCCTTCGCGAGCTGCATACACTCGCGCAGCGTCATGCGTTGAGGGTAGGGGAATGCCCACAAGTTAATCGACTTCTTCATCTTATAGCGTTTTGGCGATGAACGTCGTGAGTCCGGCGGGGCGGGATTCGTCGCTGCTTGAGCCGGTTCAAAAGCAAGAGCGGATAAGCCGATTCCGGCCATCGTCGCGAGGAGAGCCTCACGGCGATGCATCGAGACTGGATCCTGAGGGAGCATAGCGTCATTCTGCCTTTGCATACGTGGAGGGGGGAGGAAACGGAGCGGTGGGAGGAAACGCTTGGCAAACGGTAGCGGTCCGGTCTTGGATTCTACTTGGTTTTTCCCTCAACGTGTTGAGCCGCGGTACAATCCGCCTTACCACTCTGCGGCGCTAACTGCCAATCCATCGAGTGCTGTCGGACTCTCCTATTCCATTCGCTCATGATCATCGCCAAATCAAGTCGCACTTTCGCTTTGATTGTGTACTTCCTGTGTATCTGTCCTTGTTCGCGTCTTTTGTCGCAAGAGGTCCAGACGCTGCGGTATGCTCCCGCCCCAATCGACAATCCACTCAAAGGATTCGTGCCCTATCAAGGGGATGGGAAAGCGAGATTTCCACACTCGCTCGAGTTCAATTACCTTCCATTCGCCAGTTTGGTGAAGGGTGAGGATCAATTCGATTGGAGCGAGATGGATTCGTTATTGAATGACATAGCAAGTCGCGGCCATCAAGCGATCTTTCGGGTCTATATCGAGTACCCCGGAAAGAAGAGTTCCATTCCTAGCTTCCTCGTCGAAGGGGGGCTGAAGGTGACGCGGTGGGAGTATGAGGATAAGCAAGGTTCGATGATTGAAACACCGGACTATAGCGACTTGCGATTCCGAAGATTGCTAACGAGGTTCATCGAAGAGCTTGGAAGACGGTACGACGGAGATCCACGCATCGGTTTTATCACCGCGGGGTTACTTGGACTTTGGGGCGAATGGCATACGCACCCACGGAGCGACTTATTCGCAGAGAAAGCGGTGCAGCGAGAGGTTATGGACGCCTATGAGAAAGCGTTTAAGAAAACGCCGGTTCTCCTTCGTTACCCAGCTAGCGAGCAAGACTCGAAGATGGCGGGAAATGCCGATCGCGCTTTGGGGTATCACGATGATTCCTTCGCGTGGGCAACACTGCGCACGGGACGACAGGCCGATAGCTGGTTTTACATGGCACTGCTGGAACAAGCGGGGGAGAAAGCATTATTGAAGTGGAGAGCATCCCCCATCGGAGGCGAGATTCGCCCAGAGGCTTGGGGAATCGTTTTCGATACAGAGCCCAAAGACAGCCGCGTTCAAGATATCGAGCGATGTGTCTCAGAGACGCATGTCACCTGGCTTATGGACAGCGGTTTGTTCGGAAAAAAGCAAAGCGTCGATCGGATTCGACGGGCGGAGGATATTGCTAGGAAAATGGGATACGAGTTCTATGCTCGGAGCGTATCCATTCAGCGGACGTCAGAGAAGAAAGTTCAGATAGAGCTGTTCCTGGAAAACCGAGGCGTCGCTCCATTGTATGCAGACTGGCCTGCAGAGTGGGGGCTACTCCGCGACGGAAAGCCGGTCGCTGTATTCGCTTGCTCGGGAAAACTAAAGGGCTTGTTACCAGGAGAAGCTCTCGCACCGTGGCGAGACGAATTGGAATTGAAGGGAGTACCGTCGGGGCTTTATGAATGGGGATTGCGAGTCTCAAACCCGTTGCCAAATGGACGGCCGATTCGGTTCGCCAATGAGACTCAAGACGAGGAGACGGGTTGGCTCAAGCTTGGGGAATGGCAGAATCCATGAAAGATTCATCTCAGCGCCGTCGGATGGGGTTTTAGCAACCTCGATGCCAAAGTCGATGCTCAAGCCTTCGCTAGTCATCGTCGATTGTTTTCCTAAGCTTCTTACTATTGGCTGAAGGCCATGAACCACTTCGCCTTGGGTAGCACCCGAGGACCTTACCAACGATTGGGGATGCGGCCCACGTCCAAGTGGCATGCAACCCTTGCTTCGGTTCGAGGCTATCACGGCGAGGCTTGGCTCGGCTCAATTGATCGAGTGTGGTGAGTGCCTTCGTATATTACGTCCAAAACGCTGTGCTCTTAGTCCCGGTAGGGACGGCAGCGAATAGCCCAGCCTTTCAAGGCTGGGTATGCGTATCATCATCGCCCTAGTCCCGTTAGGGACGAAAGAAGACGCGACGAATTGGATAGGCTCAACGTTGCGATACACCGTAGCTCGAAGAAGACATCGGATCGCTTTTCTTTCAGTACAGCGTATCGATCCAAGCTTAAGACATTGCGCATTCTCCCGCTAGTATCTTTCCTACTTGACAGTTCTGAGTGTTTTTAGACGCTCGGAGCTTCGGTGTTACCGAGTCGCCTGCAGCGGCTTTGTAACGCAGCCACGCAGATCGTATTTTGCCCCCTAGACCTCATTTGAGATGTCTGTGGGAGAGCTTGAATCGTGTGGCTGTTCTTTTAAACCCGAACGGTCGCCTGATCGGCCAACTGGTCAGATCGCATTTACTAGGCAGGGAGAAAAGATGAACGGTGGAGAAAAGATGAACGGTTACGAACGAGTGATTGGTATCGACGTCTGCACCGAGCGACTCGACATTTCTGACTCAGGGAAGGCTATTCCAATGGCCATCGAGTACGCAATCGACGAGATCAAGTCCAAGATCCTCAAGAAGATCAAAGACCCAAAGAAGACGCTTGTCGTTTGCGAAGCTTCTGGTGGTCTTGAGTATGCCCTGGTTGA
>JALOQZ010000340.1 GCA_025459245.1 Pirellula sp.
TGACCGACGGCTTGATCGAGTGAACAAGCGACGATGGCGGCAACGATCAGCGAGAAACCACACCATCGCTGCATGAGAGATCGGCACGCTAATAGGGTCATGGAATCCACATCTTCATTCGATAGATCAGGTCTTGAACGAAATCCTTCACCAGAGCCCACCCCAATGGTCCTCGTCCTGTTTCGATCGCGACGCGAGCACCTGCTCCGGTCATAGCTAAATCGATGGGAATCGGAGCGTTCGGTTTTAGCTTGATCGAAACCAATGATTCCCGTTTCGAAGTCGATCGGACTGATTCGCTCGAGAAACGCTGAGTGCGCCAAGGAATACTCTTATCCAACTCCAGAGGAATGATCGATTGAGGAGAAGCGAGAAGTCGCGCAAAGGCACGAGGTGTTTTGTTCGATGAACGATTGAGTTCTTCTAGCTTATGTTCTGGAACATCGGTTTCAAACACCCAGCCGCTTGACTCATCTCGGATCGTAAAAAGCCATTGCCCAAGACGCAAAGGCCTGTCGCGAAGGTTTGATTCGATATCCCACGTTTCAATAATTCCATCGCGAGGTGCTATCACGGCTAGGGAATTGCACTGCGACTCGATCAGGGCCAAAGTGGATAACTCCAAAGCGTGAATCTCTTCGAGTGCGGTCCGTTCGCTTTCTAGGGCATCTCGCTGTTGAGGTGACAAGCTTCGGTCTCTTAGTAACCGATCGTTCACTTCACGTTGTCTTTGCTCCGTTTTGGCATGAGCCGCTAAGGTCTGATCCTTCTCCGCTATAAGCTTCGGCGAACTTATCTGCACGCAAATGTCCCCCGCTTTGACCCTTTGGCCGTGCCGCACAAGAACTTCGGTAACGACCCCTTCTTCGGGTGCAAAGATCTCTTGTACCGACTGTGGTGCGAGAGTAGCCGTCGTTTCAATTTGAATAGGTACTGGTATTGCTAGAATTCCAAGTATGGCCAGCAAGAGTCCAGCAAGTGAAAGTGTTCGGACTCGCAAGAGCGAACGAACGAAGGCGAACCGGTCTGTCCGCTCAACATCTCGCAATGGATTGGAAGGGCTCGGGACTTTAGCCAGTAACTTTAGCGTGAGTGAGGCGCGCTGAGCGTAATCTCTTTGAGGCACGACGCCTGGTGGCCAAGTTATTAGCAACGCAACACCCAAATCGGGCGTGTTCGTTTCCGACTTTGGCATCGACAGCGAGGAGTCGAGCAAACATGGAATCGTGGCACTACCGTCTGCGACCCGAGTGCTATCCACTGCAAAGGGTTTAAGCCAAGCATACCGCTCCACACCAAGCGATTGTCGCCACTGCGAATCGGTGGCACGGCTCTCTGTTCCGGCATCAAACAATGGCTCGCCGGAAGATTCTCGGTCAACGGCGGCAGCAACATTTTCCGTTTCTCGGATCGCATCCGATCGTCGATCCAGTCTTTCCACCCCCGCTAAGGCAGTTACTCGCCAAGCATTTCTCTGACGCCGCATCAAGACGACGTGCTCAGCCTGCTCTCCTGATTGGATGGTCTGCAACGCAACGGCCAGCGAAGCATGGGGCTGGCTGGAAAAAGAGTCAAGCAGTCGACGAGTCGAGGCGAGGAAACGTCTCTCTTGTTCAAGCAATCGAGTCCGATGCTGCTTGAAATACTCGGCCATCAACTCGGACATTTGCGAAGCGAAACGTAGATAACCTCGCTGGCTTGCAGGTCCACCACTGGGCGGTTGTAGGATCTCTAACCACAACTCTCCCCCGTCCATCTGAGTAGCAATGGGGGAAAAAAGCAGAAGGGAGCCGAGCGGATTTCTAGGTCGAGAACTGCTGACGACTACATCACGAGGTGGGATTAGCACGGGTTGCTTCTCTTTGCGAACCTCGTCTAGCAATAGCTTGTGTTCCCTGCTCGGGTGCATCGAGTTGATTTGATATCGCTGGAAAGCGATCGATTTTTCATTTGCCAGGCTAAACGCCGAGGCCAATTGGCTTTCCAATTGGTCTAGATTCGCTAAGGGGGCCGACAGATCCTCCGTGCGATTGAAACGATCCGGAGTCGAGTCACGCGATTCGAATAAGGACGTTGGAAGCTGCGAGGCCTCGATCAGCCGCCAATCTTGTTCGGGGGTCCAGGCCCACACGCCGATCCCCTCTGCACCCATGGCCTGCAGGATTCGAGGCATCGCAAATCGAAGGAACTCAATCGGATCCATCGTGCGGGCAGTTGCAGCATGGATCTCATCTACCCAATGCCTAATTCGATCTTTTGTCTGCTGAACGACGGCGGAATCCAACGGGAGCGGACTGCGTCGATCGGGCCCTTCGCGCGTGACCAACCGTTCCATTTCAGAGCTAATACCATCGAACGGAGAACCACTCCCTTCGCGATTGCTCGCGTGGACTCTTGTCTCTCCCAGATTCGGTTGGATGGATGGTTTGCCGTCGATGCGCATAAGTCATCGGGTACCAAAACCGACCGTTTGAAGGCAATACGAACTCCCTCCGATCCGCTTCGCTCTTTTCCCGTGACGCGAGTCCGGGGTTCATTATGCTCGAAGATTGGTCCGTGGGTAAAGAATGCCCTTTCCATGTTCGGCACGCATCCGAAAACAATCGGGAATCGCGGCTAGCCCCAAGCGGCTAAGAATTTTCGCATAGGTTTTTAGAACCAAGGATAAAAAAGACGTTCGCCGTGGCTTGGCTCGCCGGGCGGTACTTCAATAAACCCAATGCTCTTAGCTAGCGAAGCGATGTCTCCCGAGCCTTTCGATGATTCGATCATCAACCTTCCCTGCTGGTCCTTCATTACTAATCGAAACCAGAGCAATGAGAGGGTTTTGTGATCGCTCTCCGGTATGGAAGTTCGAATCGCGTCAAGAGAATCCAATCCACCGGCAGCCTGCTTGAGAATTGGATAAGCGAATCGCCGAAACGTGACGGCGACGCTAACCGGGTTTCCGGGTAATCCCAAGATCGGTTTTCCATCGTGAGATACGGCCCCCAGAATCGGCTTGCCTGGCCGGATGGGGAGTTTGTGGAACAGTACTTCAGCCCCGGTGCGCCGGATCGCGTCCGGGACGTGATCGGAATCTCCCATGGAAACTCCACCCGTCAGTAAAACGGTGTCAAAGTTCTCGATTGCCTCCGCGATCGCATCCTCAATTTTCTTTCGGCAGTCGGGGACTCGTAAGACATGAGGCTCCGCCCATCCGGTCCGAAGGAGTGAGGCCATTAAAAATGGGCCGTTTGAATCTCGAATTTGCCAGGGCTGAATCGGCACGCCAACGGGCAAAATCTCATCTCCGGTATTGATCACTGCAACGCGGAGCCTTTTGTAAACCTCGACCGTTTCCAATTCGTGAAATGTTGCAACCCCTGCAATGGATTGCGGACCAAGCAGGCTTTTCGCGGGGAGAATCTCGGTTCCCTCCACCGCATTTTCTCCCTGACGTCGAATGTTTTGTCCTAGTTGGAGTTGCTCACGAGGTAAGCGAATACGGATCGTGTGCGTTTCTTGGGGCGATGGGAACTCCTCGCAATCTTCCCGTCTCACTACAAGATCGCCCCCGTTAGGGACAGCGGCGCCGGTGAAGATCTTCGTCGCTTGCCCAGGCGTGATCGAAGCTGGCTGCATGCCTGCGGCAACCGTGCCGGAAACAGCAATATCTCCGCCCGTAACATCAGATAACCTCAGCGCGTAACCATCCATCGCCGAGGTATCGACGGGAGGGCTTGGTCGGAATGCAAGAATGGGCTCCGCTAGAAAACGGTTGCAGCCGTTTGATACGTGGATTCTCTCAGAAGCTACTGTGCGGACGCGGTTGAGAAATTCTTTCAAGACCGAATCGATCTCGTCCTGGACCGATTGCTTCTGATTCATGATAGGACGTAGCCCAAAGTATGCGAGCCTAAGCAGCCCAAAGTATGCGTGCCTAAGCGGCTTGTGCGGCGGGCAATTCCTCATCGACCTCTTCCGAGATCGAGCAACCGCATTTGGTTGGACAGCCGCCCCACGACCTTCGCATATTAAAGAAGTGGGCCAAGATCAACAATGCCCCTCCGATTGGGGTCATCCAAGGCTGAATCGTTTCCCAAAAGGGCCCTGAGAAACCGGCTGCCGCCACGAAAGTCCCAGATTCTGCTGAGTCCTTGCTGTGGTCGTGATAGGGACAGTTTTCTTCGTCATGACCGATTTGGTGCGAATGCGCTTCTTTACCGCTTGCTAGACTCGATGGTGAACAGCAATGATCAGGAAGAATAAACGCGGCCCCCAAGATCATTGCCAATCCCGTCCCCGAAAGCCCCAAGACCCGCAAGTCACCGTGGCGTCGAAA
>JALOQZ010000341.1 GCA_025459245.1 Pirellula sp.
GACGCATACGGCGACAGCGACGTCTCCGCATACATTGACCGTCGTACGCGACATGTCGAGCAGCCGATCGACTCCCATGATGATCGCAATCCCCTCAGGCGGCACTCCGACCGACTGAAGCACCAACACCACCAGTGGTAGCGATCCGCCGGGTACACCAGCGGTTCCAATCCCGGCCAGCATAGACAAAAGCACGACGACGATCTGCTGACTCAACGAGAGATCCACCCCGAAGACTTGTGCCAAAAAGAGAACGGTAATCCCCTCGTACAAAGCCGTACCGTTTTGATTCGCCGTTGAGCCATTTGATTCGCCGTTGAGCCAATCGTCAAAACGAAGTGGGATATCTTTCGATTGAGTTTGAGATTGTCATCCACAACACGGATCGATGTCGGGAGCGTAGCACTGGAGCTCGAAGTCCCAAACGCCGTCACTAAAACCTCGAGAATGTCTCGGAAAAAGGTTAGTGGGTTTCGCTTTGCAATCACCCATATCGCTATCGAGTAGACGACGAACATATGGATGCTCAGCCCCAAGATCACAGCGACGACATAACCAGCCAACAATCGAATAATGTCAAAACCAAGCAACGTCGTCGCGTAAAAAACCAACCCCGCAACTCCCAACGGCGCCAACGCCATAGCGGTTCGAATGATGGCCATGATCGCTTCATAGAAACCCTCCAACACGGCGAGAACCGGCTTCGCTTTGTCCCCGATCGTCGTCAATGCGACGCCCATGCACAAGGAAAAGAACATCACCCCCAATAAACCACTACCGGGAGAGGATCCGTCGAGAGCACCGACAGCTTCTTGAAGCGGATTGCGAGGAATGATGTCGAGCAACGTTGCAACGATCCCCTTGGAGCTGTCCGCTTTCTTGATCTTGTCATCCGCATCTTTGGTGAACTGCTCTTTTAGCCTTTCTCGACTCTCTTCACTAAGGCTCGTGCCAGGCTTGAGCGTATTGGCTAAGCCCAAGCCGATCATGACCGAGGCCCCGGAGAATAAGAGGGTCATGAGAAAGGTCATTAAACCGAGCCGACCAAGCTTCCGGACGTCTCCTATCTCCGCGACTCCCAGCGTCAGCGCGCAAAAAACAAGGGGTATAACCACCATAAAAATCAGCCGAAGGAAGATTTGCCCAATGGTGTTGGCGATATTCTCACTAAACCACTTCAGTCCTGGGGAATCTCCCAACCACTGCTTGCACACCAAACCAGCTACTGCACCAATCGCGAGGCCGATCAAGATGCGCCAATGCAAGGCTAAGCCCCGCGACTTTGTTTCGCTCATAGCTTCTTTCTAACGTCTACGCGTGTAGCAGGACGAAGCGGACTACTTCGCGCCCGAGGGACAGTATTTCTGCAACCAAGAAAAGATCTCACGATGCCAATGCAGGCTGTTCGCGGTCTTGTTCACCCAATGCCCTTCGTCGGGGAAATTCACAAAGCGACTCTCAACACCTTGGCGCTGCAACGCTTGAAAAAGCTCGTGTCCTTGACCAATGGGACAACGAAAATCGAGATCGTTGTGGATAACAAGCATCGGGGTCTTGTACTTCGCCAGATTTCCAGCCAACCGGTGTGGACTGAACTCGCGATACTTCTCGGGCAATTCCCAAGGCAATCCGCCATGCTCGTATTCGTCAAACCATAGTTCGTCGGTCGTACCCCACATGCTTTCGAAATTGTAAACGCTGCAGTGGGTGATCAAACAGCGAAACTCCTTCGATATCTCGTTAACGGCAAACCAATTCTGCATGTAGCCACCAAAACTGGCTCCCGCGGAAGCAATCCTCGTAGCATCCACATAGCCGAGCGATTTGACCATCTCCAATCCTGCGACCAAATCCCGATAGCATTTCCCACCCCAATCACCACTGATCTCATCGCAGAACTTCTGACCGAAACTGGTCGAACCTCGCGGATTGGGCATGGCAACAACATATCCTTGAGCTGCCCACACCTGCGGACACCAGCGGAAACTCCAACCATCCTCCCAAGCCCCCTGCGGACCGCCATGGATCAAATAAACGACCGGCCACTTCTTCGCCGGGTCGAATCCTGGCGGCTTCAAGATCCACATTTGCATCTTCACGTCCCCTTCAACGGGGACGAGCACGCTCTCCGGCGCAGGACGCTCCCATTTGGCTAACAGTTCTTTATTGTGCGTCGTGATGGCAACCGCCGAACCACTTTGAAGTCTGCCTGCGTACAAAGCGGGCGGTTCATTCATGGTCGCTCTGGCTACCACATAGCTCTCGCCGCGTAAAGAATGGCCCGTCAATTGGCCCATGCGACCACCCTCAAAAGGTGCAGCGATCTGTTCAGGATTCTTCCCCGCAGATGCGATGAAGAGGACGCTCGACGCGTTCTTGTCGGACGTGAAGAGAACCTTGGAGTTATCGATCCAGCTGTAGTCATTCACAGGGCTATCCAAACTCTCTGTCCAAGAGCTCGGTGTGCCTCGAAATGTCCCGTCTGGATTGCACTCGCACACAATGAGCTGCCATCGATCTGCCTCGTACCCCGGTTTGGACTGAGCTCGATATGCGGCCCACTTTCCATCCGGACTGAACTTGATCAAACTCTCAGCTGCTGGTCCTGATGTAATCGGCTGCCACTCCTCTTCTTTGTTCTGAATCGATACGCGACAAATGTCGTGGTTGGTGCTCCACGATTCCCCCTTCGCAGGTACGGCTGTAAAAAGAAGATAGTTACCGTCTGGGGAGAAGGTAAACTCATCGCCGGCACTGAACGTCGAACTGGTGGGATAGGCATCGCGATCTCCAGGTGTAACATCACGACAATCCGTTCCGTCGGCATTGATAACAAACAAATGGTTCCGCTTGTCTTCTACATAAGAATCCCAATGCCGATAAAAGAGCTTGGAAAAGGTCTTGGCTTTCACCAAACTGCCGCTCGCGGCCTCATCTGACTCTTTGTTCTTTGCATCCGATTCCGCAAACGGGAGCTTGCTCCACTCAGGCCGAACCGTCGAGAGGAACGCTACGCGAGAACCGTCCGGGGACCAGACACCATTGCTTGCTCCCGTCGAAATATTGGTGATCTTTTTCGGTTCTCCACCGCTTACCAGATCCATCACGTAGATCTGCGACGATCCATCTCGACTGGACTCGAAAAGAATCTTCGACCCATCGGGCGACCAGCGCGGATGAGTATCCGACTTTCCTGATGTGGTCAGCTGCCTGCTTCCTGATCCATCGGCATTGGCCAACCACAATTGCGTCGTTTTAAGATTCTTCGTGGCATCGAGTATCTTCGTCACTTGATAAACGACCCTTTTTCCATCAGGGCTTAGCTGGGGATCCGCGATGCGTTCCAACTGATAAAGACCATCCAGCGACATAGGCTCCGCCGCATCGCAACGGGCCCCGGAAGGATACGGAACCAGGGAGCCCGAAAGGATTATGGCGTTCAAAAAGATCACCGCCCAAAGTCCGAGTGAAGGTAGCTTGGTCAACATGCGCAGCGCTAGAAGGGAGTTGACGAACAGATTCGTAATTGCCGAGAGGAAGAACCTGCCATCATACTTCCAGAAGCCACCTATCACAACCAACCAACGTAATCACCACCTCCTCAACCACATCCCCCTGAAGTGAGGAAATAGACCACAATCAACAATGGAAGCGGCACTCCTAAAACCCACAATGCCGCAAAAATCGACTTCTTTCCCATTCCCATCGCTCAGCTCCTCTTTCTTGGCCTTATCACTACACCGGACGATTGCAACTATCGAGCAATCCCGAATCATGCCCTCCGGTCGTCATCTCGCTACATCGCAATCCGCAGGCCAGAACCGATTCAGTGGCGAGAATTCGAATTCTCGCGCCGCATTCCCCAAGATGAAGATCGACAAGCCATCAAGCTGGCCGATCAGCCTTCAGCTTGGAGAGTCCGTCGAATCGACAAAAATCACGAGACATGAAGCCGGCATCGAGAAACATCGGAGCCCTCGAAGTACAATCTTCCGAGAGTGTGGAGGTTCCGCCGCCGATCCATACGCTTCGACAGCTCCAAAGGCCCTCATCATGAAATTGCGCACCCTCGCGTTGCTCGCATTTGCGATAGCCGTCTGTCCTTTCAAATCAACGCAAGCGGAAATGATTGCAAGCGAGTCGTTTGAGTACCCCTCTCGAACATCACTCGTCGGAGCTTCTGGTTCCGGCACCGGCTTTTCAACGAATTGGACTGCGGGTGGAAGGAACGCGACTATATCCTCCTTTCGAGTTCAGAACGGCTCTCTTTCATACTCAGGACTCCAGTCTCTTGGGAACTCCGTCGTCGGAGTATTCAGCAACTCAGATATTTATGGGGCCCATCGTCAAACAACCCAAAATTTTGTTGGCGCAAGCAACGGCCAAACAACTTGGATGAGTTTTCTCATCCGGCAAGACGCCCTCGGAGGAACGATTAATGGATTCGGTGGAATCTACATTGGAAACAGCACCAATGAATTTGACCCCAAACTGTTCATCGGTAAAGGAGGAGAC
>JALOQZ010000062.1 GCA_025459245.1 Pirellula sp.
GCCATGGTCATCTTGGTCGGGGCTGTGATTATTGGTGGGATCAAATCGATCGGAAACTTCGCCGGTCGCGTGGTCCCCTTTATGTGCGTGGCTTACATGCTGGTTTGCCTCACGATCTTGATGATGAATGCCTCGCAGATACCGAACGCTGTCGTTGAAATCTTCCGTGGTGCATTCACTCCAGACGGATTGTATGGAGGCTTTCTGGGAGTGATGGTTCTCGGGATCAAGAGAGCTTGTTTCTCGAACGAAGCGGGAGCGGGTTCGGCAGCGATTGCTCACGCAGCGGCCAGGACGAAGGAACCGGTTAGCGAAGGGATGGTCGCATTGCTCGAGCCATTTATCGACACGGTGATCGTCTGCACGTTGACGGCATTGACGATCATCGTTACCGGGGTCTACCGTCAGCCGGAAGTACTGCAGCTGGCACAAGACAACAAGGGTTCGATGATCACCCTGGCGGCGTTCACACAGAGCTCTGGTTTTGAGTGGTTCAAATACATTCTCTACTTGGCCGTTTTTCTCTTTGCTTACTCGACGTGCGTGTCATGGTCATACTATGGCGAGCGATGTTGCGTTGCGTTGTTTGGCAACAGATCCAGTCTTCCTTACAAATGTTTGTTCTTAACTTTCACGTTTCTCGGTTCTGTTGTCAGCCCAACCAATATCCTTGAATTCAGCGACATGATGATTTTGTCGATGGCGATCCCGAACTTGATCGGCGTGTTTTTATTGAGCAATCGAATTCGAGCCGAATTGGATCGTTATTGGGCTCGCTATAAGAGCGGTGAACTCTTGCCGAAGCATGAATGACGTTATGGGGCATGAGCACCGGGATCTTTTGATTTGCGGAGGTGGAGTGATCGGGCTTTCGATCGCTTACCAATGCGCGAAGCTAGGTTGGAAAGTGAGTCTGCTTGACCGTGGCCGATTCGGTCAAGGGGCATCTTGGTCCGGTGCTGGAATCCTTCCTGCAGGAGCAACGATTGAGGCGCTCGATCCGCTCGAGCAACTGCGGAGCCTTTCCCATCGATTGCACCGTCAGTGGGCGGCAGAGCTGTTAGCGTTGACCGGCATCGATAACGAGTATCGTGAGACTGGCGGGTTGTATTTGGGCAGGACACCCGCTGAACGTGCGACTTTGATCGCCAATGAGATGTGGTGGGAGGAGCATGGGATTGCGTTTGAGCGATGGAGTTTCTCGCATGCCCAAAGCCGATTACCTTCGCTCACCGATCGACTGCCTCTTGAGAATGCGTCAGATTTTTGGTGGGTGCCTAGCGATTGTCGAGTGCGCAATCCGTACCACATCGCAGCGTTGGTGGAAGCCAATCGGCGGCTCGGGGTTGAGTTGATCGAAGACCGCGAGATCATTTCCATTGCCGTCAACTCGGATAAGCAACCTCAATGGAGGCCGGGGGTGGTAGATCTTCATGGGCAAACGTACTCCGCCGATCGGCTATGCATCGCCTCTGGTGCTTGGTCGCGTCAGTTGCTGGGCCAGCTTGGTGTCGAAACGGGCATTATGCCGGTTCGAGGTCAAATGGTTCTTTACAAACTCGATGCACCTTGGTTTTCTTTCGTCATCAATGAGGGGCATCGTTATATGGTGCCTCGGGATGATGGGCATTTGCTGGTTGGATCGTGCGAAGAGGAAGTCGGATTCGATGCTTCGACAACGGAGTCGATGATCGAGGAGTTGAAAGAGTGGGCTTGTTCGGTTGTTCCGGATCTACGCCATGCGGTCGTGAAGAAAAGTTGGGCGGGACTTCGGCCGGGGTCCTTTGATAGCTACCCTTATCTCGGCCCCGTACCGGGCCGAGAAGGTGTTTATGTAGCGTCGGGGCATTTTCGGCACGGTTTGCATTGGTCGACAGGAACAGCCGTCCTGATGCAGCAGCTCATGGCGGGGGAGAAGACAGAAATGGATTTGGAGCCGTTTCGAGTGCTTCGAGGCCATAACTCTAAATAGAGATTCGAGGCTCATATGGGGGAGATCAAATCGTATCCGCCTTGCGTCCAGATCATCGGTGCATTCAGTCGTTATGGTGATGCCTTGGATTGGATTTGGGAAAGAGTTCGCAGCGAATGGGGTGAGATTCCACTGTTGAGTGAGCGTTTTGCATTTCGCGAATCGGAGTACTATCACAAAACGATGGGTGATGGTCTTTGGAAGCAATTCGCGATTTGTCGCCCGCAGTATGACCCGGGGGCTCTCGCGATGGATAAAAGGACGACCAATCGATGGGAATCGGATTACGCGGAATCCGTTCTGCACGAGGAGTCTCGACCGCTCAATATCGATCCGGGGTATCTAGCTCTCACCAAGCTTGTTTTGGCATCTACCAAAAACCGGGAGCATCGAATCTATTTGCGAGATGGTGTTTATGCCGAGGTGACACTGGCTTTCCGCGATCAACGATGGAACGCGATGCCCTGGACTTATCCCGATTACCAGCGAGGTGACTTTCAAGCGTTCTTCACTTTAGCGAGGAAGTATTTGCTGGATTGTCGCTAGGGATTAGCCCTCTGTACGGCGTGCAACGCGAAGCTTGGCGCTGCGAGAACGTGGGTTCTGATCGATTTCTCGATCGCTCGGCAAGATCGGTTTGCGGGTCAGAACCTCGAGTTGAGGGTGGTCGCGGAAGGCGTGTTTGACCATCCGATCTTCCAAGGAATGGAAGGAAATGATGAGCAAACGTCCATTCGGTTTGAGGCACTGCGGCAACCACTTCAACGCCTCTTCTAAGTGGTCCAATTCGTGATTCACGGCGATGCGGAGCGCTTGGAACGTGCGAGTCGCGCTATCGATCCGACCATGGATCTTGCCCGGAATAACACGATGGATGAGATCGTAAAGCTGCTCTGCTGTTTCGACGGGATCATCGAGGCGACGCTCCACGATGGCTTTTGCGATACGCCGGCTGAAACGCTCTTCTCCGTACTGATAAATGATGTCGGCAATTTCCTTTTCGGTTGCGACCTTTAGCAGCTGAGACGCAGGAATACCACTTTCTTCGGTGAAGCGTAAATCCAAGGGGCCACCCACTTTGAACGAGAATCCTCGCGATGGGTCTGCCAATTGATCGCTCGAGAGTCCGAGGTCGAGCAAGATGCCATCGGCAAGCTCCAAATCACCATCTCGAATGTAGCGTGGGATTTCGCGATAGGACGTTGCGATGAGTTTCGCGCGACAGGACCAAATCTTGTTGTTTTGCAAGAATGTCTCGGACCGCTCGACAGCAAGCGGATCGCGGTCGATCCCAACGAACAAATCCTCGGGTCGCATCCGTTGCATCATCGCCAGCGCGTGCCCCGCGCCTCCGAGCGTCCCGTCGATCCATACGAACGGTTCCTCAGGAGAGCGAGACTCCGTTGCAAGCCCCGACCATTCTAAGATCTCTTGCAACATCACAGGTACGTGGATTGTTGGAGAGGTCAACCTGGAGCTCATCATCGGGAAAAAAGAAAACAGCCGACCGGTGCGACGCCCGGTCAGTCGCAGCAAGCACTCTGAGTTTCCATTCTGAGACGCGGTGCTGGATTGTGCTGAGGCGATCAAGCATTTGTGACGCGAGAAACTCCGTGTCCCACGCAAATGTCGCCGCCTACAGCTGCGAGATGAGGATGGGTTCCAGGAAAAGTACCAACCGACTGCTTCTTCGGAGGTGATGAGCAAAGCCCGTGGCCGTAGGCTCGACTCTCGCTTTTCAAAGAGCCCCATCCATCGTTTCGATGACTGGGCTGTCGCAGATTCCGATCGGCTGTCGATCATGTTCTGACAACAGTCCTAGGATACCCGAACGGTCCCTTTTTGGGAAACTCTGTTTCCTTCAGTTGATCAGAATTTGCTCCTCGACCCTCACGAGAAATGCTATCTATCAAGTTCTGGATGGCGAGGCAATTTTACTTAAACCTTTTCTGATAAAGGGTTTATGGAAATAAAACTTGTGTGCCAAAATGTCGTAGCGACTTGTTGCCGGAGCGGTTTGCTTAGTTAAGTAAAACTAATGAAACTGGATGCTAGTGAGACATGGCGTAGGTGAGGATGTTGACGGCCAAGGCGTACGCTTTGACCGAGAATCGCTGAAAGAACTCTTCATCCTCTCCTTCTCTCTCCCAACCGTCGGCGATGTCAGTGTTGTGAGTAGCGACAGCGACCAAGCTGCCGTCGGGCTTGAAGAATCCGCGGAATCGAACTTGCGCTAGCTCTTCCACTCCTCCATGGGGCTGTTTGTGTAGAAAGGGAGGGTCGTAGGTAACGCCGCCTCGGCGATAAAACTGGATGGCCGTGATTTGGGGGCAACCGTCGAGCGGGTAAACGATCGACAAGATGGGGTGATCGTTGGGAATGTCGCGCCACTCGAACGTTGGGCAAGCCTCCGTGGTGTTGCGAACCAAGTTTTCCCACTCTGCCTTGCCCCAAAAATCGTCGACCCATAAGAAGCCTCCCCGTTCCAGGAACGTGCGAAGTCCCTTGCTCTCGTTAGCGCTCAATTGTTGCCAACCTGGATCGCTCATAAAGGCGAACGGGAAGTCGAGCAGTTTGGGGTCGTCCAGTCGTAGGAGCAGAGTTCCTTGGTTTGCTCGGATGGTCGTCAACTGATGCAGTCGCCAAGTGAGATTCTTCGCACCGTCTGGATGATCGGTTGCCCAGCGAGGTGTCCAGCCTCGATCACCTCGATAAAAGGCTTCACCATTACCCCCGACGCTGTCGTACACGATTCGAACGAACGTAAAGCGGTCGGGATCAAAGTCTTTCCAATCCAGATCCGATTCTTGGGACAATAATCCGCTCGTAAGAAACAGGAAGCAAAGGAAGCTGAGAGGCGAGCAAAGTCGAGGCCTCGGGTTGCCACGAGGACCAAGGCGTTTCAGCAGATCGATGCGTTGCTGAACCATAGCTGACTTTTCTTGAACAATTGCGCCTGGCACGGAGTCATTCATGTGGTGAATTAGGCGTTAGTCTCATTTTTGGGTTGCCTAGGGAATGGTAAACCTACCATGAGTCCGCTGCGATAGCTTTCGTATTGGAATGGAAAGGGGAGCTCCTCGTGCAGTCGATTTGCGCAAACGCGTTTGTTATCCGATGAGCGAGGTGGCTTCGCGAGCGTCAACGTTGCGTTGCTTCCGATCGCTTCTTCGCCGGCGAACACAGGGGATGGGAACCCGCCCAGTTCGGCGATGTACTGATAATAGGCTCGACGCGTGGGCGGTTGGTTGTCGCTTACACAATAGAGCGGGTGACAAGAAGGATGATCAGCGAAGTAGACGATCGTGCTGGCAAGGTCCTGTACGTGGACCAAGTTCAAATAGCTGTCTGGGTCCGCAGCAATCGGAACACCATCTCGAATCGCTTGCCAATTGGGAAAGCGACCTGGCCCATAGATCCCTGCAGGCCTCAGCAGGGTGAAGCTCCCAGTTTCTCGATTTCGCGTGATCCAGTCTTCAGCGGCAGCGGCAGCGATCGGGCCAGGCCTTTTGGGGGATACAGGCGATTGTTCATCGACGAGAGTACCATCTGCGACACCTGCCATGACTCCGGTTGTAGAGAGGTAGATCCAACGTGGAACGCTGTAGCTCGTAAGGCCAGTGCTCTCGGCAGATGACGCTAGCAACTGCTGCAATCTCTCCATGCCTCGCACGTGTGTCTCCTCGTGCGGCACACCTGCGACTTGGGCGTGCGAGACAGCAACTAGGACAGTGTCGATGGGAGAAACGGAGGCTATTTCTCGCCAATAGGCTTGGGTCACCTCCGTAGGAGCTTCGAGCCAATTCCAAACGAGGGGAAGAATTCCAGAGTGTCGAAATTCCTGGGATCGGGCTTCTGACCTGGTGATAGCAATCACACGATCGCCGAGGCCGAGCCACCTTTTGGCAGCTTCCATACCCACGTAACCACAACCGACGATCAATCGGCAAGCCATCGAGTCTCTCTCCTTAAACCTTCTACACGTCCTACAACCGGTATACCGATCCTGTTGTGAACGAGGAGATTTGGATTTTTCTTAAAGTCGGTGGGTTTCAATTTGACTGCGCATAGCGAATAATCGAATCCACAGCCGTTTAGATCGGTTGCACCCAATGTAATGGCCTTGCATCGATTGCCCAAGTCGATTGCGGGGCGAAACCCGTATCCCGGAGTTTCTTGTGACCCAATTGCTTCGAATCAACGGCCTTGTTCCGGTTCGTCGGAACGATCAAGAACGTTTAGGCCATTGGCCGCAACGGTCTGCTTTCCGTTTAGCAGTTTGCTACCTTGCTGCTGCGTTGTCATTTGGTAGCGGCATCCTTTGGGCGCAGGATTCGGGCCAAGGGGAGCAGCGAACATCGCTTCGTCCCGTTTTGCCGGTCTATTTCTCGACTTCCATTGATGCACCAACCGCGGTGACCAAGGTGCCGCTTTCGGATGAGATCGCGAGGATTGCACGTGGTTCGGAGCCAAACAGCAAGCAGCAGCTGATCCATCTTCAGAAACAACAAACCGAAGTTGCGAAGCGTGTCCCTTTGGTGACGGTGAATCTGCAACACGGCAACACGCAGGGTAGCGGTGTGATCGTTAGCGGCGATGGCTACATTTTGACAGCGGCTCACGTTGCCGGCCGCCCCAATCAACGCATTCACGTCGTGTTGCACGATGGAACACGCGTCGAAGGCAAGTCGCTTGGGCTCAATCGCAACGAGGACGCTGGCTTGGTCAAGATTGTCCATCCCGTTCGAGGCCCCGAGAATCCTTGGCCTCACGCTTGTTTGGGGAGCTCATCCGATCTGCAGCCTGGCAGCTGGGTAATGGCCGTGGGGCATCCCGGTGGTTGGCAAGCGGATAGGCCTGCCGTTGTCCGCATTGGTCGATTGTTGCGGAACATCGATTCGACATTGATCACCGACTGTGCTTTGATCGGGGGCGACAGCGGCGGCCCGTTGTTTGACTTGGAGGGGCGGTTGATCGGGATCCACAGCAGGATCGGTGTTGAAGTCGACGAGAACATGCACGTCCCACTCGATGTGTTTTACAAGAGTCATGAACGGCTCATCCGCAGCGAAGCTTGGGGCTCTCTCCCTGGTTTCCGACCTTATATCGGAGTTGAGGGAGCAAGCGTCGAGGATAGTGCTGGCCGCTGCGTGATCGAACGCGTAACACCCAAAGGGCCAGCAGATCGTGCAGGAGTCGAACCGGGTGATGTCATCGTCCGCTTTGACGGTCAGAAGATTGGCGTGTTCAAAGAACTAAAGGATGCTGTGGATTCGATGGTGCCAGGCGACTCCGTCGAAGTCGAAGTCGAGCGAAATTCGCGACGGATGATTGTCCGAATCGTGATCGGTTCGCTGACTCCCTGATCGATATCCCCGAAACTGGGACTGAATGCCGACCTTGAACGACAGATATTTTTCTGTTCCGAGGTCCCCCGACTATTTATACTGAAGTCAGTCATAGATCGTTGGGCACGCCGGAACAAGCGACTTGACGATCGAATGGAACCCTAGGAAGAGTAAGGAGCCGCAGATGAAACGAGTGATACAACGGTCGCTTGGAGTTTTCCTAGTTGGATCGCTTGCCTCGTTTTGTGTGCTCGACTTGATTGATCAATCCCGCATCGACGGCTCCGCGTTGACGTTGGCTATCGGCACGGGAGGAGCTCGAGGCAGCACCGAAGAGGGGAACTCGCTGCTCGTTCAACAAGGCCCAGGAACGCTTGGCCGGGAATTCCAAAATTTCACGGACCGCGCCCATCAGCGCACCCATCGACAAACGCTTCGTGCATTCCAAGATTCCGTGGGAGACGCGTACAAATCGACGGTGCAGATCATTGTTCGGAACCGACAGGCGGCTCTCGGTGCGATCGTCCATCCCGACGGTTGGATCGTTTCCAAAGCGAGCGAAGTACCCGAAAAGTTCGATGTTAAGCTTTGGGATCAGACCAAGGCCATTGGACAAGTCCGGGCTCGGCTTGATGACATGGATCTTGTGCTTATCAAAATCGAACGGTCGGGTCTTCAACCGATTCGCTGGGGGACCTCTGAAGAAATCCCTGTCGGTGGGTGGTTGATTAGTACCGATTTGCGCGCCACTCCATTAACGATCGGAGTGCTTAGCGTCGCGAATAGAAATATTCGAAAAGAGAAAGCCGTTCTCGGTGTTCGCTTGGGCTCCCCCCCTGGCTCAGAGCTTGGGGCGATCATTGAATCAGTGGTCGATGGTGGTGGAGCGGACCGAGCTGGTTTGAGAGTGGGCGATATCATTCAGTCCATCGAAGGAGTGGCTTACAGCTCGATGGACGAGGTATTGTCTCGGCTCCGAGAATTGAAAGCAGGCCAAACCGTTGCCTTGGATATCCTGCGCGACGATCGCAAAGTTTCGATCGCTGCGCAAATGATGGATCTTACGAGCTCTTTGTTCGACAGTACTGAAATGGAAGTCAATGGCCAGATCAGCGCCCGAGCAACCGGCTTTCAAAACGTGATGCAGCACGACACAGTTTTGCTTCCGCATCAGTGCGGCGGTCCGATTGTGGATGTCGAAGGCAGGGTGATTGGACTCAATATCGCGAGGAGCGGTCGGGTTTCGAGTTTTGCCTACCACGCTAAGAACCTTGAACCAGCCATTCGCAATTTGATGCGCAACGCCGGTGGTCCCGATGAAGTCTTTGTCGACGCCCCAGCCGTAGTCCAAGCATCGGCTGTAGATGGTTTAAGCAGTTCTTCGTCGGCGGTCAGTATCCCCACTTCGGTTCCGACTGCCATTCAGGTGGAGTCATTGAAGCCCGAGGTTGTTCTCCCGAGTCCGATGTAAGGTTGGACCCATTCGCTTTTCGCATCACTCGGCCCATTCGCCTTTCTTGATTTGCTAGACTATCCCCTTCTCTCCCTTGAACGTCATCGTCAAGCACGAATAGGAAGGCTGGGTTTGGATGGTTGCTCCAAATGGTTCGGCGAAGTCTGGATGGTCCTTGGCTTGGATCGTTGTCGCATTGCTGGTTCCGGTCGCATTGCTGAACTACTTGGATCGCCAAATGCTTGCCTCGATGAAGGCTTCGGTGATTGAAGATGTTTCAGGAATTGATACCGAGGCTGCTTGGGGAAAGATCCTGGCGTTGTTCAAGTGGACGTATGCTTTTCTCAGTCCGCTCGGCGGTTATGTCGCGGATCGATTTGGGCGAAGGGGCGTTATTGTCGCCAGCCTTTTCTTTTGGTCCTTGGTGACCTGGCTCACCGGGCAAGTCACCACGTATGATCAGCTATTAGTCGCGCGAGCATTGATGGGGATCAGCGAAGCCTTTTATATTCCTGCAGCCCTAGCCCTGATCGCAGATTACCACGTTGGTCCGACGCGCTCGCGAGCGATTGGAATCCATCAAATGGGGATCTACGCGGGTGTTATCTTAGGTGGTTTCAGTGGTTATGTGGCAGAGAGTCCTGATTATGGTTGGCGATGGGCGTTTGGGGCATGCGGACTGGTTGGGATCCTTTACGCGATCCCTTTGTTTTTTGTCTTGAGGGATGCGACTGGACCATCGTTCGAGGAGAAAGAGAGAGTTTCTTTATTCGCCTCCACGCGAGCGCTGCTCACCAATGGCTCGTTTATTTTGTTGGTGTTGTACTTCACCTTACCCGCGTTAGCTGCATGGGTCGTGCGAGACTGGATGCCATCGATCTTGAAACAGGAGTTCGGCATTGGGCAAGGGATGGCGGGAGTGTCGGCTACGCTCTATTGGCAAGTCGCAGCGATCATCGGCGCGATCATCGGCGGATGGCTTGCTGATCGCTGGATGCGAAAGACATCGCGAGGACGCATTTACGTAAGTGCCATTGGAATGTCTCTCATCGTCCCCTCGATGTTCGGAGTCGGGTATGCTCCCCAGACGGGGATGTTGCTAGTTGCGATCCTCTTTCTTGTTTTGTTTGGATTGGGGTGGGGGTTCTTTGATTGCAACAACATGCCGATCTTGTGCCAGATAACCAAGCCCCATCTGCGAGCGAGCGGATATGGGATCATGAATTTGGTAAGTATCAGTTGCGGCGGGCTCGCGGATTGGGGGTTTGGCGAGTTGCAAGACAGGAACGTCCCGTTGTTTGGGATATTCAGCGTGTTCGCAAGCATCGCGATTGTTTCCATCGTGCTTGTCCTGCTGATTCGTCCGAAGTACACGGACGATGCATAGTCGGACGATGCATAGTCGGACGATGCATAGTCGAGCCGTTGTCCTCAACAGTTCAAGAGTGCCTTATGGTTAGAGCCTATTCGAAAACCATCGAAAACCGCGGCTAGCGCCAGAGCGGCTAATTGTTTTCGGATAGGCTCTTAGCCAACTATTCACTCGCCCGTTGGATATTTGATGGATTAGTGGTCCAAAGTGCGGGATCTTTAACAAGATCCACTACCAAAACAAGATCCACTACCCTTTGCGGATTTCGAGGGACCTAAATACAAAGTTGGGATGACTTTAGGTGGCGATCGTGCTCAGCGGTCGAGGACGACCGCAGGACAACAAGAAACGGATGGAAAGATGGTGATTAGAGAGTTTGCGACGATCATGCTTGTGCCGTTTACCGAAGTATGGAGTAGCGCAAGAGCGCAGGCGCGAGTTATTGCGAATAGGCTCCCAAGGTGGAGTGGCGTGGTGGCTTGGTTAGGCTGTGCGGCACTTACGGCTACTTGCTCCGCCCAAGATGCGATGCATCGCCTGACGCCAGAGAGCTTGCAAAAGACCCGAGAGATCATTGAATCCTACGAATCGCAGCGAAAGCAAGTGCCCGCGGAAGGGCCTTGGAAGACGGTTCGCGCTAATCTGCATGTCCACTCGGAGCTCTCGCATGACAGCCGGGGGAAAGTCGAATCGATCGTCGCTGCAGCGAAACGGGCGAAGACCGATGTGCTGTTGTTCACCGAGCATCCCTCCCAAGAGAAGGATTTTTTCCTCGATGGCAACAAAGGGCTTATCGATGGCATTCTTTGCATTCCCGGAGCGGAAATGAAGGGGATGCTGGTCTATCCAACACTCAGCTTGGCACCGTTCTCGGCTGCTGAACCAAGCGAGTTAGCTTCGATTGTGCGAAGCCGTGGAGGGCATATCTTCTTGTCCCATTTAGAAGAAAGAATGGATTGGCAGCTTCCGGGAATCACAGGGACCGAAATCTACAACACGCATGCTGACTTTAAAAAGCAAGTCGGCTTGGTGAAAGCGATGAAGAACCCGCTATGGTTCATCCAGATCGCCTCGCTTCTCAAGAAGTACCCGCAGGAGATTTTTTCCGCGTTGCAATCCTACCCGGAAGATTACCTCAAACGATTTGATGAATTGTGCCAGGTCCATCCGCACACGGGAGTCGCCGCGAATGATGCGCACGAGAATGTCGGGATCCAACTCAAACTAGGCTCGGATCCCAAAACTATTGTCGTTGCCGACGCCCTCGGTGAGGAGTTGGTAAAGCTTCCACGCTTGGCAATCGAAAGCTTGATCCCTATCCCAGCCGACGCGGCGGACGGGACTGTTCTTTTGAAGGTGCAACTCGATCCTTATGAAAACAGCTTGCGTCATGCGGGTACCTATTTACTCGTTAGCGATTTGACTCAAGCCGCTGTATGGGACGCGTTGGACGATGGCCGTACTTTCGTTGCATTCGATTGGATCGCTGACGCGCGGGGTTTTGAGTGGTCCGCTCTTCAAGTGTCCGGCGGTGGCGATGCTCGCCAAGAGATTGGGAGCTCGATGGCGCTATCCGCTGGCCCAATACGACTGCGAGGGAGAGCGCCCCTCTCGGCGACATGGCGTCTTAAACGTAATGGGGAAACCGTGGAGACCTCGATCGGCTACGAGTCCGATTTTGAGGTGAAGCAATCGGGCGTTTACCGTGTTGAGCTTTGGCTGGAGGGATTGGAGGGGCCGCAAATTTGGATTTTGAGCAGCCCGATCTATGTGAAATAAAAAGCACGGAACTAGCCCAAGAAAAGAAAGGGAGACTGATCCAAATAATTTTTCTGCTGTGACCAGACGTGTCCAAGCACTCTCGATGATGAACCTGGGTTGGGAAGAAAGGCCTTCCTGACTCCGAATTCATTCGGGAAGGGGCTGTGGGGGGCTGAACTAAGACTCCACGAGCACTCCTTCGACTAGTGTTCAACGAGAGGTGTCTGGAAACATGGCTACGTCAATCTTTGCAGATCAGTCGGCGGGAAAGCTGGTTCAAACGCGATTCGATTTCGATGCACCTTCGGTGGAACTGCCTCGTATGCGAGCACCCGCGGTTGACTCAGGTAACGAGCTTAGCCGCGCAGGTCTATCAAACGCAGCTCCAGCGCGAATGCGACGTGGTGAGTGCAGACACGTCGGAGGTGCTTTGGTCTCGGTCCTTGGGAAGTATGGCCTCACCGTGGACGCGTTGCTCGATGAAATCGAACGTCAAAAAGCCCTGCAAAATGCGTCAGGAGTTCTTGTCCAATAAGGCTTGGATTTGGATCGCTTTGCGACCTTTGAATGCTCCGGCAGAGGCAAGAAACTTGACGCGATTCGAGATTTCGACCTCGAGTGGCTCCCCGGTATCCTTTTCGGTCGAAATGATGTCACCGATCTCCAAGTCAAAGAGGTCGGACGTTTTGATTTTTGAGCGAGCTAGCGTGACGATCACTTCAGCTTCCGAACCATCTAGCCGTTCCAGCAGTTGATTCTTCGTTTCCGCGTTGCTTCGAGCGGAGGCATAGCCGATCCAGCTATTGCTTGTAAGTTTGCTATTCACACGCTCGATCGTATTGTACGGAATACAGAGATTGATCATCCCTCGCACTTGGCCGATGGTCAGTTCAAAGCTCACCATCACAACCACTTCGTTGGGTGGGACGATTTGAACCAATTGCGGGTTGCTCTCCACTCTTTCCACTTCAATATTCATGTCGACAATATTGACCCAGGCGGACTGCAGTTCTCGGAGAAAAACATTGCTAATTCGGGTCGCGAGTCGAAGCTCGATTTCCGATAGTGGACGCTTCAACGTCGAGTCCCCGGAGACTCCCCCTCCGAGCATGCGATCGATGATTGGGAACAAGAGGGCTGGGCTGATGTCGAGTACCCAGTTCCCTTCGAGAGGCAAGGGCTTCAGCAGGTTGAAGCAGGTAGGAATGGTCAGGCTGTAGACGAACTCGCTATACGTCAACTGATCCACGCTGATCAACCGAACTTCCACCATGGACCGGAGAACTGCTGACAAGGAGGCTCCGAGGTTGCGAGAAAAACCATCGTGCAACGATTGAAGGGCCCGCATCTGCTCCTTCCCAACGCGCTCGGGGCGTTTAAAGTCGTACGCCAAGATACGCATCTTGGGAGCGGCACCTTTTTTAGGATCGACCTTTTTGGGATCCGCCGCGGGTTTGGCTTGTGGCTCGAGAGATTGGAGCAGACTTTCCACATCGCTGCGACTGAGTACATCGTCTGACATGAAGGGTATCCTTTCCCTGGCTCTCTAAAATCTTTTTATCCGCTGAACTTGTGAAACGCGAGGCATCGAACTTTTTATGGATTAGCTCGTCCGTATATGCCCGTCCCCGCGCACAATGAATTTGTACGTTGTCAATTCACGAAGACCGCACGGCCCTCGCGCGTGAAATTTATCGGTGCTGATCCCGATCTCCGCCCCCATTCCCAATTGGCCGCCGTCATTGAATCGTGTGGATGCGTTGATCATGACCGCTGCCGAATCCACTTCGCGAACAAATCGATCCGCGGTTTGTATGCAATTCGTGACGATCGATTCCGTGTGTCGGGAACTGTACTTCTCGATGTGATCGATGGCTTCGTCGAGCGAATCTACAATCTTGACGCTCATGATCGGCCCCAAGTATTCTCGGCTCCAATCAGCCTCGGTCGCTGGAACGGTGTCGGCTAGGATCTTGGAACAACGCTCATCGCCTCGGTACTCGATGTTGTATTTCGCGAGTTGATCATGCAAGCGATGGAGGAATGTCGGCGCAACATCTCGATGCACCAGCAGGGACTCCATTGCATTGCAAACTCCCATCCGTTGGCATTTCGAGTTTTCTACGATGCGAATCGCCATGTCCAAGTCCGCTTGCTTGTCGACGTACACATGGCAATTGCCGTCGTAATGTTTCAGTACCGGCATCGTGGCTTCGGCAACCACGCGCCGAATCAACGCTTCTCCACCTCTCGGAATGACCAAATCGATCGCGTCCGACATCTTCAGAAAGTGACCGACCGCTTCTCGATCGGTTGTCGCAACCATTTGCAGGGCATCGAGCGGCAACTCGCATGAACGCGCTGAGGATCGCAAGGTTTCGGTGATCGTTTGCGAACTATGAATCGCTTCCTTACCGCCTCGAAGGATGATCGCGTTGCCGCTTTTGATTGCAATCGCAGCCGCGTCGGCCGTCACATTCGGCCTGGACTCATAAATGAAGAATAGTACCCCGAGAGGGACTCGTGTCTTTTGAATTTCTAACCCGTTCGGACGCCGCGAACCTTCGATGACTTCTCCCACCGGGTCCGCGAGCGCTGCGACTTCTCTCAGTCCGGTAGCGATTTGAACGATCCGCTCGCTGGTTAGTTTTAGTCGCTCACGTTCAGCAGGAGTCAGCCCGTATTCGTCCGCTTTGGACAGATCCAATTCATTCGCGTCTAACAACGCCCGCTCCTGCGCTACCAGCGAGTCGGCCGCATGAAGCAGCCATCGATTCTTTACCGATGTCGATAGATTGGCCATCTCTCTCGCCGCGACTTTGGCTCGATTCGCCACCTCGCGACAGTAGGTATCAAGTTGAGAAATGGTCGCAGAGATCGTCATGTCGTCGTGGCAGACTGGTTAGATTGGTGAACAGGTCGAGCGAGTATCGGAAAAATTGCTTGCTAGGTCAATCTCGATACGAATGCTAGCTTGGGTCGCTACAAGGCTGCGATAGCAGAGGTTGACGATTTCTTTTGCCCCCAAAGGGCGGCTCCCATGGCACCCGCATCGTCTCCGAGCTTGGCCATTTTGACTTCGAACATGCCGCTGTAGCAGGGAAGGATGTTCTTTTTCGCGATTCGGTTCACTTCTTCGAGGTACAGTTCTTCGAGCGCTTCGACCAATCCTCCGCCCAGGATGATAACTTCGGGGCAAAGCATGTGGACCAAGTTGACGACGGCGTAGCCCACGGTTTGGGCTGCTTGGCGGACAACATTTTCGACCGCTTTGTCTCCATCTCGAATCGAAGCGGCCAAGACTTTGCTGCGAATTTGGGAAATGTCGGTCCCGACCGCTCTCAGAAGATTGGGGGCTTCGCCTCGATACGCGAGTTTAGCGCATTCCGCTGCGATGGCGAGACGACTCGCTTCGCTTTCAAGGGTTCCAGGCATATCCCAATTTCCATGCACGAAGAGCGTTTGCCCCGGAGGATCTGCCCTTCGTAAACAAAACCGCCGCCGATACCTGTCCCGGGAAAAATGCCTGCGACACTGCGGGCTCCCATCGCAGCTCCGGCCGAGTACTCGCCATAAACGCCCGCGTCGACATCGTTCAAGACGGAAACAGGGCAGTCGAGCGCGTCCTCGAGCATGGCCGCGAGGGAGACGTTCTTCCATCCCAGATTGACGGCCACATTGACGACGCCTTGGTCCATGTCCACGGGACCCGGGCAGCCGACGCCGAGCGATTTGAGGTCGTTCAGTGGCAAGTTGTTTTCGGTGAAGGTTTCACGCACTAGGTCGGCGATCCGAGTCACTCCCGCTTGGGCACCTTCCGTCCCCTTGGTTTTCTTTCGCTTGCGAGCAACGATTTTCTGCTTTTCGTCCATTACGACGCAAAGCATCTTGGTACCACCTAAATCAAAGCCGCAGTAATACTGAGTCATGAAAGTTATTCAGCGAAGGTCCCTGGAAAGGTTGGAAACAGTCCTCAAGACGTTCCCATTCGATTAAAGTATAGTCTACGAATGGCGTTCGTCGTACAAGCCTGGATCGAACGATCGATGCAACGCAAACGGTCCAATGTCCATTCGTCACTCGCCCTAATCGCCCCGTACGCTTCCCCCCTTCCCTTCCTCTGCCGATCATCGGCCAACCTTCGTTTTCCACCTCGCAGCGGCATACCCCATGATGATTTCGCAATTCTTGCGATCGATAACCGATCCATCGCTTGGCCTCCCACTCCGCACGATCGATTTTCCTGGAACCATCCGTTCGATCAGCAAGATCGGATCAAACAAAAAGCAAAAACGCATTCGCTCGCTCCTCGCATTGACCGTTGCGTTGGGAGTAAGTGGTCAAGCCGTGGCGCAGCGTGAACTGACCGATATTCCGGTCCCAAATGCCAGCGAGGAGTTGGCGACATTTCAAATGGGAGATGGCTGGACGGCGGAGTTGTTTGCGGGCGATGCTTCGAGGCTTGCAAAACCGATTCATATGAATTGGGATAACCACGGTCGCTTGTGGGTCGCGAGCAGTGAGACCTACCCTCAGATCGTCCCCGGCAAACCAGCGAATGACAAGATCCTCATTTTGGAGGACACGAACGGAGATGGAGCGGCCGACAAGACAACCGTCTTTGCCGATGGTCTTCTCATTCCTACCGGTGTACTTCCGGGCAATGATGGCCCCATGGTGAGTGCCTATGTCGTAAACAGCGACAAACTGGAATACATGGTTGACCGCGACGGCGACTTGGTGGCGGATGAGAAGCAAGTCATTCTTTCGGGTTTCGGTACAGAAGACACGCACCATTTGCTTCACTCCCTGCGCTGGGGTCATGACGGTTGGCTCTATATGAACCAATCCATCTATATCCATTCGCACATTGAGACGCCTTGGGGTGTCGAGCGACTCAACGGGGGTGGCATATGGAGATACCATCCGGCGACAAAGCAATTGGAGGTGGTGGCACGTGGATTCGTGAATCCATGGGGCGTGCACTTCGATCGTTTTGGGCAAATGTTTGCGACCGATGGCGCTTACGGAGAAGGAATCAATTATGTGTTCCCTGGCAGCGTGTTTGTGACGGCTGTGGGAGGAACACGGTTCCTCGGCGGATTGAATCCAGGAAGTCCAAAGCATTGTGGATTGGAAATATTGAGCGGATCCCATTGGCCGGAAAGTATTCGCGGCTCGATGGTCACCAACGACTTCCGGGCGCATCGTGTTTGTCGATTTGTCGTTAC
>JALOQZ010000063.1 GCA_025459245.1 Pirellula sp.
CCATGGTGGCCCGCACTCCGCGGATGGCTACGCCTTCGACTTCAAGAGCCAGTTCTTCGCCGCCAACGGGTACTTCGTCCTCAAGACCAACTTCCGCAGCAGCACCGGCTACGGCGAGAAGTTCCTCTGGGCCACCTGGGGGGCCTGGGGGACCCGGGATGGCGAGGACGTGATGGCCGGGATCGACCACGCCATCGCGAACTATCCCATCGACCGCAGCAGGGTGGCGACGATCGGGCACTCGTATGGTGGCTTCATGACCAACTGGCTCATGACGCAGTACCCCGACCGCTTCGCCGCCGCGATCCCGGGGGCGGGGATCGTCAACTGGGTGAGCGACTACGGCACCGCCGACATCGCCCGCACCAAGGAGACCGAGTTCTTCGGCACGCCGTGGGACGAGAAGGCACGCGAACTCATGATGCGCCAGTCGCCGCTCTCTTACGCCCATCGGGCCAAGGCGCCGACGCTGTTCATCCACGGCGAGGTGGACCAGCGCGTCCCGTACTCGGAGGCCGAGCAGATGTTCGTGGCGCTCAGGAAGAACGGGGTCCCGGCCAAGGTCATCCAGTACTGCAGCTTGCCAATCCCGTGCTGTGCGTTCGGTTGCGAAGAAACCGGGGTCAGTAACGATTCATGAAACTGTTTGAGCAATCGGGCTTCCCGAGGCATTTTTCCAACGCAGCTGATCCAATCGCTCAACAGTTGTAGTTCTCGGTTGGCGTAGCCGATCCGATTGAAAAGATCGTGAACCGGCCCCAGTACGATCATGGTTAAAACGAAATTAAGCCCTAACCCTGCGAGCAAGAGACCGAGCCCAACGATCTGCCCAAGCTCAAAAGCCGTAAGAAGGGACGCGATTAGGAGAATCGAACCCAGAACTACAAGTGCGGGTCCGGCGCAGGTGAGCCCATGAAGCCATCGCTTCTTGCTGAAGAAATCCTGGGATGCAGCCCACTCGGCAATCGCTTCAGGATAGGTCCTCTGGGATCTTAGCCCGCATGCGATGCGGAAGAACTCGAGCCGCCAGGATCGGTCTCCCGCTAGCTCGCGAACAGCTTGCTGTCGCGACTCAATGTCGGACGGCTCTGCCCATTCCGTCAGCCAACGAGCCAATGTTTCGGCTCCGGTTCGAGTCATCGCTAAGGACAACCACCGGAACACGCTCCTATCTCCAAAGACATCGAGATCTTTGGTCCACTCGGCTGCGTAAGGCTGCACGTATTCTTCCGCGGGAAGGGACGTTAGTTCGCTCCAGTTTCTATGGCAGCGATGGACAAGCCGCTCAAGGCCGAACAGTTGCGATTGCAAGTTCTGAATTCGGTACTGGATGGTTTCGTACCAAGTTGCAAAGAAAAGGAACACGCCAAGGAGCAGAAGGCCGGCTTTCCATAGCCAGCTTCCGAGTGAAGGCTCTGCCACCCCGACTACGATCATCAGCAAACCAGGAAGAGCTGAGCCGACTCGACATCGAATCAAAGTCTTTGAAAGACGTTTGGATTTATCAATCGTTTCTTGAAAGGAAGCGATTCTTTCTTCATAGGCCGACACAGCCCCTTTGGGGTTCACCACCGCTATCATCGCGACTCCTGGCCTTGGCTATGTGACGAAAAGCTCAGGTCCATCGAGCCAATCTCGCGAGTTCTTTGAATGTCCTGCTTCAACTGAGCAAGCAACGCTTCCTTAGAAGGAAACTTCTGTACGCCGCGGATCTCTGAGAGCAATTCAAGCTCAATCGTTTCTCCGTACAAATCACCATGGAAGTCGAGTATGTGAGCTTCCACTTTCTTCGCATCCTCTCCGAAAGTTGGGTTGGGGCCGATATGAAGTGCAACCAGCTTTTGTTCGACCGATTTGACGGTTCCGTTCTGCAATCCATCGACTCGCGTGACGCGTGCAGCGTAAACACCTTGCGATGGAACCAGCACAGGAATCGCATCTAGGTTGGCTGTAGGAAACCCAAGAGTACGACCTCGCTGCGCACCGGTAACCACTTTCCCCTCGAGTTTGTATGGCTGTAGGAGCAATTGATTTGCCGACTGGATGCGACCCGATTCGATTTCTTTGCGAATGCGGGTGCTCGATATCCACTCCCCCGAGTCCAATGCTGCAACCGCGATCTCCGAGCGAAGCCCATGCTCTGTGCAGCGTTTTTGAAGGTATTCAATATCGCCTTGACGGTTCTTGCCAAATCGAAAGTTCGCTCCTTCCACGATTCCTTTGGCCTCTAACGCCCCCACGATGACTTGCTCGAAAAACTCATCTGCTGAGAGCTGGAGCAGGTCGTTGGAACTTTTCAACGTGACCACGAAGTCGGCGCCTGCACTGATCAGCAAATTGCACTTGGCATCGTGGGTGGTGAGCGGTTTTAGGGCAATTTCCGGTCGCAGGATTCGCAGTGGTGGTGGATCAAAAGTGACGACGACAGCTGCTCCGCCGACTTGGTTTGCGAGTGCTCGAAGTTGGGCCAGGAGTTGGCGATGCCCGCGGTGTACACCATCGAAGTTTCCGATTGCGATGGCGCCGCCCTTCGCACCGGAGGGGATTGATTGACTAAAAAACATCGGTAGATCCACTTACAAGGGCGCTTTGGGTATAGGCGATAAATCGCGATCGGCAATCGCTTCGCGGTCAAATCTCGGTTTCACACGAGGCCAAAAAATCAAGCCGATGAGCAGCGTGATGGCTACACCAAACAACACATCCGAAAAATAGTGTGAAGCGCTTTCAATACGTTGCACCGAAGCCATGATAGCCAGCGCGATGAAGAACCATTTGCCACGCGGGTAGACCGCTGTCAGCGCGATCGCAACCGCCATCGCGGTCGCTGAATGACCGGATGGAAAGCTTCTAAACTGCTCATCGAACCAGGAGCCCGACAGGGGCTTTCCCCAGACTTCGAGGCTGTGATCCGGCAGTAGCTCGATCGGAAGTAAATCGACGGCGTTCGGTCGAACTCGCGGAACAAGCCCCTTGGCAGCGTTGGCAACCACGCCGCACAGCAGGACGAATACAATTCCGATCATCAGTCGCGAACGGTTGCGGACATCGGTCCATAAGAGGCAGCCAAATACGAACGCGATGGTGAGGAAATGGGCGAACGCCTCGCTCATCTGAATGAATTTGTTTAAGTCGCCGGGGATCTTCAACGAGCGGAACCAATAGGATAGTTCCAGATCCCACGGCAAGCATAGGATGGCCGAGCCAACGCAGGCGGTTACCAGCAACCAGGAACGCATGCGATTTTGCGGATCGAGCATGTGCTAATTCCTGCTTTTTGAAGACCTGCGCTCACCGATCAAACGACAGGATTCAATTCGTACGTGCGAGAAGCGTTTTTGCCAGCCAAATGATTCGCTTGAGCAATGCTATAGAGCTGTTGTCCAACCGGCGTAGGATATTGCCCGGTTATGCAGGCTTGGCAAAGGTGGTTGGCAGGTAAATCGATGGCACGAGCGATCGATTCGACCGGTAGATAACGAAGTGAATCGCACCCAAGCTGTTCTGCCATTCGGTCTTGCCCCTCTTCGGTGAGCATTCCGTTTTCTAGGAACTTGGGGGCAAACAGTTCATCGATCGTCGACATGTCGATGCCGTAGAAGCAAGGTGCGATGATGGGCGGGCAAGCCACGCGAACGTGGATTTCTTTCGCTCCGCCCAGCTCACGAATGCGATGAAGCAGCACTTTCATGGTCGTGGAACGAACGATCGAGTCTTCGACCAGAATGACCCGCTTCCCATCTAGGACTTCACGGAGCGGAGTGTATTTGCTGGAGGCCTTTGCTTTTCGAGCGCGTCCACCTTCGATAAACGTCCGGCCGCTGTACCGATTCCGAATCAGGCCTTCGCGAGATGGAATTCGCATGCGATACGCCATCGCATCGGCGGCCGCTTTGCTCGTATCCGGAACAGGAACGACGATCGTGTCGTTGTCTAAGGGGATTTGATTTTTGGAGAGTTCGATTCGAGCAAGCTCTTCACCGAGCCGAGTGCGGGACAGGTAGACGCTTCTCTCATCGAGCGTGCTCGCTACGTTGGCAAAATAGATCCATTCAAAGAAGCAGTGGGCTGGCTTGGGTGTCTCGCAGTATCGCTCAACCGTGATCCCCTCGGGGGTGACCAGGATTGCATGTCCAGGTGGAACAGAGAGGATGGAGTCTCGGTCGAATCCGAGGTTGAGCAATGCGACACTTTCGCTCGCAGCGGCGAAGAGCCGACCATCGATTGCATAGCAAAGAGGCTTGATCCCCAGCGGGTCACGTGCCAGGAGCATTTCACCTTTGGCATTCAAGATAGCAATAGAGAATGCGCCATCAAACTTCTTGGCTGCGGCTGCGAACACCTCGATCAAAGAACGGTTGGCCGAGAGGGTTAGCTCCCGTCCCAGTTCGTGCATGATGATTTCGGTATCGGTGTCCCTCGCCAGGTGATGTTCACCGTCCTTCATCAGTCTATCTCGGAGCTCTGTGTAGTTCGCGAGCTGACCGTTGAAGCAAAAACTGAACCACTTGTTTTTGTGGATGTGCTGTCGTTCGAAGGGTTGCGCGTAACTCTTGTCATCTTGTCCGCACGTGGCATATCGAACGTGCCCGATCGCGGCGCGGCCCGCGTAAGCCTCCATGATCGACTCACTTTTACCGCGATGCGACAGTCGAAAGACTTCTGCAACGGTCCCGATATCTTTCATCGTATCCAAGATGAGGGATCGATCGGGATTGAAGGTGGTCATCCCGGCAGCGAGCTGGCCTCGATTTTGGATATCCTGCAGCATGCGAGGGAGCAGGTAAGAGATCGACTCGCGGCCCGCATCGGGGCTCAAACGGCTTTCCTCGCCACCCGGCAAGTGATAAATGGCCGCAACACCGCATTCATGGTGCAGTTCGCTCATGAGATCGGATCAAGCCTCGATTAGCAGGAATTCGAGCAAAGTATGACTGGTTTCGCCTTGGGGGTATGGCACCCACGACCTAGGGAATCGTAGCGGATAGGGGGCTATTTGTCGACAAGCTCTTTTGCGGCGAGTGTCTCGATCGCTTCGAGAGCGCGTAGCAATTGCGGATCGTTCTTTAGAGTTGGATCGCGCAGAATCCACGGGTTCGTCTCGTCGGATGAGGCAGGTTGAGGAACAAATCTCGGGTCGGCACGATTCCAGAAACGGTCTGCAACCGCTCGTTTTCCATCGTCGTCCAAGTCGATTGAATAGCCGGAGTTGGGCAACACACCCCAGGAATCCTCCTCCTTGGCGTCCTTTCGTCGATGAATCAATCTCCCTTTGGGTGGATAGTAGTAAGCGGTCGTCAGACGCATTGCAGCCTTCCCGCCGTCGAGCGGAATCACATTCTGCACGCTTCCCTTTCCAAACGTTCTCGTTCCGACGACCAAGGCCCGTTCGCGGTCTTGCAGACAAGCGGCCAAGATCTCGCTGGCGGAGGCGCTTTGCTCATTGACGAGCACGACGATCGGTATGTCGATTGGGAGGAGCGTTCCAGGGGTCGCCGAAAAGAGATCCTCTGCAGAGGTGTCTCGTCCTCGAATACTGACGATTTCGCCTCCTTCGAGAAAGAAGTCGCAAATCTCGGTAGCTGCAAAGAGAAGACCGCCCGTATTGTCGCGGACATCGATCACGATCCCTTTCCAAGGTGTGGTCTTGGACTGAATGGCCCGTTTGAGTTCTTCGGCGGACTTTTCTCCAAACAATTCGATATGAAAGTAACCGATGTCTTGATCGGCTTGCATCTGGAAATCCCATCGGCCGTCTTCCAGTCTTCGATCGCCAAGGACCGATTCCACTTCGATACGAGCGCGCGTAACCGAAACGAGGATAGGCTCGGATTCACCATGCCGTTCCAGCTTCAATTGGACGGTCGTCCCTTCCTTGCCTCGCAATCGTTTGGAAGCCTCGGGGAATTCCAAATCGGCCATAGAAACACCATCAACTTCGAGGATGACGTCCCCTGGTTTGATGCCGGCTCGATAGGCGGGCGAATCGTATAGAGTACTGACAATCGTCAATCGATCGCGACTGGGTGGTCCATCCAGACTGACTCCGAGTCCCCCGAACTCTTGCTCGAGGATGGCTTGAAAGGGTTGGAGCGATTCGGGTGGAATGTAGCTTGAATAGGGGTCCAAGGAGGCGAGCATCCCCGACATAGCTGCGTTGTAGAGGGACTCTTGGTTTGCGGGATCGACATACTGTTGTTCGATCACATCCATGACGAGGCCAAGATCACCGAGTTTCCTCAGCCGAGCCGCGTTCCCGTAGCAAAACAGGCAAACCAGCGTCACGATTCCAAGGATTCGCAGATTGAGTGTGGTCACGAGTTACTTTTCTGGATGAGGAACAGGTATCGACCGAACGTCACTTACTTGAGAACCAACAACAGATCCCCCGTCTCCACTTGGCTGCCGGATTGGACGTGGAGTTGAGCAACTTCCCCATCTCGCTCGGCGGCGATGACGGTTTCCATCTTCATCGCTTCGAGCGCTAGGAGCTTTTGACCCTTCTGCACTTTATCGCCAACAGCGATCGATACACCGATGACCATACCTGGCATACCGGCTCCGATATGGGTCGGGTCGGCCACATCCGCTTTCACTCGCGCGACTGCTTTGTTTTCGATCGACTGATCAACGATTTCGATTTCGCGGGGTTGTCCGTTGAGTTCGAAATAGACAGCTCGTGTGCCGTTCGGCCTTGCTTCACCGACAGCCAAAAACTTGACAATCAGTTTCTTGCCAGGCTCGATATCGACGGAAAACTCTTCTCCAATGGTTGGGCCATAAAAGAAGATGGGGGTCGGCAATAGCGAGACGTCGCCGTAGCTGCGAACGTGGGAAAGGAATTCATCAAACACTTTTGGATAAAGGGCTGACGTCACCATTTCACGCCGGTTTGCAGGTCGACCCAGTTTGGACTCAAGCTGTTTACCGATTTGATCGAAGTCGACCGGGGGCAACGTTTCCCCTGGGCGACTGGTGACTTCCGGATTGCTACGAAGAATATTCTTCTTCACGTTGGCAGGGAAACCTCCAGGAGGTTGTCCCATCATGCCACCCACGAGATCGAGAACCGATCCTGGATAGGACAGCTCGCGACGACCTTCGGCAATGTCTTCGGCGGTGAGTTGGTTGGCGACCATGAACAGAGCCAAGTCGCCAATCGCTTTGCTCGTCGGCGTCACTTTAACGATATCGCCGAGCAATTGGTTCGCGTCCGCATACCGTTTGCAAACCTCGGCCCACTTATCTGCCAGCCCCAATGCCTTGGCTTGCTGGTAAAGATTTGTGTACTGGCCGCCAGGCATTTCGTGTTGATAAAGATCTCCGCCCGCGACGAGCGATTCGCTTTCGAAGGGTGCGTAGAATTGACGGACCCCTTTCCAGTATTCGGAGATCTGCGTCAGGGAATCGGTGTCGAGGCGGCTTTCTCTGTCTGAGTTTCGCAGCGCTTCGACCAGCGTGTTCAAGTTGACTTGCGAGGTTCCGCCCGACATGGACGCAAACGCGCCGTCGATGATTTCCACTCCTTCTTCCGCTGCCTGGAGCAGTGAAGCGGCTTGGATTCCCGCGGTATCGTGAGTATGGAAATGGATCGGGATACCGATTTCTTGTTTAAGGGCTCGAACAAGTTGCTTTGCGGCTGCGGGTTTACACAGCCCGGCCATGTCTTTGATGGCCAGCATGTGAGCACCCATCCGTTCGAGCTCTTTCGCGAGATCGACGTAATATCGAAGTGAATACTTGGGACGCCCCGGGTTGGTTATATCGCCTGTGTAACAGATCGCGGCTTCGCAGATCATTCCCGACTCGATCACGGCATCCATGGCGACGCGCATGTTCTCGGTCCAGTTCAAGGCATCGAATACGCGGAAAATATCGACACCCGCCGATGCAGCCTCCCGAACAAACTCCTGCACCACGTTGTCGGGATAGTTGGTATAGCCAACCGCGTTGGAGGCTCGCAACAGCATTTGAAACAGCGTGTTCGGAATGCGCTCACGCATCGCGCTCAGTCGCTGCCAAGGACTTTCCTTAAGGAACCGCATGGCTGTATCGAACGTTGCCCCTCCCCACATTTCCAGCGAGAAGAATTGCGGTGCGAGCCTTGCATAGGTATCGGCGATGGCAAGCATGTCTGCCGTACGCAATCGCGTTGCCAGGAGCGATTGGTGGGCATCGCGCATGGTGGTGTCGGTAAAGAGCAGCTCTTTCGAGTCGCGAATACTTTCGCAGAACTTCTTTGCTCCCAGCTTCAAAAACCGATCGCGGTATCCCTCTGGCAGAGGAAGGCTCTTGTTGACATCGGGAATCGCTGCTGGTTCGCGGCGAATGGACTTGGAGGCTCCTGCGATCAGTTTGTTTCCATTGACGACCGTTTCTGCGATGAAGCTCAAGATGCGGGTTGCGCGATCTCGCCGCCGTGGCAGCTCGAACAACTCCGGGGTCTTATCAATCATCCGGGTGGTTGCGTTCCCCTCCAGGAAGGTCGGATGGGTGATCAGTGAAATAAGGAACGGGATGTTGGTTTTCACCCCTCGGATACGAAACTCTTGCAAGCATCGTTCCATCCGACCTGCAGCTTCGCCGAGATTGCGACCTCGCGCGGTGACTTTGACCAATAGGGAATCGTAAAATGGGTTGACGACGGCACCGCTGAACGCGCTACCAGCGTCGAGACGGATACCGAGTCCACCCGCGCTTCGGTAGTGAGAAATACGTCCATAATCGGGACGGAATTGATTGGACGGATCTTCGGTTGTGACGCGGCACTGGATCGCGGAGCCAACGACTTGGACATCCTTTTGGAGCGGCAATCCGAGGCTATCATCTCCCAATCGCTCGCCTTGAGACACCAAGATTTGAGCGCGCACCAAATCTATCCCTGTTACTTCTTCGGTGACGGTGTGCTCGACTTGGATGCGAGGATTGACCTCGATGAAATAGAATTTGTTCGAGTCCGTATCCAGCAGGAACTCGACCGTACCAGCGCAGTGATAGCCGACTTCACGACCGATAGCGAGCGCGGCTTCATGAAGCTCCGTGGCGACTCGCTTGTCCAGGTTCGGTGCAGGTGCTAGTTCGACGACTTTTTGGTGGCGTCGCTGAACCGAGCAATCGCGTTCATGAAGGTGAATCAAATTCCCGTGCTGGTCGCCCAGGATCTGGACCTCGAGGTGCCGGGCTCGGGCGACGAGCTTTTCGAGGAAGACTTCGTCGCTACCGAATGCATTCTTCGCCTCTCTTTGCGCTTGTTCCAAATTGATTGCGAGTTCCGATTCGTTTTCGACGACCCTCATACCGCGCCCGCCGCCACCTTTCGAGGCTTTGAGCATGATAGGGTAGCCCATCGCTTTTGCGGTTTCATGGGCTTCGTCGAGCGAACGAACCGCGTGGGCCGATCCCTCAAGTACGGGTACACCGACTTTCTTGGCGATGCCACGGGCAGCTACTTTATCGCCCAAAAGTTCCAAAGCGCGTACGCTCGGACCTATGAAGGTGATGCCGCTGGCTGCCAATGCTTTTGCAAATTCGGCATTCTCGGAGAGGAAGCCATAGCCTGGGTGAACCGCATCGATTCCGTTCTCAAGGCACAGGCGGACGATTCCATCGATATCCAAGTACGAACGGATAGGTTCGCCCGGCTTTCCGATTTGATAGGCTTCGTCTGCTTTGAAACGATGCAGTGCAAAGCGATCTTCGTGAGAATAGATCGCGACCGTCCGAATCTTGATCTCGTGGGCGCTGCGAAAGATACGGGTTGCGATCTCGCTGCGATTGGCAGCGAGGATTTTTTTGAATGCCGGCATGGACTAAGGCTTGGAGGGAGGGGGAGGAGTGGGGGATTGGAAGTCTCCCGCCGTCGCGATCACGAGCGTCTCTGGATCAATGTACTCTGCGATTGCGTCATTGACGGCATCCACGGTGAGTTGCGATACGGCAGATTCCAATTTTTCGTAGTAGCTCATGTCTCGGCCGGTAAAGATGTTGTTCGCCAACAATCCAGCAAGACCGACATCACGGCTTCGAATCAATTGTTGATTTTGCAAATATCCTTGAACGGTGTCTTTGAGTTCTTGGGAGGTAATTCCATCTTTGACGAGTTTGCGAACTTCTTCGTCGATGGTCTGAACCAATTTGTCCCGATTCTTCGGATTCGCGATCGCGGTGATATAGAAGACGGTTCTTTCATCGATCGAGCTCGATGCAAGATTGCTGTTTACGCCATAGGAGAGGCCTTCTTTTTGTCGAACGCGATCCCCTAGCCTGGAGGAGAGCGCTCCTGCGCCGAGCACTTGATTGCCGATCAGCAGGGCAGGGTATTTCGGATGATCGTCACGAAGAGAGTATTGTTGGCTGGCGAAGTAGACCGAATTGGCTTTGTCAGGCGTCTCGATCGATTGCAGCGGGAGCTTGACATCGGTGGTGGCTGTCATCGCGGCTCGCTGGAAAGGGACTTTCGATTTCCAGTCAGCGAACATCTTCGACAGTTTGGGCTCCATCTCCTTAGCGTCGAAATCACCCACGATCGCTACTTCACCTTCGGTCCCCGAAAGATACTTGGCATGCAATTCTCCGATGTCTTTGATCGATAGTTTCTTAAAGTCTTCGATCTCTTCTTCGATGGTGGGCAAGTACCGGATATCGCCTCGCTTGTAGGGGTTCAAGGCTCTGGAGACGGCGAGATTAGCCAAGGCTTGTGGGTCGCTCTTTTGGCTTTCCAGAGATGTGAGGACTTGATCTCGCAATAGCTCGAATTCCTTCTCTTCGAAGGCAGGGTTTCGAAGCATGTCTTCGACGACCTCAAGCACATCGGACAAGTGTTCGCTTCGAGTTTCCAAGCTGACCGAGAGGACTTGCGGACGCGATGATGCGCGGACCGTAGCCTTGAGCGACGCAAGTTTGTCGTTGAACTTCTGGAGGGGCAAGTTCTTCGTCCCTCGCATCAGCATCTCACCGAGCAAGTCGCAGGCTGCGGCTTTACCGATAAGTGACTTTTCGTCGCCAAATCGCAAGTTGAGCGTGAGATTGACTGTCGAACCGCGCGTCTTCTTTGGCAAGAACGCGTAAGGCAGGCCGCTCGCAAGCTTGCCGCGAATCAAACGCGATTCGATATTGGACGGGGATGGATCGAACTGTTCGCCGGCGCTGATCGCTTCGCGACCTTTATAGTCTTTGACCAGATCGATTACGTTCGGGCGTTCGGGAATCTGAATGCGGTCCGATCGGTCCGATGGTATGAATCTGCCGACGGTTCTGTTGTTTCGAACAAGATACTTCTGTGCAGCGACTTGTACTTGCGCAGCGGTTGTCTTTTCGATTCCGTCGCGATAGAGGAAATACAGCTTCCAGTCTCCTTGGGCAGCCCAATCGCTCAAGCTGATAGCCAAGCTATCGCTGCGAGCTGCAGCACGTTCGCGTTGGTTGAGGATCTTTTGCTTGGCCCGGGAGACTTCTTCTTCGGTGATCGGTGATTCGACCAAATTCTCCAAGGTTTCGATCATGGTCGACTCGGCTTTTTCGAGCGACTTGTCCAAGGGGACTTGGGCGAGAAACAAGATGGTCCCTGGGTCGTGGAGCCCTTCGGAGCTACCGAAGACGCCGGTCGCCAGTTTGGTTTCAATCATCGATTTGTATAGCCGACCGCTCGGTTCGTCGGTGAGAACCTCTGCAAGCAAATCGATGGCAGGGTATTCGGGATCGCCACCGGCAGGAACGTGATAAACGGCACCGACGGCTTGGATGTCAGCCACTCGTCGGACCATGGTGATCCGTTCGCCATCTTGAGGAGGTTCGACTGTATAGGTCGCTGGGAGTGGTTGCTTTGGCTTTTCGAGTACGCCAAAGTACTTTTGGAGATATTCCAAGGCTTTGGCCTCTTCGAATTTACCGGCGACGATGACCATCGCATTATCCGGGCGATAGTATTTGCGGTAGAACGCTCGGAGGTTGTCGACTGGGACGCGTTCGATATCGCTTCGATTGCCGATCGTGGACTTGCCGTAGTTATGCCATTGGAACGCAGCCGAGAGCATTCGTTGGCGGAGAACTCCGATGGGGTTGTTTTCTCCACGTTCGAATTCGCTGCGAACGACCGAAAATTCGCTTGCCAGGTCTTCGCCGAGGATTTTGCTGTTCACCAATCGGTCGGCTTCCAGGCGGATTGCGAATTCGAGATTCTCGTCGGAGGCAGGGAGTGTCTCGTAGTAGTTGGTTCGATCGACCCAAGTGGTCCCGTTGAACGAAGCGCCGCGATCTTTGAGAGCTTTGGGAATTTCGGGATTGAGATCAGTTCCCTTGAACACCATGTGCTCAAGAAGGTGCGCCATTCCGGCCTCGCCGTAGCCTTCGTGGCGAGAGCCGACGAACACTGTGCAGTTCACCGTCACTTTGGGCTGGCTGTTATCGACGAAGAGCAATACTTTGAGCCCGTTGTCGAGTCGATATTCGTTGATTCCTTCGACGGAAGCGACTTTCGTTGGCATATTCTCGGCTTGTAAGTGGTGGCGGTCGGATAGAAACGAGCTGAGCAAGCAGATAAAAGCGACACCGCTCTGAACTCCCCATGACTGCCAAGCAACTCGTCGAGGGGCAATCGAATCAGTCGTGAACGGAATTTTCATAAGTATCAATACGTCCTATGCAAGGCAACGCAGATGGTATGGCGGAGGACCTCATTCAAAGGTCCCGATTGTAATACAATTTTGGCCGTCGGTAGATCGCAGGTCGCGATCGCGAAACAAAAGGTGTAGAAACCCTTCGATTCTCCTTTTTCCGTTGAGATGTTATGGCTTGGACAAGAGTCTGCGAATCCCACATGCTGCCGGAAGGTGGTTCCTGCGAAGTCTTGGCGGGTGCCGAGGTGCTAGCGATTTTTCGACACCAAGGGGTCCTTTATGCCATCGATGGGATTTGCATGCATCAAGGCGGGCCGCTTTCCAAGGGGAAGTTGATGGACGGCACAGTGACTTGCCCCTGGCACGGCTGGCAGTATGAGCTCAAAACCGGTTGCAATGCTGTGACTTGCAAGCCGATGTTGAAGACGTATCCCATCCAGGAATCGGATGGAATTATTGAGGTTGACGTTGCGGGAGTTGGTTGACTAGAGTCCCAGTTGGATCGGATCGTTGGTTTCGTTTCCCATCTTCGATTGGAAATGAAAGTCGATAAACCGTGAAGCGAACGTGGTTCGCCACGATCGCGCGTGCTTTCTTCGAAGAGGTCAGGAGGACCGAAGTGCAAACACTCAAAACCGCCGTTGTTGTTGTCTTGCTATTGTTCGTGATTTACGGGGGCTTTGTCGCTCTCAACGGTTCGAACAACACCTCGTTCAATCCTGAAATCGAAGGGCTGGACTTGTCTGCGGATGCCCCTGACATCACGGGAGTCACCGGACCTGTAGCACCAGCGCCTGCGGCGATTCCTTCCGGGACGCCGGCTGCTGACCCTTGGGCGGCGTTTCAAAGCGCTCCTTCGCCGGGGTTCAACAGCGCGCCGGCAGCCGCTCCCAGCTCACCCTCACCCTTAGCACCATCATCGCCGCTTCCTGGGTTGCCGGTTAGCACGCCGCCGATGCCACTGCCGTCTTTGCCTGCTTCGCCATCGGATAAAGAATTACCGAGCTTGCCGGGACAACCATTGGGTGACTCGACGAAACAAGGGGATTCGTTGAAGTCGCTACCACCTCTGCCTGCCGTACTGCCAGGGAGTTCAAGTAGCGAGACGAACAAGGAAGAGATCAGCAAAGAGGACACGAAATCGACCAGTAGTCCCGACTTTGGTATCGCCCTGCCCTCGCCTTTGCCTGGTACCGGTGGCGGGCTTTCTACCGACAGTAAAACCGCGGAGATCAAGCCCGCTGTTGACTCCAAAGACGCGAGCGATGAGAAGAGCACGGTGGATGCAAAGACCGTCTCCGACACCAAACCGATCGGACCAAGCAAATCGTATGAGAACGCTAAGGAGACCGCGCTCTCCCAGTCCAAACGGGGGCAGTTAAAGGAAGCGTTGGCGACCCTCAGTTTGTTCTACAACGACAATGAGCTCACCACGGAACAGCGCCAGGACTTGCTCGACTTTTTGGACGCTTTGGCCGGTGAAGTCGTGTACTCGCGACAGCACTTCTTGGATATCGCTTACTTCCCCGTTCCGGGGGAAACGCTGGAGGATGTCGCGAAGAAATTCGAGGTCCCTGCCGAAATCCTTGGACGTATCAATGCCATCGAGCCAAAAGGGCCGTTGCAGACGGGAACCAAACTGAAAGTGGTCCCTGGGCCGTTCCGAGCTGAAGTTGATTTGAGCGCGAGCGAACTCACTTTGTTCGTCGGTGAGCTATATGCAGGACGCTACCCCGTCACGATCGGAAAGGATCCTGCCCCCAAAGCGGGTGATTACAAAGTGGTGGACAAACAGAGGGACCGCAATTTCTACGGCAGCGGCGCCCCGATTCCTGGTTCCGATCCTCGCAATCCCTATGGCGGATTCTGGATCGATCTGGGGGGGGACCTTTGCATCCACGGCACGTCTCCGGATGCCAGCAACTCGCAAGGGTGCATCAGTTTGTCACCGCAAGATGCTGCCGATGTGTTCGGGATGCTGTCCCACGGCTCTCCTATCGTCATCCGAAACTAGTCGCATTCCGAAGCGAGGATCGCCGCGACTTTCCAGCGAATCAAAACGGAAACTTACCTCAACAGGAATGTTGCTTTTTTGCATCATTCCTGTTTCCGTTTTTCAACATCTCTATCGTCTCTCGCTTCATTCGGAGACGAAAGGCTGGCGAGATTCTCTAGCGTTTGACTGAGCCTAGAGCTGCACTCCAGCGGTGTTTTCCATGCTTTCTGCCGTTGTAATGCCCCTTCGATCACGTCTCTCGGGCGGCTTGCCGGGGTCGGCCACGTTTCTTGGAACGACCTTTGCGAATCTTCTCGATGGACAGCGGTCGGGACGTTCCGAACGCGTCGCTTGGGACGTGGCGAAAACCGGGGGGCGAGAAAGTGCAGCGATTTGTTCAGTGGAGTGCTTGGTCTTTGCTCGGTTCCGTGCTCGCATTCCTCTTCGCTATCGATGTGACGTTCGTTCTTCAAGAAGGACGGCATGCAGCGCGAGCAGAGACTGGTGCGCAGTTGCACGTGTCTCCGATGTCTCAAGGATCCCGTAGAGGCGAACTGAGGACGGTACAAGCCACCACCGAGTCTATGGTGGCGACGACCGGGAATAGCTCTACTTCTTGGGTCGAATGGAAGCGTGCGTGGTTGCGGTACCATCGACACATCTTGCCCGTCGCCGTGGCAACATTCTTTCTCAGTTTCGGATTGTGGAGTTTGTTGGCCGT
>JALOQZ010000342.1 GCA_025459245.1 Pirellula sp.
CAATTAGAGAACGTCAGCGACGAGTTGGCGGACATCGAGTTGGGATTCTCGGATTGCGATCGCTGTTTTGGGATTCGCAAAAATTCGGACTCGTTTCACGATGTCATCGAATTGCTTTGTCGCCAGTGCTTGCACCATCGGTGAGACATCCCCAAGTTGCCGAAAAGCGCCATGTGGCAAGCGGACTTCCATTTGAAATTGGATATCGATCTTTGGCGAGGGTGCATCGATCAAGACATCGACGTCGGAGAGTGGCGAGCCCAGGGCGTTGGTAATCCTCTGCGTCAATCGACGTGAGAGAGACGTGATTTGGGTATAAGGGCGGCGAGAGAGGCTTCTGTGCAGCAGCGGTTCATCCAAGTAATCGAATTGCGCTACCCTCTTATAGAGCTGGCGTACAGGTCCAAAGATTCCCGCAACGCATGGCTCCCAAGCTTCCTTCTTCGATTTCTGGAGCAACTCCCCAACAACTTGATTGTCGGTGGCATGCGCCCAGCGAAGAACATCGGAGGCATCGCAACGTTGGTGCTGAAAGAGTTCGTAGATGGCGCGTTGGAGCATTGCAGTGGCAGATCGAACAGCATGGTGCCAGTAGACTTCGCTAAACATAATGTAGCGGGCGAAGACCATCATCTCGGCGGCCGTCTTCCCCTTGTCGCCGATGGCAAGCTTCCCGTTTTCAGGGTTGATACAAAGAGCCCGAATCAAACGATTTCGGTCGAAGTTTCGGCCGTAGGGGACGCCAGCGTGCGTGGAATCCCTTTCCAAGTAATCCAATTTGTCGATATCGATCGGGCCGCTAAGCATCGATCGGAGAATGGTTTCGGAAGGGAGGGGCGTTTCGTTTGAATGATCGGTGAACAGTAGTTTTGCAATCTGCTCTGGCGAAAGCCCCCAATCCCGGTCCAGCAGTTCCGCCATGGGGGGCTCGGAAAGGAGTGGCAGGGCGATGTTTTCGTGGTGGGGGATTCCTTGAATCTGAAGATCCTCCATCGCGTGGCAGAAAGGCCAATGCCCCAAATCATGAAAGAGGGCTGCGACGAGGAAGGCTTCGGCATCTCGGGTCGAGACATGCTGCAAGAACAGCGGGTCGGATTGCAAATGCTGCAAGAACTGGACAGCGTTTCGGTAAACGCCGAGAGAATGCTCGAATCGCGTGTGGGTCGCACCGGGGTAGACGATAGAAACAAGTCCGAGCTGGCTCACTTGAGAGAGCCGTCGAAACGCAGCCGTGTCGATCAGGCGTTTCACTCGAGGGGTGACCGGCACATCCACTTCGGGACTGATGCGAATGGAAGGGCAACGATTGGATAGCTCGGGAATCTCCATTTCACTCACTTGTCTTTCGATACCTCATGCGTTGGTCAAAGCGACAACGACGCATCATAGTGCATGACCACAAAAAAAGATTTTGCGGGCGGAATGTCGCACTTGCGGCGAGCAAACGACGCCATCGATAGCTAGCTAGCAAAAGAATGCCCCGACATGACTCGAGGGCCTTGATCGGTTTGCGGGGCTTAAGACCACGTTGTTTGCGGTTACAGGAGACTTAACAAGCGTGGAATGGCGGGCCGGGTGGTTCGAATTGGCTTCTTGGTTCAGAGGCCCCATCCGTCAAACCTTGCCTGCTCGAAACGCCGCGTGTTGGCAAGGGGCGATCGGGAAAAGGAAGCCTAAAATTTCCTTGACTTTGCTCCCCTCATGTCAATAATCGATGGTCGTCGGGAGAAAATTTGAAGAAATTTTGCGGGTGTGGTGGTCGCGAGACGCGGTCTTTTGTGTTGTTTCCACCGGCAAACGTTTCTTGGAATGGGAGTCCATTCTATCCCTGAGAACCTGCGCAGGTAAATGTGGCAATTGCCTGCAATCCTTGGACACTTTGGGAGGGCCATTTTTTAATGAGTAATTTGTGTAAGAACGTCTTTGAAGCAATTCTCAAGTACGGTCATGACGAAGATTTCGATCCAATCGTAGACAATCATTTCTTGCCGACCGATGCACCAGCTGGATCGCAAGAAAAGATCGAGGTTTTGCGTCGTCGTGTTGAACTCGGGCAGCCTCTGTGGCACTCGGATGACCGTGTTGATTACAGCGGTTTGACTGGCGCAATCCGCCCTCGAGAGTAGTATCCCACTTCGAGGATTGTCGGCCCGGTTGGTTGCGATCGCAAATGCTGACGTTCTGTATCTGAAAAAAGTGCAAGAGGCCTGGAGCGATTCAGGCCTTCTTCGTTTTCCGGACGCGATGCGCAGGGTCGTCGAAGTGCCCATCGAGGTTGATTTCCTGCAATCCATCCATTACCCTTGGAGCGTTGAGGGTTTACTCTTCGATAAGATTTGACGGTGCCTGGAACCCAAGACCCTTTTGGGATCGAAGTTCGGGCTGCTGGCGAATCCCCACCAAACTCACCCTACCTACCTCACCCACCCCACCAGAGAGAGCGGCAAAGACCCAGCGATTTGCGGTGCAAGCATTGTGCGGACTAGGATCCTTTTGAGATTCTTTAGTGACCGTGCGTGCGAGCGAAGCAGATTGCCCTGCGTGTCACACTCTGTGGTTCCTTTCGGAGGCACAGTCATCCATGGACAATCCGTCGCACCAAGATCAATCCCATCGCGTTTGGAAGACTCGTCGCTTGCTAACACGCGCACGAGTTTGGATCGCTCTTGTCATCATATTGGCGGGGGGCGCGTACGGCTGGAGCAGTTACCGGCGTGGTAACAATTTCAGCAATCTCGCGTCGCAAGCGGTTTGGCAAACCCTGGAGCGTTCCAATTTGGATATCGTCGTTTTGGAACGAGGCTCGCTGGAAAGCCAGTCCAATATCGATTTGGTTTGTGAGGTTGAAGATGTTCGCAAAGACAACATAAACGGAACGACCGTTCTCTGGATGATTCCCAACGGCGCGTCCGTCCAAGAAGGGGACTTGGTACTCGAACTGGATTCCAACCCCATGCAGGAGGCTCTCGATGAGCAGGTCCTCTACACTGAGAACGCTCTGGCCGAAAAGATTCAAGCCGAGGCCAACCTCAAGAACCAAGTCACGATGAACACCACCGCTCAGGCGGAAGCGGAACTGCTCGTCAAGCTCGCGGAGCTCGAGCTCGAGATGTACATCGACAAAGAAAACGGCACCCAGAAGCTTGCCGTCGATGCCAACAAGCGGAGGATTGACGACGTCAACAATGAGATCTTGTCCGCGCAAGCAACCATGGAGCTTCGGCGTGAAGAGCACCGAGGCATCCAGTCTCTGTTTAAGCTTGGGTATGCCAACCGAAACGAAGTTCGCAGGATTGAGCTCACCTATCTCCAAGCGGAGGGGTTGTTCGCGGCCAAATTGAATCAGCTTCAGACCGAGCTTTCCACGCTCAAAAAGATGCAGGTGTACGAGCAACGAAAAGAGCTCCTCGGTCTGGAAGGGAAGGTAGCTACGGCGAAACGATCGCTCGAGCAAGTCCTTCGAAACAACGAAGCTCGGTTAGCTCAAGTGCAAGCGTTGATGCGAGCCAAGGACGAATCGCTCAAGAAAGAAGAAGAACGCTTGGCACGTTACCGCAGCCAGCTTGAGAAGTGCAAAGTTTACGCGCCTCAGTCGGGTATGGTTGCCTACCCAAACAATCGATCGATGGAAGTTCGCGAAGGAGTTCCCGTGATCTTCCGACAAAAGCTTCTCTCCATCCCCAACTTGGATGCAATGCAAGTCGAGACGCGAATTCATGAGTCCGCATTAGACCAAGTTCGCCCTGGGTTACAGGTCCGCGTGACCGTCGACGCCTTCCCCCAGAAAAGCTACCGCGGCACTGTCAAGTCGGTTGCGGTCTTGCCTGAGCAGAACAGCTGGTCCGGAAACGACACAAAAGTGTACCAGACCATCATCAACATCGACGAATCGGTCGCGGGCTTGAAACCAGGCATGACCGCCGTGTCCGAGATCATGGTTCAGAGCATCCCTGACGTCTTGACCGTCCCCATCCATGCCATCTTGGAAAAGGATGCCAAGAAATTTGTACTCGTTCGCGACGACTCCAATCGCTTGATCCCAAAGCAAGTCGAATTGGGCGAAGCGAACGACACGCGCGTGCAAGTCATCAGTGGCGTGGACGAAGGGGAGTCCGTGGCAATCAATGCACAGGATTTGGCTACCGCGGTGTTTGATGAGAAACCTTCCTCTGATTCGAACATCTAGTTGCACCTGAGCAACTCGATTGATAGGAAAAGCCATTGCTATTCGCGACCTATCGACTCGCCCTTGCCAACGTGATTGTTCGGAGCGTGAAGCCGCAGCCGAACGACAACAACTCTTCAACAACATCCACCAATGTGCTGGCGTATGGACTGAGCTTCGCCGACTTGCGAGCCCTCGAGTCGCTCAAACTGGAGCAGTCGACCATCGTCCCTGCGGTCTTTCACAAAAAGAACTTGCAACACGCCAAGCGTAATGTGAAGGGGGCCCGCATTGTTGCGACAACGGAGCGATTACCCGATGTGATCGTGATCGGTCAATCGATTGCCACCGACCTATTTGGATTCGACGACCCACTCGGTCAGTCGTTGCTTGTCGGCGATGACGCCTACCGGGTGGTTGGTGTCGTATCCTATGGCGATAGCGGTAGTGCGCGTACGATCAGCAAAGAGGTTGGCGATCAGAATCGCGATCTGTTCATACCGATAACATCCGCGCAAAACCGCATGGGAATCGTGCAACGTTTGGTGGAGACCGGCTCGCGTCAATATGTTCGCGTGGAGCTGAGCGAGATCACTATCGAGCTTCCAGACCAAAACCAAGTTCGCCCGGTGGCCTCGGTCGTGCGCAGTGTCCTGGCAAAGAATCACGCAAACAAAGGTGATTACGAGGTCCAAGTTCCATTGGAGTTGCTCCAGCAAGCCGAGCGTGAAAAGCGTCTGTGGAATCTAGTCCTCGGATCGATTGCAGGCATCTCGCTGTTGGTAGGCGGTATTGGGATCATGAACATCATGCTCGCGACCGTCACGGAGCGAACCCGAGAGATTGGAATTCGACGTGCGATCGGGGCAAAGAAGCGACACATCATCCTTCAGTTTCTTATGGAGACCACCGTACTCAGCACGAGCGGTGGAATCCTTGGGGTTATCGTTGGAGTTCTTATCCCCATCGCGGTTTCGTGGATCGTCGGAATCCAAACATCCACAAGCCTGTTATCCATTTTCGTCGCATTCGGTATTTCGGTCGGCATCGGAATCGTTTTCGGTGTCTACCCTGCGTACAAAGCGGCCAGCATGAGTCCGATCGAAGCGTTGCGACATCAATAACTCACTCGCTCCACGGCAGAGACAAACTCAGCGTAACCCCCCCATCTTCTCTCTTTTGGGTAAGCCGAGTTCATCATCCAAATTCTTCTTGCGGAAAAGTTTGCGCAGGCTGGAGAATCGGAACAGAAGGTGCCGATCCCCTTGTTGGTATCCTTTGCCAACTCCGCTTGCAATTCCCACCTGATGCGTAAACCGGTCTTCCTTTCCTTGGTTCTCGTTGCCACATTCTCTGCGGGATGTTCGCGGACGAAGTACCGCACGGCTGCAGACCGGGATGTCTATGGGATTGTTCGGGAAAAGTCGGCCTATCTTTCGGAGCCAGTCCCAAACAACTTCACCATTCGGCCCGACACGCGTTCTCGCTTTTACGATCCAACCAACCCGGACTGCCCGCAGCTTCCGACTCCCAAGCCAGTACTCTATGGCTATGAGCTTCCACCCCTTCGGACCTTGAGTGCATCGGTGGACGCCGCGACATCGGCTCCTAGATCGCCTAGCACAGTAGATCGTGTTGAGACGCCCGCTGCCGAGGAAGTGGAGAAGACATCAATCGCATCCAGCAAAGTGGTGCAAGCCTCTTTTAGCGATCAGACATCTGACAACCAGACTTTGCAGCAAGATAAGCCTTCGCAGCGAGACACACCTAAGGATGTTCCGACGGCGGAAACGGAATCAGCCGACGCACAATCCGTTACACCACCAACCAATAACAATGGCCCTTCGACAGGGAGCATCGCTAATCGAGTCGTGATTCCGCAGCAGGCTTGGGACGTCTTACCGCAGTCTTGCCTCGACCGAATGTTTGAGTTCGAATCGCTGCGAATGGAATATCGACAATCCTTTCCGGATGCAGACGAACAGTTGATCTCATCGAAGGTGCAACCACTCGCTCTACCTCAGTTGATGGAGCTTGCGATGATCAACTCGCGCGAGTTCCAGACACGGAAGGAAACGCTGTACCGAGCCGCGTTGATTTTGACGCGACAGCGATATCAGTTCGAGCTAAATCCGTCCCCGTTTGGTAACGGGTCCGCGGCCAACTATCGTCACGCGAACAACGCGGGCGTCACGAACAACACGCTGGGCATTCCCTCCGGTGTGGGCGTAGAACGAACTCTAGCGACCGGCGGTGAGTTCCTCGCCCGATTCGCGAATAGCGTAGTCCTGACCTTCAATGGACCGTCCGGGTTCGCCACCGACATCAGCTCGGAGATGATCTTTGACTTTCAGCAAACGGTCTTTCAACGAGACATACGCTTTGAGTTGCTCACACAGTCGGAGCGAGATGTCATCTACGCCGCGCGAGAGTATGTTCGATTCCGCAAGCAACTCTTTCGAGACATTTCCAATCAATACTACAACTTGCTGCTGAGCTATCGCGGTGTCGAGATCAATGCTCAAGACTATTTCACGAACCTGAGAGGATTTATCCAGAGCCAAGCGGAGTACCGTACGGCAGAAAAAATTCCTCGTATTCAAGTCGATCAGTTTGAACAAAACGTTTTGCGAACGCGGAGCAATCTCGTCAATAACTGCTTTGCGCTTGAGGCAGCTTTGGATCAGCTCAAGTTCCGCATTGGGCTACCTACTGAAATGGTCGTCGTTGTCGATTTGAGCGAACTCGAGTCGATTTCTCTTCGAGATGAACTCAGTGTCGCCAGACAGATGATCAATCGCGCGAGAACCGAGTTGATCACGACCAGGAAACTCACGACCGTTGATAACACGACTCTCGCAAACGTCGCGGAGGTTCTCGCCGACCGCATGGCGAACATCCTTCGCATCCAGTTGCGGATCGAGGAAAAGGGAGACTCCGAGGAATCCGTCGATCCGACTGAGCAACAACAACGTACCGAGGCCATTCTGGCGGCGACTCGAGAGCTAGAGGAACTGCAACA
>JALOQZ010000343.1 GCA_025459245.1 Pirellula sp.
AGAGGTAAAAACGGAAAGCGAGCGGGGTTACCGGAGTGCTTGCGCACGTTCCGTTCACCGGGGGCTCAGGGGCGACACCGGAGTGCTTGCGCACGTTCCGTTCACGGGGGGCCCGGGGGCGTTAGAGAGAGGAGGGGATTAGCCGAGTCGGTCGAGCAACACGTCGAGCGCGGCGCTGAGCTTCTCGTCGGTATCGTAATTGCCAGAAGCAATGGCTTCGCGAAGGCTCGCTACCTTGTCCGCGCGAAAGACCTCGCCAGCGACTTCGGTCCCTTCCACACCCATCGCTTCGGGAGAGAGGTCCAACTGATCGACCGGCATGGTCAATCCCGCTTTCGCTTCTCCGTGCGCCGCCTGAATCGCATTGGTTCTCGATGCACTGCGAGCCGCGTCGATGCCTGATAGCGAAAAATTGCCTGAAATCTGCATAGCTGTCTTCTCCCCCGAGGCAAATAGAAACGCAGGGTGATCACGATCGATCATAGTCGCTTGGATTGTTAGAGGACGGACTGCAACCTTGCCACACAGCGAGGTCTCCCTCGCACTCGATCCCTATCATCTCGCAGTCCGTGCCGCAGAAGACCATCCGTAACGGTCAAGGCGACTTAGCGAAGATATTGCTCTCGAGTAAAAGCCTGTGTGTTATCGTCCTCCACCCACCAAGCAGTGAGCGTTTCTATCTCCCTTCCTTGTATTACGACTGTCGAAACAAATCCTGCGATGCCAATTGTGACTGTTTTGTCACACCTAACATCCCGACACCGTCCATTCTAGGCAAGAGTCGTGCCAATTGGAAATGTTTCCCTCGACTCCTGCCATCGAACACGCCTCTTATAGCGATTCGCTGCACCTGGGGGCAAGATGGACTGGTAAAAACACCAGCCGAAACACCCCATCCCACCTACCTTACCACAAGAGTGCATTAAGTCAGCCCTGCGTTCACCTCAGTAACACGATACTCAATCGCTATGCTTACAAAAGAACGCGTCCTCCGACTGCCAACCCTTACAAAACGTTTCAATTCTCGCCGTCTTAAAGCAATCGCGAAAACTATTCTCAAGAATCGATAGAAATCCGAAAATCGGAATTGACCTCTCCGCCGACGTCCTCGTATCTTACGACCATCGCAGTCAACGCGATCCAAAAACAACTGACTAATCGATACGTGCCCCAAAGGGCCAGGCGATTCCTCCTTCGCATGATGCGAATGGAGCTCGATCTGCTCGATCGGTCCTTGCGAGTCATTACCACGGATGTGTAACGACTCGCTCCAACAATTGCTCCCGGAAAAGTAGCTTCAAGTCCTCTGCCCCCCTAGGACTCGTTCACTTCCGGGAGCTTTTTTTATGCCTCCGCTTGAGCTATGCTAGCTCTACTCTCCTCGCCCCCCGCTCCCGCCAAGGATGTTTTCCGGGCTTTCTTCGCATTGGATCGCGATCTCCCACCTTTTGATCCTTCGCTCTCCGAACGAACCAATGCCTCTACCTCCGCTCCGGCGTTCCAAACGTTTCCTGTTGTCTTGTGCACTCCTCTGGGGGCCTTACCCGTTATCGTATGGGATTGGGTACTCCCAAGATCCCGCTGCCAGCGACTCCGCCGCACAGCAACCCGGGCATTCCGTCCACGCCCACTCGTTCAACGAAGGGCCACGACAAGCGGCCTATCTGATGTCCGGCATGGGGAATTGCCGATTCCCCATCACTACGAAGAATCCGATGGCCCAGCGGTTTATGGACCAAGGCATCGCACAACTCCACGGATTCTGGTACTTCGAGGCAGAACGATCGTTTCGCCAAGCCGCCGCAATCGATCCCGATCACCCCATGCCCTATTGGGGAATGGCTCGCGCGAATATCGAAAACGAAGAACGTTCCCGCGGCTTCATCGAACTAGCCATGAAACGGCTGGAGAAAGCCTCTGCAAAGGAGCGACGCTTGATCGAAGCCTGGAATGCTCGCGTCAAACCGCTCGCCTCGGACACCAGCGCCGACAAGGATGCTCCGGAAAAGGAATCCAAAAGCGAACGAGACAATCGCTTGCAAAAGAATGAAAAACGGAAGCAAGAACAAACAGACCGCTTAAAAGCCTATGCAGATGCTCTCGAACGACTGGTTGAGGACTTTCCAACAGACATCGAACTCAAGGCGATGCTCGTTCTCCAGTTGTGGCAAAACAACGGCGCCGGTTCTCCGATCCAAAGCCACGCTGCCGTCGACGCGATGCTGAGCGAGATCTTTCGTTCCAACCCCCGTCACCCCGCGCACCACTTTCGTATCCACCTCTGGGACTACCGCAAAGAAGAGCTAGCACTCACCGCTGCTGCGGCCTGTGGGCCGAGCGCTCCCGGTATCGCACACATGTGGCATATGCCCGGTCACACTTATTCGCGGCTCAAGCGTTATAGCGATGCCGCTTGGCAACAAGAAGCATCGGCCCGGGTCGACCATCATCACATGATGCGGGATATGGTCTTGCCGGATCAAATTCACAACTATGCACACAACAACGAATGGCTCATTCGAAGCCTCAATTTGATCGGTCGCGTCGAGCGAGCGACCTTGCTCGCAAAAAACATGATCGAATTACCTCGGCACCCTCGTTACAACATGCTGGGAGAGAAAGGGAGCGCTCGATTCGGCCGGGAGCGATTGATCCAAACATTGACCAACTACCAGCAGTGGGAGTCTTTGCTTGCAGTTTGCGAGTCGAACTACCTCCGCGAAGCGGACTCCCAACCGTTGGAAATCGAAAGGCTTGGTTTGCTAGCTATCGCCTCTATGTATCTTGGCAAAGAGCAGAGCTATAGGGATGCACTGCAAGGATTGACGTCCCTACATGGGGAGCTTGAAAAAGATCTTCAATCCCAACTGGAGCATTCGAAGCCAACGGATGCACCTGCTAAGCCGGTTTCCAATGCACGCAGAATCCCACCACAGCTGGATGAACCTGCTGCGCCTTCCCACGACTTGTTCGGAGACGATAACGATCCGTTGATTGCCAAGCCCATGTCCAAGGATTGGCAGGCTCCTAAGGGTGAGAAGCTTTCGAAGGAAGAGGAAGAGGCTGCACGCCGGCTTCACGATCTGCGGTACCGAAAACAACGAGCTGCGTTCTGGCTTCAAGCTGTCGAGGCCCATCGGCATGCCCATCTCGGCGACTACAAGAAGGCACTTCGCAAATCCCATGAAGTTCGATCAATCGTTTCGAACCTGCAACGGATCGAATGGCTCGCGAAGGCGGGGGATACCAAGGGGGCTTGGGAACGTGCCTCCAAGCTAGTGCGAGACAATTCAAATGAGTTCCTATCCCTATCGCTCGCCATTGAGATCGGTTCGATGCTTCCGGAGAAAGTGGAGGAAGTAAAGGAATTAGCTCGCAAGCTTATCCCGATCGCACAATCTGCGGATAGCAATCTTCCGCAGCGGATTCGCTTTTTGTCGATCGTCGAAAAACTGGGGCTTGGAGAGGAATGGACGAAACCAGCTCCCATTCCAACGGACATCGGCGATCGTCCGGATTTAGCAACTCTCGGCCCGCTCCGCTGGTCCCCTCCAAGTGCACCGACTTGGTACGCGACGTCGAAGGATGGGAACGCCATTTCGTCCAAAGAGGTATCGGGGCGTCCCTATGTGATGATTTTGTATCTGGGATTCGGTTGCCTGCATTGCGCGGAGCAATTGGCAGCGTTCTCCCCGCAAGTGGAGGCGTTCGAAAAGCAGGGGATCGACGTGATCGGGATTAGTACCGAAACGCTTGCTGAGCTAAATGCTGGCATTAGGCAATATGACAAGGAGATGCGTATTCGTCTTCATGCCGATCCCGACTTGGAGGTATTCCGATCCTTCCGAGCCTACGACGACTTTGAAGGGGCCCCCCTTCACGGGACCTACCTCATTGACGCAACAGGCCGGGTCCAGTGGCACGATATCGGGGCCGATCCCTTCATGAATGTCGAATTCCTACTAAAGGAATCGAAGCGTCTTTTGGCTTTGCCTCACCCCCAGCCCCTCTCCCCGAAGCGGGGCGAGGGGAGCAAGTAGGCGCGCGGCGTGGGTGCGACCCTACTCAATGTAACAGGGTTCCGCTATCATTCGCTGGTCTAATTCGACTTCGCGAGCCATTGGTCCTGTTCTTATGCAATCACCCGAATCCCCATCCGACGCAATAAAACACCTCTACATCGAGACCGTCGGCTGTCAGATGAATGTCTTGGACAGCGAA
>JALOQZ010000344.1 GCA_025459245.1 Pirellula sp.
TAGCCACGAGCAACGTGAAATGATCGCTACCTCACACACTGTCGATACTATCTTGAACCGGGTTCTCGATGGTGAACGCTTATCGAATGCGGACGCCCTGACCCTGCTCGAAAGCAATGAGCTCGCCAAAATCGGAAGAGCAGCGAACCAGATTTGCGAACGAAAACACCCCGAGGCATACCGTACTTACAACATCGATCGAAACATCAATTACACAAACATCTGCACGGCGGTATGCGATTTTTGTGCCTTCTACCGAACCCCGAAAAGCGACGAGGGCTACGTTCTTCCTCGCGAAGAATTGCTGGAAAAAGTCCGCGAGACGGTGGCGCTCGGTGGAAACCAGATTCTGATGCAGGGTGGCCTCCATCCGAAATTCACGCTCGATTGGTACGAGGAGCTCTTGAGCGATATCAGGTCGGCATTCCCGGAGGTAAATATCCATGGCTTCAGCCCGCCCGAGCTACACCATTTCACCAAAGTGAACAAGCTGCCGATTCGCACCGTGTTGGAACGACTCAAAGCGGCTGGCTTGGGCAGTATCCCCGGGGGAGGGGCTGAGATTTTGGTCGATCGAGTGCGAAGCGAGATCACCCGGGGCAAGGTAATGTCAGACGATTGGCTCAACGTGATGCGAGTTTGGCACGAGCTAGGAGGTATCAGTTCCGTGACCATGATGTTCGGACACGTTGAGACGCTCGCCGAACGTGTCGAGCATTTGGATCGAGTTCGCCAATTGCAGGGCGAAACGAAGGGCTTCACCGCATTTATCTGCTGGACCTTTCAACCCGACCACACCCAACTCTCTCATATCCCGCCAACCGGTTCTTTTGAGTACCTCAAAACGCAAGCTGTTTCGCGGCTTTACCTCGACAATATCCCCAATATTCAAAGTAGCTGGGTCACGCAAGGGCTCAAGATTGGCCAGCTCGCTCTGTCGTATGGTGCGAACGACATGGGGTCGCTGATGATTGAGGAGAATGTCGTGGCAGAGGCGGGTACGGTCCATTACCTGACCTTGGACCAGATTAGGTCGGCGATTGAGGAGTACGGGTTTGAAGCTCGGCAGCGGGATGTTCATTATCGCTTGGTATCGCCTGACTTGGAGCAACGCGCGATCGCTGCCAATCGTATGAATGATCGCAAGAAACAAGCCTTGCCAATCGCCCAGTAAGAGGTCGTTTGAGTTAAACTACTCGTGCGCAAACGAATAGTCTCTGCTCAAACCTTGATCCTCTCCGCATGCTCTACGAAGCCAATACCCTAGCCATCGTCGTTTTCGTTGCCCTCGTGGGTGCAACGCTCGGTTTCAGTTTCTGGTTGGGGGCGCGCGCGAAGAGCAGCGCAGCGTACTTCGCAGCCGGAGGCCAAATCCATTGGTTTGTAAACGGCATTGCATTCGCAGGTGATTATCTCTCCGCGGCATCCTTTCTGGGGATCTGCGGCATGATAGCCTTCTACGGCTTCGATGGATTCCTTTATTCGATCGGTTACTTGGCTGGTTGGATCGTGGCCTTGTTGGTCATTGCCGAACCGCTCAAACGTCTTGGCAAGTTTACCTTTGCCGATGCGCTCGATAGCCGCTTTCAATCTCGCGGCATCCAAGCATCCGCAGGGGTGAGCACGTTGATCGTCAGCTTGTTCTATCTCATTCCTCAGATGGTAGGTGCTGGGACGCTGATCAAGCCGCTTCTCGGACTGGAGTATTGGCATGGCGTTGTCATGGTAGGGACCGTGGTGATGGTGATCGTCGTGACCGCAGGCATGGTGAGCACGACCTATGTCCAATTTCTAAAGGGAGGATTGCTCGTTCTCTTCTCGTTGCTGCTCACGATTTTCATCTTGGCAAGAGGGCTTCAAGTTGCACCAGCAGAGAAGCTGAACCAAACGCAAACCATCACGGTGGACGCGAAGGGCCAAAAAACGATCGATGGAATGCCGTTAGGGCTGGGTCCCGAAGAAGCGAACGTGAAACCGGTCGGTTACCTCAAAAGTCTGCCCGACGGGCAAACAGAAACTGGCGCTCTCGGGCCTATTCGCTACTTGAGCTTGCTCGCTCAATCCGAGATTGAAATCACGACTCGGAAGATCGAGAAGACTTCGGATGGACGTATCGAGACGATGACGCCAAAGACCTACACGGGTGCGGAGTTGCTTACTCCAGGAAATCTCCCTTCCTTTGCGGGGATCCGCGGCGATAGTTGGTTCCCAAAGCTCGATTTCATTTCCTTGATGCTGGCTCTCTTCGGTGGCACCGCTTCTTTGCCCCACATTCTCATTCGCTATTACACCGTAAAGGATCAGGCTGCAGCTCGAAAGAGTACGATCGTCGGTATCGCATCGATCGGCTTTTTCTATATCCTGACGCTGTACATCGGTTTGGGGGCCATGGTCAGCGGAACACTTGATCCGACCGACTCGAATATGGCTGCTCCATTGCTAGCAAAGAGTTTCAGCAATTTATTGTTTGCCGCTGTCTCTGCGATCGCGTTCACAACGGTTCTCGGCACGGTGAGCGGGTTGATTGTAGCTGCCGGCGGGAGCGTAGCGCACGATATCGTCGGTGGCTTCTTCGGAATCAAGCTCTCTGAATACAGTGCGATCCGTGTTGCCAAGATTTCATCGATCGTCATCGGAGTTCTTGCAATCCGATTCGGCTTGGCGTTTGAAGGTATGAATGTCACCTACCTGGTGGGTTGGGCATTCGCTATCGCCGCCTCGGCCAATCTTCCCGCATTGCTAATGCTCCTTTTCTGGAAAGGGACGACGAAACAAGGCCTGATTGCTGGCATTCTCTGCGGCGTCCTTGTCTCCTTGGCATGGATTCTCGTCTCTCCCGATATGTTCAAGAACATGTATGGGCTAGGGGCCGATCAAGCTTGGGTTCCTCTTAGCCAACCCGGTGTTTTCACTATTCCAATGAGCTTTGTGGTGATCTATTTGGTCTCCATCGCCACTCGCCGACATGACACCGAGAAAGTTTGATCTCTTCAGTTTGATAATCTGTAACGCCTTAAACGGTTTTCGTGCCTGGGGAAACTGTTTTCGAATTGCGAGTTCTGCGCTCGCCAATGTGTGAATATTCGTTCCCACCCTACTCGCTCGTTGATCGGTTGTACCGCTTGGACCGATAGTTCCCTGTGCAAGGGTTTGTTCTGCAAATCCGTTCATGCTTGCTATCGCAGTTGCGATGGTTAGAGCGACGAGGACCTAGGAGAGGACGCGGGAGCGAAAATGATAGTTCGCGAACAATTGAAACGATGGATCGTTGCCGGCTGTGTCGGTGCAAGCTGCTTTGCCGGCTGCAAACCCACCGAACGATTCCGCGCTTGGAAGGACAATTCCAACGTTTCATACTTTCAAGACTATGTAACTCGGATCGAGTACCCCGATGTGGCAACGCCGATCGATCCACAACTAGTCGATGCACCTTTGCCGCTCGCGATCGAAAACCCAAGCGATCTACCTACCTACGATCTCACGCTCCAAGATGCGATCCGACAGTCTCTCCAAACGAGCGAGGTTCTTCGCAATCTGGGGGGAACAGTCGTTGCCGCACCACAGGCACAAGCCACGCAACTTGACCCGGCCCTCACGGACTTGAATCCGTTAGGTGGTGTCGAAGCAGCGTTGTCGGCGTTCGATGCTCAAGTCACATCGCAACTCTTCTGGCAAAAGAACGATCGCCCCATCAATAACTCCTTTACGGCCCTGTTTGCACCGACCTTTGTGCAAACGACAGGGAACTATGTGAATGAGTTGTCGAAGCGGACCGCTTCAGGTGCGCAATATGCGCTCCGTACAAACATCCTTTATGATCGGAACAATAACCCAACTCGTAACTTCCCAAGCGACTTCACCGGGTTCATCGAAGCTGAGTGGAGACAGCCTTTGATGCGAGGAGCGGGAACAACCTACAACCGAATCGCTGGGCCGAACGGTCAGATCGGACAGTACAACGGTGTCCTAATCGCGCGTATCAACACCGATATCTCCGTCGCCGACTTCGAGGCGGGCGTCGTACGACTTATTAGCGACGTAGAGGGAGCCTACTGGGAACTTTACTTCGCCTATCGAGCGTTGGATGCGATCGCTGACGGCCGCGAAAGCTCCCTCAAGACATGGCAGCGTGTCAACGAACTTCGTCGCGTCGGCCGCAAAGGTGGCGAACCAGATGCGGAAGGACA
>JALOQZ010000345.1 GCA_025459245.1 Pirellula sp.
GAACGCTCTTTGATTCGAATGTTGGAGCGAGAGAAATGGCGATATGTGCTTCTCGTTGGTGACTTGGCAGAAGCACTCCGTCTCCACGACGAAGGGTTCTCTGTCATGCTAGGGGAGATCGACGATCCCTCGACCTATCTCAAAGCGAGAGCAGAAAAGGCGGCGATGGTTGTGGCAGCCCAGCGTGATACCACGAACACCAACATTGCTTTTACCGTGCGTGAGATATCGTCGAAGGTCACGATCGTTTCGGTCGCTTCTTTCCCAGCCTCCGTCGACATCCTCCAGCTTGCGGGTTGCAATCAAGTGCTGCAATTGGGAGAGATGCTCGGTCAATCTTTTGCAAGACGTGTTTTTGGTAGAGATGCACGGAGCCTCGTGATCGGCGAGTTCGGAAAACTACTCATCGCCGAAGCGGCTGCAGCAGGCACCCCGATGGTGGGTCGTACATTGAAAGAGATTCGATTGACTGACTTTGCCAAGATCAGCGTTGTTGGCGTTTGGAATCGAGGGCATTTTTCGATCGCAGGACCGGATACGTTGATCGAATCGAGCACCATACTTTTGCTGGCTGGAACACGCGAGGAGTTGGATGAATACGACAGTCTCTTTTGCCTATATCGATCCAACGACGCATTCACGATTATTCTCGGGGCGGGTCGCGTCGGTCGAGCTACGGGCGAAGAATTGAAAACCCGCGGTTTGGACTACCGCATCGTCGATCGAAATCCTGATCGAATCCGAGATGCAGATCACTACGTGCTAGGGGATGCAGCGGAATTGGAGGTTTTGGAGAAAGCAGGAATCATGAAATGCTCATCTGTGGTGATCACTACCCATGACGATGATATCAATATTTACTTAGCCATTTACTGCCGACGTCTGAGACCTGATATTCAAATATTGGCCAGAGCCAATCAAGACAGAAACGTATCGACATTGCATCGCGCGGGAGCGGATTTCGTCTTGTCGTACGCGTCGAGCGGCGCTAGTTGCATCTTCAATGTGCTCAAATGCGGGAATTCCATCTTGCTCGCCGAAGGGCTTGACGTGTTCAAGGTCCCTGTTCCCAAGGGAATGGTCGGACACACCCTCGCCGAATCGCGTTTTCGCCAGAAGACGGGTTGCAACGTTGTCGCGATCGAGAAAGAAGGGGCATTCGATGCCAAGCCATCCCCTGCTTCGATCCTGACCGACGATGCTCAACTCGTCATCGTCGGCGACACAGAATCAGGCAGGAAGTTTTTTGAAGCCATGAACTTGAAAATGATGTGACGGAACAAAGCCGACAGCTTGGATCTCAGGTGGATTCAGGGGAAGCCGGTGGCTCCAGCTCTTCTCGCTTGAGAACCTCCTCGGTTTGCGCCGGTCCAGTCGGTCGATTGCGAAACGCCATCCCAATCAAAGTCGCATTTCCATTGTTATCCACTCCTCGAACAGTGAAGGTCACAATGTCACTGTGAATTTCTGTACCGATGGAAAACGCCGAATCCTCCGAATTGGCTCGAAGCCACTGATGGAGTGCGGTGTGTGGCTCACCTTTCAATCGCAGACCGTATGACTGTTCCAGATCAGATAGCTTGACTATCCCTCGGATAGGAAATTCCACTTGGTCTGGCCAACTCTCCGCGCCTGCTTGGTTTCGCGATCTTGCAAAGATGTGATCGACGGCTTGCCGAACACTTTGATGCACTACCACAATGATGTGATCTCCCGCTTCGATGCGAGAGCTACCCTTCGGCAATTTGCTCTTCCCTTGGCGAACGATCAAAGCAATGACCACTTCATATGGGAGAGCTAAGTCGCGAATCATTTTTCCTGCGGCGAGCGTGTCCTCATCGATGTAGTAGTCGACAATGTCCGCATCGACTTCGTGGAGCGAACTGATTTCTAACGTGATCGGTGGCTCTTCTTTTGGCTTGATATCCAATTTCAGCTTGTTTGCCACCCAGCTCAATGAGGAGCCCTGGACGATCGCCGATACCAGGACCACAAAAAAGACCACATCGAAAATCTTCGAAGCCCCCTCGATTCCTGCCATCAAAGGGAAGATCGCCAAGGTGATAGGTACCGCTCCCTTCAGACCAACCCAGGATAGAAGCAGTTTCTCGCGCACGTTGTACTGCGATCGAATCAAACAAAGGAATACCGCCAGTGGACGGGAGACTAATGCCAGAACAGCCGAGATGGCCAAACCAGCACCGATCACCTCCACAAATTGGCTTGGAAAGCAAAGCAATCCCAGGAGGATAAACATGACAATCTGCCCCAACCAAGCCAATGCGTCATGAAATGCCATCGTGCCTCGATTAAACGGAGTACGGTAATTGCCAACGATAATCCCGGTTAAGTAAATCGCGAGAAACCCGCTTCCGCCGAGCGTTGCTGCCGCTCCATAAGACATCAATCCAAACGAGACCGCGAAAATCGGATACAGCCCCGCAACTTGCAATTGCACCTTCCTCATAGCCCAGACGGCAACGTACCCGATCAGAATGCCGATCACCAACCCGACGATGATTTGTCGCATAAGCAGCAAGACCAAGCTTTGCCAGGAGTTCAGCCCTCCCGTGAGATACTGCAACATGCAAATGGTCATGAAGATCGCCATCGGGTCGTTCGAGCCGCTCTCCACTTCGAGAGTGTCCGCCAAATGTCGACGAAGATGGATCCCCCCCGCGCGCAAAATGGAGAAGACCGCCGAAGCGTCGGTAGAACCGACGATGCTTCCCAGAAGCAGCCCCTGCGAGAGACTGATTCCAAGCAGCCAGGAGGCGGCTACCCCTGTCACCACGGCCGTGATAACCACACCAAAGGTCGCTAGCAACCCGGCAGGTTTCCAGCAGGAACGGACCGAACTCATGGGGGTCGACAACCCTCCACTGTACAAAATGATCGCGAGGACCACGGTTCCTATCGAGTACGCCAACCCATAGTCTTCAAATGCGATACCACCGATCCCGTCCGATCCGGCCAGCATGCCCAACCCAAGAAAAGTCACCAAGGCTGGCATGCCGAATCGCGATGAAAATTTGCTCGACAATACCCCCAAAAGAAGCAGGATACTTCCTACCAAAATCGCAGTGTCAATGCTGGACATCCAGTGTCACCATCCCCTTCTGACTTGCACGAGTTCCTACTTGATTACGTTCCCATTCGCATGGACTACAAAGTGCTCCCGTAATTGGTCCAAAGCGGCATCGACTAACAACTCACCGCTTCCCACGTCGCACCGTGCCGATATCACTTCGTAATTCCCCTGCGGATACGCTTGCCTGGTTGGGATGTAACCGATCGAACCATTAGCAAGCTCATGCACCGAAGTTACTTGAAACGGTGAACCGTCTTTGATGGCGATCCCCAACTGCACGAAGATCTCTCCCGGTAGAGAGACCCAAGCGATGTCGCTCCCCAACGAGATGACTTGCACCTCCACCGAATAAGGCTCCTGATTGCGCGATTCGATATCCAAAATGCGAAACGCCTCGACCATATCGCGGAAAGGGGGCTGTGGCGTCTTTTGTGACTTGTCCGCAATCTCCTTCGCCCAAACAACTCGCTCGGGTTCATGCTTCGCCGCTGGAAGTGAAACCAATGTCGAGGTCGCGTGGAGCTTGGCCCCTTGCACGGGCGACAAACTGGGCAGAGCACGTAGCACTGCTCCAGCAAGACGAGTTCCAATGCGTGCCGCTTCTTCATGTCCCTTTTGCGGAAAGGCCTTGCGAACATCGATATGATTGACGTCGCCACAGCAGCCGGTGGAGTACTGCAAATGGCAATCGTCGCTAGCCACCGCTTGGAGCGATCGAAGCATGGCATAGGGCATATCCGCACTCCACTGCGTGCCGCCGACCGTGTCCAAATGGATCGAAAAATTGCTGAGCAATCCTAGTAGCTTCGAGTCTTCACCATAGAAAGCGACGATAGGGAGCGTGGAGTCGGTGGGGCCCGCCTCGCGAACAATCTTGGGATTGAGTTTGCCAGGATTCCACCCCACCGTTCCATCGTTCATAAAGAATCGGCGATTGAATGCGAGATCTTTCTCTTCCCCAACCCCCGCATGGATGCGCACAGCTTGTCGCTCCTGAAATGCCTCAGCAACGCAGTCCGCAATTTTCTCGGGCAGTTCCGCCATGTACTTCTCGGTTGCAGGATTGGCGTTTCCCAGCAGTTGATACCGACTA
>JALOQZ010000064.1 GCA_025459245.1 Pirellula sp.
TCGTTGCAGCCATCGCAAGCACAAGGGCTGCTGTCGAAACAGCTCGCGACGTTCGGAAGGGGAGTGGTCGTGATCGGTTGAACATCTTGTTTCCATCCTTGGAAAGTCTGATCCTGCGGACGAGGACAAAACGGTCCGCAGGAAATCGAACTTGAAGGATAGAACAAGCGAAAGCTCCGAAACAATACGGAAATAGAAGCTAGCAAAAAACAATCCTAGGATTTATTTGCTAGCGGTCGCGACCAACGGAATGCAGAGGAGCTTCTCGTCGTTGCGAACATAAATCGACCCATTCGCAAAGGCGGGAGCGCACCAAACGACATCGCGTCCAAATGCATTGTTGGTTGGCTCGATGATCTTTGTTCTAGCGATTTCTTCATATCCCGAGGGAGAGAGATTCGCCAGAATCAATTCACCCGAGTCATTGAACAAGATAAAGTTCTTCTCGGTTCGAACGATAAAGGCTGTACCGCTTTGGACCGGGCGCGGGCTAACCGGTTTGCTGGTCTCCCACAATCGCTTGCCCGACTCGATCTCAAAGGCTAGCAATTCACCTGTTTCGTCAAAGCCATAGACAATTCCATCGATCACCATCGGTTGAACATTCACGGGCGAGATCGCTTTCTTTGCCACATCCTGCCAAACTTTGGTCGCTGTCGGCTTCTGATCGTTCAGTTTCAGGAGCAAGTTCTTTCGGGAGTAGCCGCCGATGAACAGGTAAGGCCCCGAGGTGACTGGAGTCATGATGATCGAACCGTTGCTGGCTTCATATGGAAAACTCCAATACTCCTTTCCCGTTGCGGGATCGACCGACGTGATGGCAGACGCACTCGGGGCAATCAGCTGCTTCGTGCCGCCAGCCTGGATGATGGATGGTGGAACATATCCTTGCTCTTTGCCTGTCCCCGACCGCCAAACCTCTTCGCCTGTGTTCTTGTTCAGACAGACGATGTGTGACCCATTACCGCCAGCCAACGTGTAGAGAAGATTTCCAACGACCAGAGGATGGCCAGCATATCCCCACAAGGGCGAGTCCGTGTTATAGGCCTTTTTGAGGTTCTTGCTCCAAAGGACTGTTCCCGTGGAGGCATTCAAACAATACAAGTCTCCTTCGGCTCCGAGGGTGAACAATCGGTCTCCGTCGACAATGGGGGTGCAACGAGGTCCTGCTGGATAGGAAATCGTGTAAGTGACTGGATACTCGACCTTCCAAACAACCTTGCCATCGGTGTCATCGATGCAAAGAACTCGCTCGCTACCTGAAAAAGATCGTCGGCCGAAGTTGTCGACTTTCACATTGGAATCGGAGACAAAGTCCGTGACATACACTTTGGAGCCTACCACGGCAGGCCCTGCGTAGCCCCCTGCCACCGCAGTTTGCCATCGAGGTTTGAGTCCACTTGAGGGAAAGGAAGTCGGCGGATTCGAGACCGTCCAAACGTTGTCTCGGTTGGGCCCCATCCAATGAGGCCAATCCTCCGCTTGAACAACATGAATCGAAGTTGCGAAGAATCCGAGTAGCAATCCAAAAAATCGTTGCATGGTTTATGACATTCAAGAGTATCGATCCGAAAACCTTCCCCGGCGGGAACCACTCTCAGTATAGCGGAATTAACCTCGGGAACGTTCGAAGATCGCAATCGACTAGGCCCCCCCATCCTTCCACGGGGTTGGCAGATCGCTGGCAGTACGATCTTGGACACTCGCGCGATACTCTTTCGGTGTTGTCCCCACGTACTTCCTGAATACGCTGCTGAAATACTGGCTGGTGGAAAAGCCACAATGAATGGCAATTTCCGTGATAGATCGATCGGTTGACCGAAGCAGTTTCTGGGAAGACTCGACTCGCAATCGCTGCCAGTAATCGTTGGGAGTCATTCCAGTCTCCTCTTTGAACACGGCAAAGAGACGAGCGCGACTGCAGCCCGCGCGAAATGCGACATCCTCGATGGTTCGGGTTTCAAACAGGTGTGTTCGCATGTATTCGATGGCATGTTGGACCAATTGCTTCGAACCGGAGACCTGCGGCAGCTGTAATTGTTTCGATACTTCGATCAACAACTGACAAACATGAATCCGTAAGGAAGGGATTGCATGAGCGACCTTTCCGCTGATGGCGAGAAAATCGTCTTGAAACCCCCGAACTAGCGTTCGCAGGTTGGATCCCATTTGGCGTGGTTCTGTCGCACTGGACTCGATCACTCGACGAATGGCATTGAACTCTTTAACACTGAAGGGAGTTAGCTTGGTCGCAAGCTTTGCGTCTGGGTCAAACATGACACCGGTAAGTCTCGCAGGGCTTCGGATGTCATTGACCCCACGGTGCTCGATGCACGGCGGAATGACGAGAAACTGCCCACCCGACAATGTAACCCGGTTGCCATTGCGAAACTCGTACGTTGTCGAACCATCTGCAAGCAGCAGGATCTCGAAGCAATCATGTTGGTGCCACGAGATTCGCGACGCACTCTGAGAGTGGATCGAAGCTAGCCGCCGCACCGTACTCAATCCGAGCTCGGCGCTAAGGATTTGATTTTCAAGTGGTGAACGCAGCTTGGCGGGATATTTCATGAAAAGATCATCCAACCGATTGGAAGTTTGTTCGAAATCGTCTACCGCATGTTTTTGAACGACTTACGTGTACGGGGGCATCATAAACGATACCTCGCCGTTAGTGGGGCTTCATCTCACAAACTGGCTCTCGTCATTTGTTCTTTAATCCCACTCCGATTCGGGAGGATGTTTTCATGGTCAGGCGAAGGATTTCAGGCTTCACGCTCGTTGAACTATTGGTGGTCATCGCGATCATCGGCATCTTGGTAGGCTTGCTCTTGCCGGCTGTTCAAGCTGCTCGCGAGGCTGCGCGCCGCATGCAGTGCTCGAACAATTTGAAACAATTGGGACTAGCCAATCACAATTTCCATGACGCGTTTCGCAAGTTTCCCTACGGTATGCTTCGGGCTGATGGCACTGGATGGGGCCATCCTGAGTGGGGAACCCCCAATCAAAACCGACGTTACGCGTTGATGTACCAGCTCTGCCCTTACATTGAGCAGAATGCTTTTTACAACAACTGGGATCAACTCAACTTTAACAACAACCGTATTTCATTGGTGATTTACGGCGGCGATGGTACGACGGTCGATCCGACCAACGGAACGAGCGCGGTAGGACAACGACTTTCCGGTACCCTCCGCTGCCCATCGAACCCCGGTAGCGAGTGGAATGAAAGCCACTCTCCGACGGGCAATGGTGTTTACGCTCGCGCTGACTACTACGCTTGTGCTGGCCAGCGTGGTTATCCCGGGTTCAATGCGACTCGTCCAAGCCTTTGGAATCCCTTCGGACCAGGTAACGATGTCCCGCGTCCGGCAGGCAGCCGAAGCTCGATGATGACAGCTCGTTCCAACGGTCTGTTCACCCGAAACATCCAGTACGGGATCAAGGATGCAACGGACGGCTCGAGCAATACCATCCTGATGGGAGAGCGAGCATTCTTTGACCCTGTATTTGACCGCTGCGGTCCAGAGACAGGAACAACGACGACCAAGATTGGTAACTGGGGCTGGGTTTGGTTTGGTGCCGAAGGCAATGCCTTCCTCGGAACTGGCGTTCCAATCAACTTCCGCATCCGGACTTGTGCGGAATTCCAAGACGCACTCCGTTACGACGACCGTATCAATGCGTTCGGCAGCATGCACACCGGCGGAGCCCAATTTGCAATTGCCGACGGCTCGGTCCGGTTCATTTCGCAATCGATCGATCAAATCACCTTCAATGCCTTGGGCAGCAGGGCAGGCGGTGAAGTCGCTCAAATGCCGGATTGATCGCGGCTGACGTCGAATTCTTTCGACCGATGCCTTAGACTGCTTGATCGACGCATGCTCTGATAGGGCATGCGTCTTTTTCCAGATACGCTGAACAACTAAACTAAATGCCTATCCGAAAACCATCGTAAACCGCGGCTAGCGCCATAGCGGTAAAGGGTTATCGGACAGTCTCTAAAGGAATAGGGTGAAACGGTGCTGAACAAATCGATGCCACTGCTGTTGCTGGCTGCGATGGCGGGGTTGGTCGGATGCGGCGATTCCTTGAAAACGGCCGAAGTGACAGGGACGATCACGCTCGATGGGAAACCATTGGAATTGGTTCACGTTGAGTTCTGGCCCGTCGAAGGTCCTCGCTCGATTGGAAAGACCGACGATTCCGGTAACTTTACATTGGAACTCGACGACCGCTCCAAAAAGGGTGCGGCCCTGGGGCAACACAAAGTGATGCTCCGTGATACTTGGCCCATGAAAGACGATTATCTCAGCGATGGTGGGGACTGGGTCGACAAGTCCGACGGGAAAAAACCTCGCATCCATTCTCGCTATTACGATGTCTCGACAACGCCTCTTTCCTTTGAAGTGAAGGCGGGACAAGCCAACCATATGGATATTAAGGCTGAGCCTCGCAAGTGACAAAGCAAATCGATAATGCGAAACCGGCTAGGCTGGTTTCGCTCGATCAGTTTCGTGGCTACACCGTCATTGGAATGCTGCTCGTAAATTACTTTGGCGGCTACCAAGCTTGCCCACAAGTTCTAAAGCATTCCAACGACTACTGCAGCTACGCCGATACCATCATGCCGCAATTTCTCTTTGCGGTCGGTTTCGCGCTGAGATTAACGTTTGGTCGTCGAATGGAGCAGGGGGGGGATTGGTCTGCCTATGGCCGAATCGCCCGGCGACTGCTCGGTTTGCTCTTGGTTTCTTTCGTTGTTTATACCGTCGGAGCTCGTGCCCCCAACTGGGAGAAATTAACCGAGCTCGGCGTCTGGGGGGCGTTAGCAGAGCCGCTCAAACGTCAGTGGTTTCAAACGTTAACCCATATCGCGGTGACATCCCTTTGGATTGTGCCGGTAATCCATGCGTCGCATTCCGTTCGCATTGCGTGGGCGGCAGGCTCCGGGATTCTCCACGTCATCCTATCCTATTGGTTCAACTTCGTATGGAGCAACACGGCTCCAAACGCGATCGACGGCGGGCCTCTCGGCTTTTTAACTTGGACGATCCCAGCCATCGCGGGTTCGATCGTATGCGATTGGTTTGTTCCCCCCGCCAAGAAGGAGCAACCGGATGCACCGAACTTGAACACCACCCCATCCATTCCTATTGGCGTTTCGATTCAACGAAGCTTGATCTGGGGATGCGTACTGATGCTTATGGGTTACGTCTTTTCGTGTGGTACTCGATGGTACGATCGGGTCTCCATGGGATCGGAAGCAAGCGACCCGAACAAATTAGCGCAACATCCGGTCATCCCTGCGATGGAGCAGCTCTCGATTAAAATGTCACAAGGCCGCTTGATAGCTTGGTTTGCAGAGCCCCCGTTCGTCAAGCCACCTGATGCGACTGTGCGAAAATGGAATTACTGGATGATGAGCCAGCGAGCCGGGACTCTTTCCTATCTGACATTCGCTGCCGGCTTTGCTATGGTTGTTTTTGTAGGGTTCTACGTGCTATGTGATCTCGGTCATTTCAGTCTGGGAGTCTTTCGCACCTTTGGCACCAATGCCTTGATCGCTTATGTACTCCATGACATGGTGAGCAACGCCGTCCAACCCTTTTTCCCGAAAGACTCTCCCGCTTGGTATGCATTATTGGGTCTAGGGCTATTCTATTTAGTGACTTGGCTCTTCATCCGAGCGCTTGAAAAACAGGGTGTTTTTATTCGCGTTTAGCGATTCGTGCAACGTTCGAATAAGGTGAGACTTGGCTCAAGAAGACGAGGAGAGTCAATCCTTCCAAGATCGATTGTTGATTTTTCGGGACACTTGATGAAACGCCCAGTTCCGATTTCGGCAGTAAATCCAAGCCCGAAAGAGAAAGCCATACAATGATCGTAGAGATGGACTCTTGGGTGCATAGAGTTGCTCGACTCTTTTCAAGTCAGCCCAGTAGCGTTCATCCTTTTGCATAGATTCGTTGTCTTCATGCCGTCTGTACATCCCGATCGGACGGTGGATACGGCTGAAAGGAATCTTTCGGGCTAAGATGCGAGTAAAGAACTCGTAGTCTTCGGAGATAGTGAACTCGCGGCGAAAGCCCCCAAGGCTGCGGTAGAGATTCGGGGTCACATACGACGAGCACGCAGCGATGTAGCACCAGCCTAGCGATGCGTGCATAGGAGCATGACACCACGTAGGCAATGGAACAAGTTCGCCGAGCGACTTCAAATCGCGATCAACCCATCGCGTCGCCCCCAGAATCACTTCGCGGCGTTCTCTTTCAAAAGATTCAGCAACTGCGCGCAATGCCCCTGGGGCCAACAAATCATCCGCGCCTAAGAATCCGATCAAGTCCCCGGTGGCAGACTCATACCCCAAACACATTGCGCCCACCAAATCCAACTCCTTGGATCGCTCAATGTAGCGAACAGGATAACGGTCGCAGATCTTTAGCGTTCCATCCTCGCTACCACCATCGAGAATCAAATGCTCGACGTCCAATCGGTCGGAGCGTTGCGTCGAGACCGATTCCAAGCAAGTTTGAATGAAATTGGCGGCGTTTAATGTGGGTGTGACAATCGATATTTTCATGGACGCGGCGTGGGAGACGTCGAAAGAACTTTCCGACTCAAATCGGTATCGAAGAAAAAGAACAGAACGGTCTGGTACAACAATCCGGCGACGCGGCCAATGAGCATGCTGAACGCGGCGCCAATAAGCCCAGATGACCAAATGCCAGGAATCACCAACGCTAGTGAGACGAAAGCTGTAAGCACGTTGGATTGAAAAAGCCATCGAGACCTATCCATCGCCCAAACTCCTTGATCATTGATCATATGGGCAACCGAAAGGGTCATGTTCATGCCCAAGATCGCCATCAAGATGCCTTGTCCAGCATAGTCAGGATCGTTGTAAAGAGTCTTCAAAATCGAATCCGAGAACAGTGAGACAGCTACACACACCAGCGAGACAGGCATCGACACACCGAGCATGAAGCGGAGGATAAGTTGGCGAGTCGCACTCAGGCCTTGTTCGGAAAATGTCTTCGCAGCAAGCGGCATGACGAAGCTACAAGCCCCGAGCGCTAATGGATTGATGATATATAGAACATAGTTGCATGCAGCGAACTTACCGGCCGCTTCGGGTCCCATCATCGCGCCAATCACCCACAATGTCCCTTGCAAATGAAGCAATCCAACTATTTGCGCTACCATCGGCCATTTGGACACATGCCAGTGTCTCTTCACATCGGCACGAAAATTTGAATGGCCGAACCAGCAATCGCGATATCTCAGGAAGAGCCACAGGATGGCGGGAATCGCAGAACTCATCGCCATCGCCAAGTAAACCGTTCGCGAGTTCAGCCAATCCGACTGGATAAATGCACCGACGATTAGCAGTTGTAGCATCGCAGCTACCACATCGACAGCAAACGCGTAGTGAATGCTAAGCCGAGCGATCTCGACTCGCCGCGCGAATTCTCGCAAAAGGATGAACGGGGCTGCGATAGCCAAAAGAGCGAGCAAGCCCCCGAAGCTGCTTGCCCCCCCCTTGGCAGACTCCCACCCCCACATTCCACCGAACATCCAAAGCAAACCAAAGGATATGGACGTTAGAGCAGCGAGGTTCAACAGCATGAGCAATACGCTGCCGTGATACTTGGACCTTTCGCCCCCGTTCAGCCTGTGGCTGAAGATCGCAAAGGGACCGCTCAAGAACGCCTCTTGAATGCAAGTTGCAACGAGGAGAAAACCGAAGGCCAGCGAAAAAAGTCCCAGTTCCGCTTTCCCTCCAAAGCGGGCCAACAAGACGGTGGTTACGAATCGGGTACCGCTTATGCTGAGCTGATCGGCAAGCGATAGGACCACCATAACCGTAGTTCGCGCCAAAAGCGGAATGCGCGTCGGAGTATTCGAGTGGTCCATTGTGGTCATTTGTATCCCGGCGAACTAGACTGGAGGTCCTAAGTTTGCTTCAGCAGAGACCGAATGGGAATAGCATTCCGGAGCTTTCTGGCCATTCAGTTCAATCAGTCACCATGGCCATTGCGATCACTGCGCTCGCTGGGGGACAGGACTACCTCGTACTTATGCAGAGAATGGTTATGTTTTGCGATGTTTTTCGAGGAAAATCTGTTTTTGTCACGGGGCACACCGGGTTCAAAGGAAGTTGGCTGAGCCTCTGGCTGCATCATCTGGGAGCGAAGGTTCACGGATACTCGCTTGCCCCCCCTACGACCCCCAACCATTTCACCCAAAGCGGCATCACAGACGTGCTGCAGGAACATCTGATCGCGGATGTTCGAGACACCGGGCGATTAAGGCAAGCGATCGAAGCCGCAGAACCTGATCTTATTTTCCATTTAGCAGCTCAAACGGTCGTTAAAACCGGATACACCGATCCATTCGAAACATTCTCGACCAACGTCATGGGGACGGTCAGCTTGCTGGAAGCAATCCGTACCATCGGAAGACCTTGCTCCGCCATTTTGATCACCAGCGATAAGTGCTACGAAAACCGCGAACAAGTGTGGGGTTATCGCGAATGCGATCCCATGGGTGAAAGAGATCCCTACGGGGGTAGTAAAGGAGCTGCCGAGCTTGCGATTCGCTCTTACCGCGAATCCTACTTCCCCCCGACGAAGAGCGATATTCACGGGATCCGCATCGCGTCGGCTCGCGCGGGAAATGTGATCGGAGGAGGTGATTGGACCGATCACGCTCTCGTCGTCGATATGGTGAAAGCCCTATCGGAGAATCGACCGATTTCCATTCGAAGCCCGAACGCATTTCGACCATGGCAACATGTCCTGCAAGCGCTTCATGGTTATTTGACCCTCGCAGTACGATTACTCGGTGAATCAGGATTCAAATACTGTTCCGGCTGGAATATTGGGCCTCTCCCAGGGAATGAGATACCGGTGCATCAAGTTGTTAGCCGATTCCTCACAGAGTGGGGGTCGGGGCGTTGGGAGGATCGATCCGAACACCATTCCCATCGCGAAGCGGAGATACTGCGGCTTTCGATCGACAAAGCTCTTTGGGAACTGAACTGGAAACCAGTTTGGGATATCGACAAAACGATTCAAGCCACTGCGGCTTGGTACAAGCAATGGATGACGAATCCTCACTCAACCCGCGATTGCTCACTTCGACAGATCGTTGCCTTTGAGCACGATGCGTCATTGCTTTGTCAAAGTTAAAGGATTGAGACCATGAAATTCCAACGCTCAGAGGAGTGGCGACGTCGAGCGCACGAGATGATACCGGGGGGGTGTCATACTTACGCCAAAGGAGACGATCAGTATCCGCAACTTTCCCCTGGCTTCATCACGCATGGACTCGCAGGGCATGTTTGGGATGTCGACGGCAATGAGTACATCGAGTACGGGCAAGGCAATCGAGCGGTCGCCCTTGGACATGCCTACCCGCCTGTTGTCGATGCCGTTTTCAAGGAGCTTGGTAAAGGCTCCAACTTCACCCGCCCCTCGACCATTGAACTCGAAGCCGCAGAGGCGTTATTGGAGTTGATCCCACATGCGGACATGGTCAAGTTTTGCAAAGATGGATCGGACGCAACCACCGCGGCGGTAAAGATCGCTCGCGCCGTCACGGGGCGAGCGATCGTCGCTTACTGCATTGATCATCCCTTTTTTGCGACGAACGATTGGTTTATCGGAACAACCTCGATCGATGCAGGCATTCCGGATCCGATCAAACAGCTATCGAAGCCATTCCGTTACAACGATATCGAAAGCCTCGAAGCATTGTTTCGCGAGCACCCCAATAAAGTAGCGGCCGTCATCTTGGAGCCAGCGAAGTATGAGGATCCTGCTCCAGGCTATTTACAACAAGTAAAAGAGACCTGTGCTCGCAACGGCGCTTTGTTCATCCTAGATGAAATGATCACCGGCTTCCGCTGGCACAATGGAGGCGGGCAAGCCTATTATGGCGTAGCCCCCGATCTTTCCTGCTGGGGTAAAGCATTGGCCAATGGATTCTCCGTGTCGGCTCTTGCTGGCAAGCGGGAATACATGGAGTTAGGTGGCCTGCATCACGCGCGCGAACGCGTCTTTTTGCTTTCCACCACACATGGGGGAGAGACTCATGCGTTAGCGGCTGCGATTGCAACCATCCGAACCTACCAGTCGGAACCTGTCATCGATACGCTCTTTCGACTTGGGAGTCGATTGCTGCGCGAAGGAAACCAAATTATCTCAAACCACGGGCTTTCGGAATTCATTGAGATTGAGGGAAAACCTTGTTGTTTGGTTTACTCAACCCGCGATGCAAATGGCCAGCGCTGTCAAGCGATGAGATCGTTGCTCCTGCAAGAAACGATCCGGCGTGGAATCTTGATGACCTCGTTGATCGTTAGCTACACCCATACAGATGAAGATATCGATAAAACCTTAGACGCGATCGATCAATCGCTCCCTATCTACAAACAAGCGTTGGAGCAGGGCACCGATGGATTGCTTGTTGGACCACCGTCGAAGGTGGTCTATCGAAAGTTCAATTGAAGATCGGTTGGCGACCAGCCAGAAAGAGAAGATGACTTGATACAATCGGCGATTCAGCATCACGAAGTAACCCAGCGGACAACTTGTAGGCATTGTGGCCATCCTCTTCAAAGGAGCTTGGTTGACCTCGGTGCACAGCCACCTTGTGAAGCCATCTTACCCGAGTCCGCGTTTTACGAGCCAGAGTCCATTTATCCGCTCCATGCAAAAGTTTGCGAGCACTGTTGGTTGGTGCAGCTTGATGCAGATGTATCCCCTGAAAAGATCTACACCGAGTACGCTTACTACTCATCCTACTCGGATTCATGGCTCGCTCACATGCAGGCCTATGCAGAGTCCATATGCTCCAAACTGCGTCTGACGGAGCGGAATCAAGTCACGGAGATTGCCAGCAACGACGGGTATTTGCTGCAATACTTTGTGAAGCTTGGAATTCCATGTTATGGGATCGATCCTGCGGCGAATGTAGCGGAGGCGGCGCGCGGTCGAGGCATCGAGACAGTCGTCTCTTTTTTTACGGCGGAGGTCGCGGATCGCGTTGCGAAAGAACGAGGTAGATCAGACCTGATCATCGCCAATAATGTCTTCGGGCATATTCCCGACATCAATGACTTCGTTCAAGGGCTCAAAAGGATATTGCAAGACTCGGGGACCATCACTATCGAGATCCCACACGTGATGCGATTAATGGAGCGAAACCAGTTCGACACGATCTACCACGAGCACTACTGTTACCATTCATTGATTGCCGATACACGCATTTTCGAAAGCCAAGGCTTGAAGCTCGTGTCCGTGGAAGAACTCCCAACCCATGGCGGATCGATTCGAATGCATGTCGCACACCGCGAGGATTCGCGAGATCCCGACGAGTCGGTGGAGAGATTGCTGTCGATGGAACGGAGTCAGGGGTTGGACACGATCGTGCCTTATCAAGCGTTTGGGGAGCGCGTTCGACAAACCAAACGAAGCTTGTTGCGATTCTTAATCGATGCGAAAGAGGCTGGAAAACGAATTGTAGGTTACGGTGCACCCGGAAAGGGGAATACGCTTCTCAACTATTGCGGTATTCGCGAGGACTTCATTGATTTCGTCGTCGATCGGAATCCGTACAAGCATGGCAAGTTCTTGCCGGGAAGTCGCATCCCCATCAAAGAAGTAGATGCCGTCTTTGACGCTCGCCCGGATTATTTGCTGATTCTACCTTGGAACATAAGCGAAGAGATCATGCGGCAAATGGAGGCCGTTCGCGCTTGGGGGTGTCAGTTTGTTCTGCCGATTCCGGAGGTTAAGCCGATCCCATGATCTTCACACCGACTCCACTGGAGGGGGCCTATGTTGTCGAATTGGAATGCAAGACAGACGCCCGTGGGTTCTTCGCTAGAGCCTACTGCGAAAGGGAGTTTGCCGACGCAGGATTGATCGCATCGATGGTGCAATGCAACCTCGCATTTAACGCATTGCGGGGCACAGTCCGAGGCATGCATTGGCGTTCGAAAGACTTTCCGGAAGCGAAGGTGGTTCGTGCCATACGCGGTGCGATATGGGACGTCATCATTGATTTGCGGCCCGAATCGAAAACGTTTCTTCAGTCGTTTGGAATCGAGCTCACGGCCGAGAATCGTCGAGCCCTTTACGTCCCCCCCCGCTTCGCACACGGTTTTCAGACTTTGATGGAATGCAGCGAAGTTTTTTACCAGATGAGTGAGTTTTACGATCCAAGCTTCGATTGTGGGATGCGATGGAACGATCCCTTGATCTCGATCGATTGGCCCTTGCCGATCGCATCGATCCATGATCGCGACGCCAGCTATCAAGACTTGAATTTACGCGAATTGGAATGAGGTGCGATCATGGACGATGACAATTCGATGCACCGGCTGCTGCGAGAGCTATATCCACTGTGCAGGAGCATCACGGGCGAAGGAGTCCGACGGACGTTGAAGCGAATCGGAGAAGAGATTCCGGTCCAATGGACTGAACTGGAGAGTGGCACACGCGTGCTGGACTGGGTCATACCCGATGAATGGCGAATCCGGGAGGCTTGGGTGGAGGCTCCTAATGGCAAGCGGATTATCGACTTCCAGGAGCACTCTTTGCACTTGGTCAGCTATAGCGAGCCGGTGGATGGAATGTTCTCGTTAGAGGAGCTCCAACCGCATTTGCATTCGTTGCCTGAGCGGCCCGATTGGATTCCTTATCGAACGTCTTACTACCAGCGGGACTGGGGTTTCTGTTTACCGCATCGGCTACGAGAGACATTGGGAGCGGGACGGTACCGAGTACGGATCGACTCCGAGATTTCGCCCGGCCACTTGACGTACGGAGAAGTCATCTTGCCGGGCGAGACAACGGAGGAGATTCTGTTGTCGGCCCATATTTGCCATCCTTCGCTCGCCAACGACAACTTGTCAGGAATCGCCATTGCAGTGGAGTTGTCCAAGTGGCTTGCCAAGCGAAAGGATCGTCGGTTTAGCTATCGAATTTTGTTTGCCCCGGGAACGATTGGAGCGATTGCTTGGCTTTCGAACAACAGGTCCGTCCTTCCGCTCGTTCGGGGGGGGCTGGTCTTGAACGGGCTTGGGGGCCCACATCCTTGGACCTACAAGCAAAGCAGGAGGGGAGGTGCGCGCATTGACAAGGTGAGCGAGCGGGTACTACGGGAGTCGGGGCTGAGTCATCGGATCGAGGGGTTTTCCCCGTACGGATATGACGAGCGGCAATTCTGTTCGCCGGGGTTTGATTTACCGGTGGGGTCGCTTTCGCGGGGAGGTTGGGGCAGTTATCCCGAGTATCACACCTCGGCGGATAATCCTGAGTTTGTCACCGCGAAATCGTTGGGAGAGAGTGCGGATTTGGTCCGGCGGATTTTGGAGGAGATGGAGCGCGAGCGGAGAACTGAGGATGGATTGTATGTGGGAACGGTTCTTTGCGGGGAGCCGCAGCTTGGTAGGCGGGGTCTTTATGGTGCAGCGGGGGATTTGGACACCATGGCAGCACTTTGGGTGCTGAACTACTCCGATGGCGAGCATACTTTGAGGGAGATAGCCGATCGTTCGGGGCTAGCGTTGAGTCGGCTTGTCCAGGCAGCGCGACGATTGATGGAGCGAGACTTATTGACGCGTCCCTAGGGAATTCATTGGTCGAACGCGGTCGGTACGGCCCTCCGCATCCGTTTCGACTTGGAAGAGTTGCCCCTTTGTGGGATACTTGGCGAGCGTAGCGTCCTCACCCAAAAGGGGGGAACCCGAAGGAGGGTAGCCGTTTTGGTACGAGAGCGGAGTTCTCGTGATTGGGGATTGGAGTGCAGTGGAGGAATTGACCCGCTGCATCAGACAAATTTGTGCATAGCTGGGCGAATTAATCGCCTTGCAGCAGAGTTTTTTATGGGAGATGGTTGATGTACAAAAATTTAAACGCGACGGTTTTAGGTGTATCGGGTCGGCAGAGCGAGCTGATTGAGTTGGCGATGACCTATGGCTTTCGCGGGTTGGATATCGATATTGTCGATTTGGTGAAGCGAACGCAGCGGAGCGAGTTCGACAAGGCCTCTCGTTACTTGCTCAGTTCGAAGATGCAAGTGAGCGGATTCGACGTCCCCATCGATTTGGACACCGACGATGCTTCATTTGAGAAGTCATTGGCATTGCTGCATGGGACGATCGAGATTGCTGGCAAAGTTGGCGCACGAGCGGGCTTTTTGCGATTGCCGGCAGCGACCGATCGGTTGCCGTTCCATGAGTATTTCGATGTACTTCGTAAGCGGGTGGATCGCATTGGAGAGATCTTCGACAAGAACAATGTCCAGTTGGGGCTGTATTTCTCGGTGGCTCAGGAGAGTCGCGAGAACCGTCAGTTCAAGTTCATTCAGGACGTTGAGGGATTTTTGGCCTTCTTCAAAGCGTGCACTTCTTCGAGCGTAGCCCTCGTAATCGATACGTTCAATTGGGTTGTTGGGGGTGGTACGTTTGAGCAGTTGGCAGGAATTCCGGGTAGCAAGATTGCGGCCTTGCGGATTTCGGACACGGAAACGTTGCCGTCGATTGCGGAAGCTAGCTTGAAGATGCGTCAATTGCCTTGCGAGACAGGCATCATCGACAACGTTCGCTTTGTATCGACTTTGAGCAAGTCTGGATTTGATGGTCCGATCACGGCATTTGCTCATGCGAGCAACTTTGCTGGCTGCACTCGAGATTCGATTGTGGCGAAGAGCCAGGACGCGTTGGATCACGTTCTTGCAGGAGCGGGACTCCCGACCTTCACCCGTCGTCCCGACATGATCGTCGAAGCCACCGGCCCGATTTCTGAAGACATCGGCTTGGAAGCGTAGTCGCTTTCAACTCAAACTTGAGTTTTCTTTCGAGCGACGGCTATACCCGTCGCTCTTTTCATTTCAGAATCGTGAGGTGAAACTCTTGGGATTTCAATATTCTTGAAATTCGCCATTGCTGAAAGTCGACCGGCGCTGCTATTCGG
>JALOQZ010000346.1 GCA_025459245.1 Pirellula sp.
GAGCCGATTCACCTTCGCGTACTCTGCTCCCACGCGTTCATCAGGAGCGACGCCATCAAAATGCCCACGCTCAACCATAAAGGGTCGCGGCGCGATCAAAGTTGCCATTTCCGCGTAATTGAACTTGGGACCTAGATCGAATTCAAAGATCTCATATTCCTTCGTCCACACATAACTATAGGGACTGCTCGTGCTCGCATTCTTCCAGACCCAGTCATTGAAGTCGGCAGAGCAAATCGACAAGCAATAGCCCGGCACCAGAGCTGGGATCCGCATCGCGCTTTTACCACCATAGGATAGGCCATAAAACGCGATGCGATTTGATAGGCCATAAAACGCGATGCGATTTGGGTCGATAAATGACTGCTTTGCAAGCCACGCCACGATCACTTCGTGCTGCGCAACCATGGTCGAAAACAAAGTCTTTCCGAGAGGGTTGCTTTTTCGCTGAAGCTCCCGAAATCGGTCTTCAAACAAATAGAGGTTTTGGGGAGCGAATACTATGTAGCCGCGTTTAGCCAACTGCATGGAAACGTCATGGTATGCAGGATGATCCCCAGCGATCGTATCATCGGGCCTACCCTCCAAGCCATGCTGAAACACCACGCACGGACGCCCGTTTTCGGTCAATTCGCCAGGAACAAGCAGTTTTCCAAATGCGAACACATCTTCAAATACATCGAGCACAACTTCGTATTCCGATACACCATCAATGCTTTTTACCAACCGCGAACGCGCGTTCATCGGTGCTTTGGGGATCGACCATTTCCCAATGATATTCTCGCTAAAGTCGTCTCGATACGGCGAGACCGTCGATTGGAACTCCTGCAAACTTGACGTCTTCAATTGCCGCCAATACTCGGCTCTCTCCAGATGAATGAGATCGAGTTGACGTTGTTGGTGCCTGTCCCAGGCCCGCAGTGTTCGCAGACGTCTTTCCTCCGGAGTATAGGCTGGCTTCCAATCCTTGACCTGTCTCGAAACCAGCTTTGGCGTTGTACCGAGGAGATCCTGAACCAACCGTTCGCATGCCTTCGAACTGGGTTGTCCCTTTTTATTCGCTTTCGGTGCACTCGCTTGTTCGGAATCGAAGCGATCTAGAGACGAGAGGAGATTCCAGGGTTCAAGCAGCGAGCGAGCGCGATTCCATTCCGCGTCGACCTTGGACGCAACAGGGCCTATCAACTCACCGGGTGCTGCCCCATTCCCCGACACACGCACCATCGGCCCATCGACAGCATCGATAAGAACTTTCCGAGGCGCGATCATCGCGGCCAGCTCCGCGTCACCAAATTGCAGCAACAGGCCATGGACATTCCGATGAATCGGCTCTTTCCAAATCTCTTCACGCTGTTGAAAGTGGCCAGCGACGAGCACTTCGCTGACTCGGTCGTCCAATGCGGCGGTGTGGAGGGCAATCCAACCTCCCTCCCCCCAACCGGCTAGTCCAATCTTCACGTTGGGCTGCTTCGCTTTGATGGCATCGATCAAAGATTGAACAACTTGAACTTGATATCCCAGCGGATGCCTTCCCAAGACGAACGAAGAGCGATAGAGAAACTCCAGATCGCTGACGACAACTCGCCCATTGCGAGTCTCTTCCGTCCTTTGGATCACTTCAGGAACAAAGACTTGCACCCCAAGTTTGGCAAGCTCGATTGCGTAATTGGCCGTATCGGTACCTATTCCGCAAAGATCCTCAGGAGCTTGTTCCGCATCTGGAATCGCAATCACGATGGCTTGTGGATTCGGTGGTGAAACAGAGAGTCCATGCACAACAATATCATCGAAGACTTGCCAGAGAACTGGAACAACCTTGATCTCCGATTCCAAGTTTTGAGGCTCCCGATCCTCGGCGTGAGCTGAACGGGAGTCATTCGATGCAGTCCACTCAGTATCCATCCGAAGTTGAGGACTTGCTAACCGAGCCTCGCGCACACCGATTCTATATGCCAGCGAATCACGTAGAGGGGCAATAGCCACGCGATAAGCATTGCTTGATGCAGCAGCGTCCAACGTATTCAACGAAGAGTCAGGTTTTGGCCAAGTCCCCGAGCGACGAGCGCGTTGATCCTCGATCTGACGGTCGAGAAATCGATGGATCCCGGTGAGCATTTCGTCGGCGATGTCACCTTGGATGGAAAGCGTCTCCGTTCCAGGAATCGCGATTGGTGGAACGGCTTGGCATTCGTTGCAGATCAGGGAGATTAGCACCAAGTACAACGAATTGGTCAGACGAGTTGGAGTCATAGCGGTCTCGGCGAGAGAAGATGGGGAGAGTGCGGCGGGTGGGAAACGATATCGCTTCGGGATGGTTAAATTTTAACGGCAAGGAAGTTTGTTTTGTTTGAAGTGGGTTTGCCCAAAAATCCGATCATTCGGATTGAAGCGAGCTGCGCTAAGGGCTTGCAGTCCATTCAAATGAAGGAAACGGCACGTGAAAAAGAGATTCCTCCTGAGATTTGCTAGCTACTCTGTCGCGATACTGGCGTCCGCTACGGTAGTTGCACGCTCTACAGCCCAAACGAATCCCAATAATCGGCTTGGTCAAGCCGGCACAGGTGCTGCCTCCAGTCTACCAGGTGCAACGGCGAACGCATCGACATCCAGCAGCGATGGAAAGCTGCAGATCTACGATGTGCCTGCAGAAACGTCCGGCACTCTCGCCGCACAGCTTCAATTGCAATATGCCGCAGAGAAGCGAATTCGCATCAGCACCGAGCCGGGATCTGGTCGGTTGATGGTCTTAGCGCCAGAAGCCGTTCAGCAACAAATCGCTCAGACGATCGCTTCGATTAAATCGCAGTCTGCAGCGACGGCTGGCGGAACGAAAGTTCCTGAAACGATCCAACAATCGAATTTCCGATTGCAGAAGATTAGCTCGAAGCAACTTGAAGATGCTATCAATCGATTGGCAGGCAACAAGCTTAACGTGGTCGAAATAGGCAATGGAGTCGCCAGCCTCCGCCTGATGACTGCGAATGGACCGCAAGAATTGATGCAAATCGAACGGAACACAAACACCGTAAAGCTCGCGGGAACACCCGCGAATGTGATGGCTTGGAACCAAGTCATCGCTGCAATCGACTTGGGACAAGCCGATCCAAGCCGTCCGACACAAATCATCCCGATCAATCCTGCGACCCCAGAACGGATCGAGCGAGCGGTTCAATTAGTTCGCTTTGCCAGCTACCAACAAAACGGCCAACCTCCACAAGAGGAAGAGACCGGCGTCGCGCAAATTCCCGGTCGAAATCCAAATGATCAAGCGACCGTGATCGGTTCACCCGACGCCCTGAGTTCAGGAACAGGGCTGATCGGAGATGTCGATATCTCGTTCGTGAACGAGATGGGGCTGGTTATCGTCAAAGGTAGCAAAAAGGACGTCGAACGCGTTCTGGAAGTGATCGAAAAGATCAAGAACCAGAGCAAAGAGACCCAACCGGACATCGAGCTCATCCCACTGCAACACGTTAACAGCCAAGCGCTGTCGGTCATTATCAACGACATCAACACCACCGTATTCGCACCGCGGCAAGGCCAGGTCAGTATCACCCCTTTGGGACAGCCAAACTCGCTGCTTCTCATCGGCCGAAAAGATGCAATGACCGGATTGATCGATCTCATCAACAAGCTGGACCAACCCCTCGATCCGAACAGCCAGCTCAAGGTGTATAAGCTGCTGCACACCTCTTCCGTGGATGCAGAGACGCTGATCCGAAACTTCTTCAGTGAAACAGGGACAGGTGGAACGGGAGGCGGTGGCACCACAACCTCAACGGGCCTAGCTCCTCGAGTTAAAGTGGTTTCGGACTACCGAACCAACTCCCTTATCGTTCAAGCGTCTCCCCGAGATCAAACGGAAGTATCGAAGTTGATCGGGGAGATCGACGTGGAAACTTCGCCAGCCGAAAGCCAGATCCGAGTCTTCCCGATCAAGAATGCGGTCGCTAGCGAGCTTCAGCCGATCTTGTCGACCGCCATCAGCGGTCAAACAACCGGTGCAGCAGGCGGTGGCCAAGGTGGCGGAGGAAACCAAGGAGGAACCACGACCTCACGAGCTTCGACTCCGAGCGGAAAAATCACCTTCTCACCTCGCGAAGGCCGCGGTCCCGACATCGAGTCCGGAATCCTCGCTGGCGTCGTGATCACAACCAGCCCAAGCATCAATGCGTTGGTGGTGAGAGCTCCTGCCAAAAGCATGCCCCTCGTCGCCGCGTTGATCGAACAATTGGATCAGTTACCAAGTGCTGATGCGAGAATCAAAGTTTTTCCCGTGATGAACGGTGATGCGACCAGTCTCGCGCTAACGCTCCAACAAGTCTTCGGATTGCCTGCAACCGCAGGTACCGCGACCACCAACGCAGCCACCGTTGGATTGCAGAACTTGGCAGCCCTCACGAGCGGCGGAGATAGTTCGCTGATTCC
>JALOQZ010000001.1 GCA_025459245.1 Pirellula sp.
TCAAATAAACTGTACGTAATTTTCCAAAGGCACTCCGCTTCGAGGTTCTTTGGTGGCTAGCCATCGAGAGAAGAATCCCTACAACCTTCACGATCCGCATATCCAGTTATTCTTAGCGCCTATCCGAAAACCATTAGCCGCTTTGGCGCTAGCCGCGGTTTCCGACGGTTTTCGGATAGGCTCCTGCGATTAACTCGAGACTATGCGTCCCTCAGGAATGCAGATCAACGGCATTCCGACTTGTGTAATGACTTGAGAAAATCTTTGAAATCGGAGCCGTGCAACTCAGCATTCGATACTACAGTCGGCGAACTAAGAATGACTGCTGCTGTTGATAGATCTCACCAAGAAAACCTTGCTGGTTGGCGAATTCCTACGGGCTGGACAAGCCGGTACGATTTGGTGGGTTATTCTTCTTCATCGTGAGTTCCGTATGCCCCCTACGGTATTGATGGAATGGATCAATGCAGCTCACTCCCTCGACGTTCACGCGGCAGGAAGTGGGAATGGATCTGAATTGTGCAGGAAGAAAGTTGGGGGCACTGGTATGTTTCAAGATGATGAACTCATCCATGACTTTGTAGTCGAGAGCAGTACACATTTGGCTGAGATCGAAGGCCAATTATTGGAGATCGAAGCATCGGGCGACAGCATCGACGTCGAACTTGTCAACACTGTCTTCCGCGCCATTCACTCGGTTAAAGGGGCGGCAGGTTTTCTAAGTCTGGTCGTAATCAACTCTCTAGCCCACAGTCTCGAAAATGTTCTCAATATGATTCGCAATCGCGAATTGGTGATGAACAAGCAGATTGTAAACACACTTCTTAGGGCATCCGACCAACTCCGCTCCTTGGTCGAAAATGTTGAGAGCAGCAACGATGTTGATGTCCGCGACTTGATTGAGGAACTGGACAGCATTGTTCGGCGAGATCCCTCTCCGACCGAGTCGGAGGTCATCAACACCTTGGAAGAAATGGTTCAGGACGCTTTAGTCCTTGACGATCAATCGAATCCCCCAGATCCACAAGATACAGATCCGCAATTCGAGGAGATCATGGAGAACAAAGAGACCGATGCAATAATCCCCCGTACCGTTAGCGAAAGGGGCAAGGAACCTGCGGCATCTCCAAACAAACCAAAGGCAACAGACTCCATCGTTCGTGTGAACGTCGCCGTTCTCGACCGTTTGATGAATTTGGCTGGTGAATTGGTGCTCAGCCGAAATCAGTTGCTAGCAGCTGTCGCTCGCGGAGGCCGTGAAGGACTGGATACCGTCGCTGCTCGCGTCGATCAAGTCACAAGCGAACTACAAGAAACGATCATGCAGACACGGATGCAGCCTATTGGCACCGTGTTCAATCGATTCCCCCGTGTCGTTCGGGATCTCAGCAGCAAGCTGGGGAAGGAATGCGATCTGATCATCGAAGGGAACGAAGTCGAGGTTGACAAAACGATTGTCGAGGCGATGGGTGATCCTCTAACACACCTCGTACGTAACAGTATCGACCATGGAATTGAATCGCCAGCCAGGAGAGCAGCGGAAAACAAGCGCCCGACAGGGACTGTTCGGCTGCACGCATTCCATCAAGCGGGTAAAGTTTGCATCCGAATTGAGGATGATGGGGCTGGAATGGATCCCGTGAAACTAAAGACAAAAGCGGTTGAGAAAGGAATCATTTCAGGTGAGCAAGCCGCAGTCATGACCGACAGCGAAGCATTGCGGCTCATATTCGCTCCTGGCTTCTCGACAGCCGCCGAGATTACCGATGTCTCCGGAAGGGGCGTCGGTATGGATGTTGTAAAAACGAATATTGAGCAACTGGGTGGAACCGTCGATGTGGAGAGCGAGCTCGGAATCGGCTCCGCGATCCACATTACCCTGCCATTAACCCTGGCTATCGTTCCATCGATGATCGTCAGTTGCGGAGGTGAGCGTTATGCGATTCCACAAACGAACATCGCAGAACTGGTGAGAGTTCCTGGTTCGGAGGTAGAGGAAAAGATTGGACGCATCCATGGTGCCGAGGTGCTCCGTTTGCGAGGTGCGCTCCTGCCGCTCGTCCGCCTCGATGAAGCCCTCGGGGTGGTTCGCCCTGTTGACTATCAGCCAGAATCAAACGCAACCAGCATTCTTGTTCTCGAGACGGGGCAGATGCGTTATGGTCTCGTGGTCGATTCGTTGCATGACAATGAAGAGATTGTCGTGAAACCGCTTGGAAAGCATGTGCGCGATCTCGGATACTTGGCCGGTGCAACGATATTAGGGGACGGCTATGTCGCCTTGATATTGGACGCGGTAGGCATTGCAATGCACTGCAACCTCCGAAACGTCGACTCGGTCCTCGTCAATGAGCAGCAACAAAACAAGACCGCATCGGAAGTCCATCGTCTACTGTTGTTCTCCAATCACCCAGAAGATCATTTCGCGATCCCAATGGCAATGGTCGCTCGAATCGAACGAATTAAAGCGTCCGAGATTAAAGTGGTTGGTGGGCAGAACATCTTGGTCTATCGAGGTACGTCACTACCAATCCTTAGATTGGAACAGAACATTTCCGCTCTCTACCCTGAAACCGAAGAACAGAATTTGTTCGTCATCATTTTCAAGATACAGGATCGAGAGATTGGGTTGGTGGCCCCGACCCTTCGCGATATCCGGGATATTGAAATGATTATCGACTCCAAGACATTGAGAGAGCCTGGCGTGCTAGGAACGGTGGTAGTCGACGACGCACCGACACGAATTCTTGATTTGGTCGAGCTCGTTCGGATTCGTTACGCCGATTGGTTCCAACCCGAAACTATAGCCCAACCCGGAAAGTCATCGCATCCCACCTCTGTGTTGCTTGCGGAAGATTCCGATTTCTTCCGCAACCACGTGACGAGAACTCTCGAAAGCGAAGGGATAAAAGTCGTCGGAGCGGTCGATGGATTAGATGCTTGGGAGAATTTGAAGACCATGGTGGATGAAATCGACGTAATTGTCACGGACATTGAAATGCCCCGGATGAATGGTCTCGATTTTGCCAAGGCGGTGAGAGCTGATAGTTCCACCTCAAAATTGCCGATCATCGCACTGACTAGCCTCGCAGGGGATGATGATCGCGATCGAGGTACCAAAGCAGGTATCAACGAATATCAAGTAAAAATGGATCCGGCTCGGCTCATCGACGCCGTGAGACGCCTAGCTACTGTTTAAGTCTAGCGATTCCATCATCGCACCCAGTTGGTGTACAAGCGAGGTTAACATGTCGAACAACCATTTGAACAACAATAGATCTGTCCAATACACAACGTTCTTTTGCAACAAGGCCGTTCTCGGATTGGAGATATCCTATGTGCAAGAAATCAACCGAACGATCAATTTGACTCGCGTTCCGCTTTCTCCGCCCTGCGTCCGGGGTGTGATGAATCTGCGAGGAGAAGTGGTAACGATGCTTGATTTGCGAATCCTCATGGGGCTCCCAGCGGGAGAACCATCGAAACGATCTCGCAATCTCATTCTCAAATACGACGGTGAAGTTTTCGGGCTTTGGGTCGATGGTGTCGCTGATATATTGACTATCGACAACAACCATATTGCTCCACCTCCTTCCAATCTATCCATGACGGAATCGAAACTGATTCGGGGAGTGTATCAGGCAGAGAAAGGGCTCGTCATGTTGATCGAGCCGAAGGAGCTGCTCAACACATCACTCACCATGGCTCGCGTCGCGGCGTAGTCTCTCTGCCTCCATCCTACCTTGTGCTCCTATGATGCAATTGTCTGCCGCAACCGGTGCGCCGATTCGCGTATTAGTAACAGACGACTCTCCCATCTACCGCCGATTGATCAGCGACGCACTGTCTCGACTTCCAAACGTTGAGGTTGCCGGCACCTCGTTCGATGGCGAGGACTGTTTGCGTATGCTCGAGAGACTAAAACCTCACTTCGTGACTCTCGATATCAATATGCCGCGTCGAGATGGCCTGTCGACTCTGGAAGAAATACGAAAGCGTCGCATCGACACGCACGTTGTCATGGTTAGCTCCCCAAACGCACAAAGCGCCGATCAAACGATGAGAGCTCTTCGCAATGGCGCTCTTGATATGATCTTCAAACCAGAGGGGGATGACTTCGAAGCAAATCGAAAGTCTTTGGAAATGCAGTTGCTCCAGCAAGTCGAAACGGTTCGGAGTCTTGCCAAAACCGCAATCGCTCGATCGAGGGACTCTAGCGGATCCGCCGGCATGCGATCGGCTAATCTCACGTCGGCGATGAAGGCGGCATCGAGTGACGCATCGCGATCGGTTCACTATGTGGTTTCAAAGTCGAATCAATCGCAACCCGACGCCCGAAAGGGAGTTTTCGAATGCCTTTGCATCGGAGTTTCTACAGGGGGCCCCGCCGCTCTAGGAGTACTATTGCCCCAGCTTCCGCAACGTCTATCGGTTCCGATCTTCATCGTGCAGCATATGCCTCCGATGTTTACGAAGAGTTTGGCGGATCACCTTAGCCAATTGGGGCCAATCCGAGTTTCCGAAGCCATTCATGGCGAGCGTCCTCTGCCCGGGCACGCTTACATAGCCCCAGGCGGAAAACAAATGCGGGTTGTGCGGACCGGAAAAGAATACCGAATGGAGATTACCGACGAGGAGTATGACTCACCCAGCAAACCCAGCGTGGATTATCTATTCGAATCGATTAATGCCGCCTATGGTCGGAATACATTGGCGTTGATTATGACGGGAATGGGTAGCGATGGTCTGCGAGGTTGCAAGAAACTCCACGCATCAGGTGCTTACATCCTGGCACAGTCCGCTGACACATGCGTCGTCTACGGAATGCCTCGACAAATTGTCGATCATCACTTAGCCTCCGAAGTGGTCCCTCTACCCGCAATAGCAGCTAGAATTGGCGAACTGCTAAGGAACACTCGATGAATACATTGACGACGGCGCAAATCAAATTTGTGTTTGACTTTGTCGAGGAGCTCTGCGGGATTGCACTCGAGGAATCCAAAGCATACTTAATCGATGTTCGCTTCGCGGCATTGCTTAAACGCTTCCAAGCCTCCTCCGTTCTCGATCTGATCGATAAAGCAAAACAGGCCACCGGTGAGCCCATTCGCCGGGCCATGATTGAAGCAATCACGACTCGAGAGACACACTTCTTTCGCGACACCAGTATCTTTGATGCGTTCCAGTTCAAAGCCTTGCCTGAACTGCTTGATCGAAAAGTCAAACGAAACTCTTGCAAGCTTCGTATCTGGTCCGCCGCCGCCAGTTCTGGACAGGAGGCTTGCTCCATCGGGATGGTCATTCACGAAATGCTCCCGGACATCGCGCGTTGGGATATTCAGATCCTCGGCACGGATATCTCGCACGAGGCTCTGGAGAAGGCTCGCAAGGGAATCTACTCGAGACTAGATATCGAACGCGGCTTGCCTGCCAATCTTGTTTCAAAATACATGAAACCACATCCGGAAGGATACAAGGTCGCGGATTCGGTGATGAGGCTCCTTCGCTACCAAGAACTCAATCTCTTGCATCCGTTTCGCTTTCAAGAACCTTTCGACATCATCTTCTGTCGAAACGTCGCGATCTATTTCGAGAAGAGGGTCAAAATCGACCTGTTTCGAAGAATGCTTCCAATCCTACACAAGGACGGCTATCTCTTCGTCGGAGTCTCGGAATCTCTTTTCGATTGCGGGCCTGAGTTCAAGCCACAATCGCACTGCAGAGGTGCCTTCTACCAGCCCCATTTAACCATGCAATCGCTACAAACACCTGCGACTCCCGTGCAGGGAAAGAGCAATAGCCCTTTTTCATCGAGCCCGCAAAGTCGATTGCCGAACCCTCCTCCGAGTGGATCGTATTCGTCCTCGAGTTCGAAAACGGGATACACACCTCGATGAGTCCATTTCAGATTCTCCGGTATCTTTGCAGCTTTGCGATAGCCATATACGGCGTTTGCATTCTGCTGTCGTCCCCGAACATCGCAGACGAACCTATGCGTGAATCAATGTGGGGGACTTCGCAATTGCACTATGAAGTCCTTAGCCGCCCGGCGAGCAAGCATGGTGATATCAAACCGCGCACCAGCGCCCCACAAGTCGTACGTCCGGTGAAGCCTTACGCTTACGGTTGGTTTGGCGCCACGCCTAGCAAACACTGGTATCGTCAATTCGGACACCAAAACAGCTACACGCAGTACTCGCTCCGATGACCAATCGCATCGCCGGTTTGCAATCGAGCGATGCCAATGCGAACGCAGCGAGAACCTCGGCCGACTACTTTCTCTTTTTGAAGACGCTTGAGCCAGCATCGCCTCGCGTTAGCAGGTATGCCATCAAATCAAGGACCTCCTCTTGATTGAGCTCCTTAAGAAGATCCTTTGGCATCACCGAAACAGACGATGTCTTTTGACCGATGATATCTTTTTTCGCGATCGTTTGCGTTTTCGTTGAGTCCTCTGGGTCTGTTAGCACCAACAACTCACTTTCGGATTCGGACAGGATGCGACCGGTGACATTCCCGTCCTCCGTGCTGATGACCACTGTCTTGTATTGATCCGAAATGACTTTGCTCGGATCCAAGATCGCTTCGGTTAAATCGCGTGCATTGAACCTACCTGCCACCTGCGTCAGATCGGGTCCCGTGGCACCGCCCTCACCCGCGAATCGGTGACAGACGACGCATTTCGCCGCGGCATACATCCGCTTTCCGTTCTCAAAGTCTCGGCCTTGGAGACCTCGGTCTACCGCCGTGGAAACTTCATCGATCGAATACTCTTTGCCCGGTCCTTTCGCTTTGGGGATCTCCTTGGCAACAAACGCCGGAGTTCGCAGCCCCAAGGCTTCGATTGATAATCGTTCCACATCCGTGCAATGAGAGTACGCGTCATTGCTAATATTGGTCAAAAATTTTTGGTAGCTGTTTCCACCGCTCCAACCTTGCGCTTTTTTGAACCACTCAAAATAGGCTCGTCTTAATGCTGGTGTCCAGCCGCTCTTTTGTTCGCGCAATACAAAGGCATAGTGCATCTGTTGCAGATCGGGTTGGTTGGCTAGCATCGAGGCAATCGAAGACCCGTAGCCTCGATTCCTTTCGAGAAGCTCCTTCGCCACATCGACGTCTTGTGCCGATTTTTTCTCCAGAAGCGGGACGAACATTGCTGGAACGCGAGGTGAGTCCAGCGCGACCAACAACGCGCAGAGTTCGCGATTAACACGGGAGTCCTCGCTTGGGAACATCCCCTCCAATTTGCGAATCCAAGCTTCGGACGCGGCGGCTGCAGGTTTTCCAAGTCGAATCATGACGACTTCCAGCGTTCGCAAGTAGTCCCGTTGCTGCGATGTTGTAAGGGAGGACCAATTCGCTTGTTCTAAAATCTTGTAAATATCGTTCTTTCGAGCAACAGCTCCTGATCTTGCCGCACCTAAGCATGCTTGTAGCAAGCCATCGATGGAAGCGTTTCGAGTGGCATCCGACCACCATCGCGTTTCATCGATCCTCTCGAGAGCGATACGTGCCGCATAACGAATGTAAGGATCGGAATGCCCTAGATGCTTGACTAAGAAGTCAACAGGTACCGACGAATCGGCATGTGTGTCCCGGTGCCAAGCTTCGATTTCGCGACGAAGTTTTCGCAACTCGGCTCCCTGTTCGAACCTCGGATCAACAGGGGCAATGGACTCGTTACCTTTGTAGGTCACTCGATACAGTTCGGATTGAGTGCCTCGGCCACCAACGGTGAAATAGAAAGCACCATCCTTGCCGACCAAAGCGTCTGTCAGCGGGAGTGGTGAACGAGAAAGAAACTCCTCTTTGACAGCTCGGTAGGTGGATCCATCGGGTTCCATATGAATCGCATAGATCGTGCCGAAGGTCCAATCGCAAATGTAGAGTGCACGCTGGTAACGGTCTGGGAACTTGGCTCCATAACCAAATGACACGCCGACGGGAGAGCCAGGACCGATATCGACCAACGATGGAAGGCTATCGACGTAGTCAGTCGGCCAACAAGCCGTACCGCTTCGCCAGCCAAACTCGCTCCCCGAACTGGCATGGACAACCCGGGTCGGTCGGTACCAAGGTGTTCCAACATCCCACTCCATATCGGAGTCGTACACAAACATGTCCCCCTCTGCATTGAAATCAAAGTCGTATTGATTGCGATAACCAATGCTGAGGATCTCCCATACCTTGCCTTCGGGATCGCATTGAGCCATCCAACCGCCGGGAGCATAGATTCCTGTTGCGTGGCCATTGGCGTCCCACTGTCGTGTCGAAAGCACGTCTTCGTCCCATGTTGGGGCAATACGGCTCTTCATGTTTTCTGGCAAGTTCGCTCGCAGCGGTTCCTCTCTCAGCCCCCCCATCCGTTGAATAGGGGTTTGGAGAACACGGTCCGCAGGGAGCAAGGTGTGATTTCCTGCAGCCACTACGATCGATTTGCCATCTGGAGACAAACGCAAGGCGTGAGGGCCATGCTCACCGCCACCGCGAAATGATGCCAGCTTGATCTTCTCATCGAATTGATCGTCACCGTCCGTGTCTCTTAAACGATAGAGCCCACTTCCATTCCCATTGACAGAAACATAAAGACTATCAAACGCGAACAGCAATCCTTGCGCGGAGCTGATATCTGCATTGAGCTTTTCAACCCGGGTCGGTTCGCTGGAGTCGATCGGGGCAGGAGTGATTCGAACCAGTCCTTTGTCCCCTTGGTCGCTCGCGATGATCCTACCCTTTGGATCGAGCGCAATACAAACCCAGGAACCAAGCTCTTCTTTAGGAACGGAGAACAGTCGCTCCACTTGGAAACCTGGCAGGACTTGGAAATCCCGTTGCGTGGCCGCCCCTGCTCGATCCAATACCCGCTTCCAAGGCCCCTCGCCGTATGCGGAAACGAGCCTCGCTGCCTTTGATTTGCCCTTCTTGTCAGTCGCTTGCCAGCTTTCATCCGATCCCACGGCAGACAACTTCTGGTCCTTGTCGATCAATCCGATTTGGCAAACGAAACCGGAGATCCCTCCGGCATTGGACACAGTCGCTTCTATGCGATTCTCGCCAGGAACAAGCAGACTCGAGATGTCCCTTTCCAGCGGGGTTTCCCAGCTGTCGCTCTGGCCGGCATCTTTGCCATTCACCTTGACCGAGACGATGTTATCGCAGGACGCGATGAGGAATCCCTTGGTGTCGGTTGGTACGGTAAATGTCTTTTTCAGTACATACACCTGATCATTATCGTCACCCCAAATCCACTTCGGACCATCTCCTTGCTTCAGAATGGCTCCGATGTCAAAGGAATGGCTCGGAGCCTGCGATTGATTTGTTGCAGCGATCTCAGGGAGACTCGAAAACGTCTGCGAAAAGGCTGGCGAAATCGGAATGCAAAGAAGGGAGAGGAAGGCTAAACGCAACGGGTCTTTAGAGAATTTCATTCGCATCGTAGGGATGTCGGTGGGTAGAGGCGGGAGAGAACTGGAGTGCCTCTATGATAACAAAAGCGATCGACAGATTGGATAGGTCGATCAAACGCAATGTTTTAGAAACAACTCTCGGATTCGATCGCGATGCTGAGCGCAATGGCTTTCAATCTCCACTCCGTCTGCCATATGAAGAACATAAGCGAGTCGATCCAATGCTTCCCGGTCAGTGGGGAGATCGTGTCGTGCTGATAGATTCATTAATCGCAACCCAGTCTCGATCGTTCGTAGAAACTGGTAACTCGCCTTGAGATCCGCTGACTCTCGAACCGACAAATCTCCCGCGTCGGCGAGTGCTTGCAAGATCTCCGAGGTACTGAATGACCTCTCTCCAGACAATGCGTGCGACGAGAGCCTTTGAAGCAGTTTGCATTGCGCCAGCCATTCGACGTCGAGCGTTCCACCTCGCCCTCTCTTGATATTGCGAGAAGAAGCTGTTTGCTCTAGCCGGAGTCGCTCTTCGACAACCAAACGGCTTTCATCGCTGCCCCATGGCGCTGACGTGATCGCATCATGGAGTGCTTTAAGAACTTTGCGTCCAAACGGCGACTCCGAATTCAGGCAGCGAGCTGGTGATAACTGAACTCTTTGAATCGAATTCAATGGCTGCCGCTCGATGAAGTTCTCGAAGCGTTCAAGCGACCAAGCCATGGGGCTTCGGTCTTTGGGCGCCAAACTATAAAGGTGCGATTCATAAAGCCTGCCTGTCGGCCCAAGCTTCTGGAGTTGCTGATTTACCTTGATGGCTAACTGACTAAAGAAGTCGAAGTGCGAAACAGGTCTGGAAGTGCTTGACGCTGCCGAAGGGATCACATTTCCGTCGGAGGCGTAAAAGCAAATCAGGGATAGATCGCTGTGGTAATTAGGCTCTTGAGCTCCGTACTTTCCAAGCGTTAGAAAGACAAAGGGACATTCATCGCCACTCGGCAATAGAGGCGTCCCCTGCTTTCGCTTCAGAGCGTCGTAAACAGACTGTATCAAGCGTTCGACACAGGTATCGGCGATCGCGGACAAAACTCGGTGCGTGGTCGCAATGTCGTCTTTCCCGAGTAAGTCACGGATGCCTACGTTAAGGTGCATCGCATTCTTGAACGAAACCAGAATGGGATGAATTTCATCCGCGCCACGGCACATCTCGGAAAGAACCGACGTCAACTGAGTCGCCGTGGGCAGTTTGGAAAGCATCAACGAATCGAGTAGTTCATCGATCATCCCCGGGTGTTGCAATAGAATGGACACCAAGTAGGGGCTTGCTCCGCAGAGCCGCACGTATAACTCCATGCTCGCTTCGTGGAAATGAAACAATTCCCACAGAATCCCCTTCCCGCCGATGGACCGCGTCGTCGCGCACAGGTTCTCTAACGTCAAATCAGGATCAGGAGTTGCATGAATCTTTTGCAGTAGAGTTCTCGCAATCTTAGAAAGCGCAAATCGGCAACGCTTGGTCGAAAGCAATCGGATATCTTCTCTAGCCAAGGCTCGCAAGTGCTGCAGCGCGGTCGTTCTATGCTTGAAACCAAAACGAGACAGAACTTCATAGCACCACTCCTCCGATGGCTTTGGATCCAGAATCAAATCAACTTCATCCCATTCGTTCGATTGGCCCCATCGCAAGCTCTCTTTCTCTGGAGGTGCCTTTGAATCCCCCACAGAAACGTTGCGAACACCAAAAGTCGAGAAATCGATCTCTTCGATTTGACACCTCAAAACCTCCCCACGGAGTTTTGAAATCCCCGCATCGCGATCGCCGTTCTGTTCGGAAACATCGACCGAGATGTCGATCGCCTTATTGCCATTGAGGCTATCTTGCAATTGATGCCAGCATTGCTGCAGTCGGAGATCGCCCAATGCGCTCCAGAGATTTAGCAAATGAGACGACGTTGCAGGGGCCGACGAAAGTGCAGGGCCCGATGTAAAATGATACGACTGCTTCGGACGACGAAGATTTTGACGATCGACGGCGATAAACTCCGCCTCATCCTCCTCCGATGAGAATTGCTGGAATACGAACGAACTCGATTCCTCGATCGCTTGTGATGCCGTGAACGGATCGCCGGCAATAAACCGGGGGGATAACAACGCAAATCGACCGACCGCAAAGCCTTCACGATCGATCTCTTGGATCCACGCCTTCGGGTCGAGCAAATTACATGGAGCGATTGAGGTAGGAATTGGAAGGAGCCCCGTCGTGTCCAGGGAATAGGCCAAGCCGCTTGGATGAGTCATCCAATAGCTCCACCGGGAAACGAAACGGGACAATTCCTCGTCACTACAGGCGGGAGGCGATACGGATGGTGCAGCCGTTCGATTAAGTAGAACCTGCAGCTCAAGCGGCTGCACAAAATCGAGCATCCCCGTTCCGTAATCTCCAACGGCTAAGAAGCTGACCAGATTGGAAAGAGGAGTAGATTGCTTTCTCCTGCTTTGAGATGAGATTTCAACGACCTTCAAACAACCGTGAACCCCCGCATCGGCGATGTCCGCCAGCTGTCGCATCGACTCTTCTGCGGATACGCCATGGAGGTAGAAACCGCAAACAACACGAAGCGTCTCCCGCTGCCGAAACGTTCGCATGCAAGGTAACCAATCCCTCTCCTCTTCAAGACCAAGCAATTCGTTGACGAGAACATCGCGCAAGAGTTCTGCCTTGGTCGATTGCCCTGCATGAAGCCGCAGCCAATCGAAGGAGTCGGGGTCGTGGATTAGCCATTCCGTCGCGGAGGAAGGAATCGAAAGGATGCGCAGAAGTACGGGAAGCGCGTCAGGATCTCGATCCAAAAACGACAAGAAAAAACGCGGACTCCGTGTGCGGTCCACAAACCGGAACAGCTTTTCCAATCCGTTTTCTAGGTCAGGAAAATCGGCGAGGAACCGAGCAAGCTGCTGGAAGAGGACGTCCCCCATCCCATACGCCCGAGTGGTGTCCCACCACCGACGAATGCTCCCAAGCGAATCTTGAGATAGGGTGAGTCGATGATCGGAGCACCACTGCTCGATACTGTCCATGAACGATACCATCGACCGGGAAACGAAGAAACAGACACTACAAGGAGGCGGATCCGGGCCAAAGATGGCCCGCCGCCCCCTTCATAGAATAGCGTCTGCCGACCGAAACCAAAGGTCCTTGCGCGATTTGATACCGCGGTTCCTGTCCTCTGAGCTAGCCAGCAATCGTTCCTGGATCAGCCGAACCGAGGTGGTTATCGCCCGATGCTCGGTGGGTTGTTCGCGAAGAAATCTCGAGGTCCGCGAACGGTGTAGTAAGGATAAGCTGTGGCAGGTGCGGGAACTCCCGAGCCAACTTGGCTGTCCGCAGCGTAGTTTTGATGACCTGCAAAGTGGCCGCCTCGCAGGTGATGTCCGTAGTCGGTCCCACCTCGTTGCCAGCCGATAGCGCAAGGCCGGCATCCAATAGGTGTGTTGCATCCATTGCAGCTACGGCAATGACGGCGTTCCATAAGATTGCAACCGCTGAAAGATGCGACTGCGATACCAAGGAGAACTAGGGCTTGAATGCCGCGTTTCATGACTGGGTCCTTCCAATGTGCTAATTGCTGGCAAAATCCTTCTCGGTGAGCAGTGGCCTACTCCTCAGCAATAGCGTTAACATCGAACCGAGCAGGCCGCCAAATACAATCCCTTCGGTCCCATCCTCAGAAACTACCACCCTTCCCCAGCCTGCCTGTCTTTCCAGTGATTCTTTGACACCTGGCTGTAACCTTTTCCAAGTAAATGGATCAACACAAGTGCCTGAGTTTGGATCCTTACATTCACCCCATCATCCAATATGCTTCGATTTTATGACAACTCGCGATGGTCTAGGTCGCTTGCTATCGCACTCATCATTGGATGGTGGATCGGTTTTTTTCCGAGAGTCATGATGGGGCAAACCGGCCCACACGGCGATCGATTCATGCACAGCAGCAACTGCGCCCTCTGTCACGCTCATTCCGACAGAGCTATCGCAATGCGAGACAGCCGCGGACAAAACATTGCCCCCTACGATCTGTGGTCGGGGTCCATGATGGCGCAGTCCTCGAGAGATCCATACTGGAAGGCGGTCCTGTCCGCTGAGATCCTCGCCACGCCTGCACAACGCGACCACATCGTTGATTTGTGTACACGCTGCCATTCTCCGATGGCTCCGGTGGCATCGCTTCACGGAGAAACTGGATCACTTCAGTTTCTTTCACCGGGAGAACCAAACCACGAATTGGCGAGCGATGGGGTGTCCTGCACGGTCTGCCATCGGATGAGCGATGAAAAGTTAGGAACTCCCGAATCGTTCACAGGTGGCTTTGTATTCAATCAAGCCAATGAAATCTATGGACCGCACTCAGATCCCTTCACGATGCCTATGCAGCGACACGTAGGATACACGCCGAAGCGAGGGGATCACATCATGCGATCGGCCCTTTGTGCAACCTGCCACACCGTTGTCACCGAGAGCTTCGATATCGAAGGAAAAGCAACGCACCAAACTCTGCACGAACAAGCCCCCTATCTCGAATGGCAAAATTCATCCTTCAACAACGAAATAGCGGCAAACAAAGATGCAGGCCGATCATGCCAATCCTGCCACATGCCGCAAACCGATGCTGACGGAAAGATCATATCCACTCGCATCGCTCACAATCCGGGCGGACGAGACTTCCCGTTCCTAGCCCCACGCTCTCCGTTTGGACAACACACGTTTGCAGGTGGAAATGTGTTCATGACGCAACTTATGCGATCGAATCGCAAAGACTTGGGTATCCAAACTTCCGTCGAAGCGTTCGATCGCGTCATTCGAGCATCGCGACATCTCCTCACTGAACAGACTGCAGAGGTTTCTATCGGCAAAGCTAATCGACGCGACGGAATTGTTGAGATTCCAGTGAGCGTTTCGAATTTGTCTGGACACAAGCTACCTACTGCGTATCCATCGCGCCGCTTGTGGATTGAATTCACGATTAGCAATGAATCGAACGAACGAGTTTTTAGCTCAGGGATAATCAACCGCTCGGGTCGAATCACTAACATGTCGGGGGATCTACTCCCTTCCGAAATCGCTGGAGGCCCCATCCAGCCACATTACGATTCCATTCAAAAGAGCGATGAGGTTCAAGTCTACGAAACCATGATGAGCGACTCGAACGGAAAAGTTACCTTTTCTCTTCTTCGTGGGTCGGCGTTCCTCAAAGACAATCGTTTGCTACCGAAGGGCTGGAGCCTTGATGACGACCAATTCAAACCCATTCAACCGAGCGGAACTGGAAGCGACGCGAATTTCCTCGGCGGTGGTGATAGCACCACCTACTCCGTAGCGCTACCACCAGGCAGATATCGCGTGGAGGCCAGATTACTTTTTCAATCCCTCTCGTCCCGTTACATGGAGGAACTGTTTCAGACGTCCTCCCCAGAAGTTGAGTTGTTTCAATCGATGTACCGCAACATGGATCTGACCCCTGAAGTCATCGACACGGCAGTGGTTGAAATGGAACTCCCGTCAGAGGCGATGTGATTCACGTCAGCGGCCAGCGACTTCCAGGAGAGTTGTGTAGCGCTTTAAGCTTCGGAGCACTAGGTACTGCGACGCGCCGATGACCGCGACAGCAACCCAGATCGGCTCCATAATGAATCGATGTTCTATGACAAAATGCTCCGCGATCTCCACAATAACAAACCCCAGGCAAATCTGACACAGTGCCGTGTACTCTCGCTTAAGAACATTCCTCAAAGAAAACGGGAGAGATGGCTTCTTCCAACCAGTGAGTCGAGGCAGAAAGGCCGGAGTCGTCTCTGCCCATTCCCTGTAACTAGCACCGAACTTCGACTGAAGAAAATCCTCTTCCGCCAACATGATACGTTCGTAGTAGAGAGCAAAGGCCAGTATGTAAATGATGGGTAGCCACCAGATCAACGGCAGGAGCATTGGTCCAAGGCCGATTAAGAAGTTCCCCAAGTAGAGTGGATGCCTCACTAGGGAGTAGATCCCGGTGGTATTAAGTTGGGATGCAGCTTGCTTCGTCGTGTTTCGTCCCGACGTGCCTTTAGGGGTATGGCCAATCGTGATGACACGGATCGCGAATCCCAATAGGGATATCGCCATGCAGCCCGCTTCTGCGATTTCATGAAAAGCATGGCTCCCCATGGGCCACGCCATGTGCATCACCGCGATTGTTAATGGGATCATCATCAAAACAGGAAGATAGCTTCTCCATCGGAAGAGAAAGTTTCCTTGCTTCGTCAAAAGATCATTCATCATTACGAATACCATCATCCTTGAATGTCGCGAAATGGATATGTGGGTAAGCTAACGGTCACTCTATTACAGGTCAACATCACTGAAACTACTGCAAAATACTGCATCAGTATGCAATTACGTGCAGGGACTTATCAACCATGCTTAGAATGCGCGTTGGTATGACATCTTGCTTCACCGTGGCATTCAATTGTATTGTCTAGCTCAATACGAAGAATCTGATCCCAAGACGGAAAGTCATTCCGATTTCATGAAGCTATTGACTTGGTATTTGGGACATCGATTTGTTCGCTGCGTCTTCTTTTCGCTAATTGCGTTCGTTGGTTGCCGATCGTCGCTTGGACCTGCGAAGTTCACCAACCAGAGTGTTTCGGAGAATCAACGATCGAAGAGCGATTCGTTTCGGTTTCGGTGGCCGTCGAGTAAAGGTGAATCGATCGAAATTCGTTCGATAGCCGATCGAGAGATATCGCTAGAGAATCCGCTTTTGTTCCAAGCTCCATTTGAAGGTCCGTTGCCGTTGAACACAATGGACGGCTTGCAGGAGGAAAGCGAATCGGGATCGATTTGGGAGCGACTTTGGAGCGACCAAAAGAATTTTTATTCTGCCGAATCGCTCTCGTTGCTAGGAGGTGGGGTGCTCATTGGTGGTGCGATGGCGAATTCTTCGATCGACGAAGGAATTCAGCGACATTTTCAAAGCAGCGTTCGCGGAGCGACTTCGGATGAATGGTTCGAGTCCTTGCACGCAAGCAAGGAGCTTGGCAACGGCATGTACACGCTGCCTGTTTTCGCATCGGCTTGGGCTGCAGGTGAATTGCTGCCGGATAATCGTTTCGCGGAGACGAGTGGTAGATGGGGGGAAAGATCCCTTCGCGGTTTTGTCGCTGGAGCTCCTCCGCTTATCGCTTTGCAGCAGTTGACGGGGGGATCTCGCCCAATGGAGAGTAGTTCAAGTTCGAACTGGCAGCCGTTTCAAGACGTCAACGGCGTGAGCGGTCACTCGTTCATGGGCTCGCTTCCGTTCATCACCGCAGCAAAGATGACCGATAACCTAGCATATAAATCATTATTTTATGCGGGCTCTGCGATCGCTCCACTTTCGCGTGTCAACGATAACGCGCATTATCCATCCCAAGTCGCCCTCGGATGGTGGATGGCTTATCTCGCCGCGAGTGCGGTGAATGCGACGGACAATCCTCAGTCGAAGTGGCGCTTTTATCCATACCTTTCGGGCGACGGAACAGGTGTTATGGCCGAGATGCGATTCTAAAGCAAACCCGCCTATTGCGACTGCAAGAATTAGCACAGGTTCCTGCAATCTCCTGCACCGTTCGTCGATTAGAATGAAGTGCTGACGCCGTGGTTTTTGGGAAATCAGGAGCTTGCACCTTTGTTTTCTTTGGCTTTTTGCGACTTCGGGAAACCAATGTGCCAAGCTTCGCACTTGCGATGGAATTGGTATGAGTCGTGCTTAACTGCGGAGCAAGGTAACGGAGCGAGGTTGCGAGCGTGTAATCTCCATCGCGTTGGATAAAGCGCACAGGACCCTCGAGTGGACTTAGGCTGGAACGGAATGGAACGAACGACGCAATTTGGTGTCTTGATAGTCGATGATGAGCCCAATATTCGGTCTGGGTTTGCCAAGGGGTTAGCTGCGGAGGCAGATCTTGTCGAAACTGCGGGGAACGCAGTCGAAGCACTTGAGAAGTTTCAATCTCGCGAGCATGCGCTCGTTATTGTCGACGTGCGGTTGAACTGCGAGATGTCAGGGCTTGAGTTGCTGCGCAGAATCATCCATTTGCGTCCGCAGACAGCAGTGATCGTTATTACCGCGCATGGTACTGTGGAGACGGCAGTAGAGGCGATGCGATCCGGTGCGTTCGATTTCATCTTGAAACCGGTCGATTTGAATTTGGTTCGGCAGCAAGTTCGGAAGGCTCGTGAGCATTTCGATTTGCTAAACGAAAACGCTTTGCTTCGACATCAATTAGCCGAGTCGGGGGAGATTTCTCGCATCGTCGCCGGCGGCGCCGCGATGGAAGAGGTCTTCCGGCAGATTCGGCAAGTTGCAGCGACCGAGGCCACGGTGATGATTCACGGTGAAAGCGGGACAGGAAAGGAGCTCATTGCACGCGCTCTTCACGACTTGAGCGACCGAAACAAAGGGCCGTTTGTGGCCGTCAACCTAGGTGCATTGCCCGAAACATTGCTGGAAAGCGAATTGTTTGGTCATGAGAAAGGTTCTTTTAGCGGTGCAATCCGTCAAAAACCTGGCTGCTTTGAGCAGGCCGCAGGCGGGACATTGTTTCTTGACGAAGTGACCGAGATGTCGGCCAAGAGCCAAGTGGATTTGCTTCGAGTTTTGGAGACAGGCGAATTCAATCGCATCGGAGGTGAAGCGCGACTTCAGTCCAGCGCCCGTATCATCTCCGCAACCAATCGCTCCGTACAGGACTTGATCGAGGATGGTACCTTTCGCGAAGATCTCTTCTATCGACTGAACATCATTCCTATTGAAGTTCCCCCGCTTCGGAAACGGCGGGAAGACATCCCATTACTGGTGCAGCACTTTCTGGAGCACTTTTGTAGTCGGCATCGAAAGGACTTGAAGTCGGTCACACCAGAGGCGATGCAGATCCTTAGTACAGCGCCCTGGCCAGGAAACGTGCGACAATTGCGAAATGTCATCGAGCGTTTGGTCATCGTGGGCGCATCCAGCGCCATTGGCATCCAAGACTTACCGAGCGATCTGCAAAAAGGATCACGGCTCGTGCAATCCACTCCAACTTCGCTAGCGGAGGCGTTGGACGAATGCGAAAAGATCACCATTCAAGCCGCATTAGAAGCCTGTAATCTTCATCGTGAGAACACGGCGAAGCTGTTGGGAATCAGCGTTCGCACGTTGCATTACAAAATGAGTCGACATGGCATGCACTAATCGAATCACCCCTCTCGCAGCTCATGCCCCATGCAGCGTTGGGCATCTAATTTGATTCGCATATTTTCACTCGCCTCCTCTTCGTTTTGAATCTGGTTGGGGGTTGAGCCCTGACGAGGGCTCTGGCTTCGAATCGCCGCCCCGGATTGTGGGATATCCGAGCCTAGCATCGCAGTCAAAAAAGAAATGAGAATCGACGTCCGGAACCTAAGCATGATCCACTCCTACGTGTAGATTGGTAGGCCATTCAAACACAGGAAGACATTCCGTTGTTTTTGTTAGGCCAAGGGACTTGTGACGGGGAAAACCCGATGCGTTTGCCACTCTCAGTCCAATGCACTTAGCGTGCCAATGCAACATGCACTTGAATCCATGCCCGTCGCGTGTTTTTTTGGGCACTTCCATGTGTGCTCCAATCAATGCTGCAACAATTGGCTGCAGATACTGCAAAAAAACTCCTATTCTGACCAACTCTAGGTTTGCCTATGTTCGAGATAAACAGCAATCGAAGCGTTAAAGCTTTCGCATTTGTGCTTGGACTTCTCAGCCTTTTCTCCCTTACCGTCACCGCTTGGGTGCTTCTAAACGTTCGACACGAGCAAGCCATAGTATCCCAGCTCATTCGCCATCTTGACGGTAGTGATTTGGTGGTGGCCGATGAGCTTTCGAGTGAATTGGGGCTGCAGGGGAGCCTTTCCTTTCTTCTCGTGCTCAACATTTTTGCGACCGGAATTGCGTTTTCGTTCGTTCTTCGCGGGTATTTTAGCAGCCAGCAAAATCTGCAAGATGTCAAAGTCTTATCCACCGACATTCTGGCTAGCATGGATGCAGGCGTGATTACAACCGACTTAGAGGGACGCATCACCAGCCTCAATAGTCGTGGGGGTGAATTACTAGGCCCCAGCTACACAGGTCTTAACCAAACCATCGAACAACTCGGAGCGGAACACGCCTTGCTTGCATCGATATGCAAGGAACTCCGAGCGCATGGAACACCCATCCGCGACCGGGATTACCAGATTGTTCGAAACGGTCATCGCAAGACTCTTCGAGCCGGCTGCACAATTCTGAGAAACAGACATAAGGATGAGGTAGGGATGGTAATACACGTGCGAGACGTCACCGAGAAAGCATTCATGGAAGAACGTTTAAGGAGGATGGAACGCTACGTGGGTCTTGGATCGTTGGCCGCAGGGCTGCAGCATGAGATCAAGAATCCGCTCAATGCTTTGTCGTTGCATATTCAACTGCTTTGCGAATCGCTGGCAAAAGAGCATTTGAATGCAGAGATCAGCGAGACCCTAAGCATCCTCAATTCGGAGGTGAGACGCATTAGTGAGGTTCTCGATGGATTCCGAAACTATGCGTCGGTCGACGAGATTCGGCTTGCGCCGGTCGACATGGCGATGCTGATTGAAAAGCTGATCCGATTGCTTCGCCCCGATGCAGAGCAAAAGCGTGTCGCGCTCGAGTTCCATTGCCCCCAAGATTGCTCATCGCAGCTCATTGCCGACGGAGCAAAGCTGGAGCAAGTCCTCCTGAACCTTGCATTGAATGCCGTTGCTGCAATGCCGAACGGCGGAAAGCTGCTCTTCACGATATCGAGCGACTCGGAAGAAATGAGGATTCAAATCGCAGATTCAGGAAATGGAATTCCTGCGGAGATCCGAGGCCAGATTTTCGATCCCTATTTCACCACCCGAAAGGACGGCATTGGTATGGGGCTCGCCATTTGCGAGAAAATCATCCGTCAGCACGATGGTCGTATCGAGTTTCAGACAGGCAACTCCGGCACTACTTTCTCCATCCATCTGCCCTTATCGCAGGAGCGGTAAGGCAACTTCGACTGCTAGGTATTGCACGAAGGTGCAACTCCTTGCACCCTTCTTGAGGCAAACGATTAGACGCCGAGCGAATTTTCAAAATTGTTTCCGTTTTCATCGTCTCTGCCGTCTCTTAGGCCGAAACGATAGTTGTCCTCAAATGACTGGCTAAATCGACTTGCTCGAATGAGTTAATAGTCCATTGCCTTAGCGTTTCCTTCTCGTACGAGCGGCCTCCCCTCAAGCTTGCCCGGATTGGCCCGATGGTTGCTATAGGTGCATATATCACCGCAGATTGGGAATCCTCCAGCCGTCGGAATCCACGCTGGTACCGCTGCCGCTTGAAAACTACTCGTTCAAAACCATGCGACGATCCGTGAAGAGAAATCTACTGCTGTTGTGTTTGTTCGTGCCCACTCTGCCAGCCTGCGATGCCATCAAGGCAAAGTTCAGTAGCGAGGGGCAATCGCAGCTGACCGAGAACGGTAAAGGGACCGGGCATGAAGAGGCCGTTCATGGGGGAATTCATCAAGACGGTCCTCATTCGACCAATGCAAAGCAGGGGCAGGTGGTGCATACAACCGAAGTGCATAAGCCGGGTGAGCATGGCGCTTCAGAGCACGAGCATCACACCCACAAGATTGTCGCCACTGAATCGGTCTCGCGCGACGTTGTAAGTACACAATCCTACGTGTGCCAGATCCATTCTTGCCGTCACATCGAAGTTCGCGCATTAGAGCGAGGTTATCTCGAAGAAATCTCCATTCGCGAAGGACAGCAAGTTCAACAGGGAGATGTTCTCTTTCGCATTCTTCCTCCAGTCTTTCAAGCAAAACTCGATACCGACGTCGCTGAGGCAAAGCTCGTTCAAATCGAGCTCGACAATGCCAGGAGACTCTTCGACCAGAAAGTGGTATCGGCGCAAGAAGTTGCTCTCGCAGAAGCCAAGTTAGCAAAAGCGCAGGCGCAGGTGAAACTGTCCCTCGCGGAGTTGAACTTTACCATCATTCGAGCTTCTTTTCCAGGAATTGTTGATCGTCTGCGCAGCCAGCAAGGGAGTTTGGTGTCGGAAGGGGACGTGCTTACCACGCTTTCCGACAATAGCACGATGTGGGTTTACTTCAACGTTCCCGAATCTCGCTATCTGGAGTACCGTTCCCAAGTCGCTCAGCATGCCGCCGATATGTCGGTGGAATTAGTTTTAGCGAACCACACCAAATTCAACCAACCAGGAAAGATCGGCGCTATCGAAGCTGACTTCAATAGTGAAACAGGTAATATTGCTTTCCGCGCGGACTTCCCCAACCCAGAAGGACTCTTACGACACGGTCAAACAGGGAATGTCCTCATCCATCGACAACTACACAACGCGATTGTTATTCCACAACGAGCGACTTTCGAGATTCTGGCGAACCGATATGTCTACGTCATCGACGAAAACAACGTTATTCAACAAAAGCAGATCAATATCAAAACGGAACTCGAGGATATCTTTGTCATCGACAGCGGTATCGAAAGCGGAACGCGTATCGTTCTCGAGGGGATACGAGATGTGAAGGTAGGAGACCAAGTGGAATTCGAATTCCGCGATCCCAACCAAGTGCTTCAGAATCTCAAGAACAAAGCTGAGTAAAGGAGCACAAGGATGTTTGTACGTTTTCTTCATCGCCCTGCACTCGCGATTGTCATTTCCCTCCTTATCCTTTTCATGGGGGGGCTTTCTATTCAGTCGTTGCCTATCTCCCAGTTCCCATCGGTCGCACCGCCGAGCGTCGTGGTGTCGGTCTCGTATCCCGGCGCAAGCGCGAATGTGCTTGTCGACTCTGTCATGGTGATCCTTGAACAAGCCATCAATGGCGTTCAAGACATGCGATACATGATCGGCGATGCTACAAGTGCAGGTGAAGGAACGATCCAAGTTATCTTTGAGCCAGGGACCGATCCCAACGTCGCCGTATTGAACGTGAACAACCGCATACAAGCGGTCAAAAACAATTTGCCACCTATCGTGGATCGCGAAGGCATTATCGTCATGCAAAACATGTCGAGCATGCTAATGTACGTAAACGTCTTTAGTACCGAGGAGGGAGTCGATCAGAACTTTCTCTTCAATTATGCAACGGCGAATATCCTGCCTGAAATCAAGCGCATTCAGGGGGTCGGTCGAGCTAGTATCCTAGGGAACCGAGCCTATGCGATGCGGGTGGAACTGAATTTGGACCGATTGCGCGCCTATAATCTTTCGTCGGATGACGTGATGAAGGCGATTGCGGAGCAGAGCATGATCGGCTCCCCTGGACGACTTGGCCAAGCGACAGGCCGAACGTCACAAACCGTCGAGTACGTTCTGACTTGGGTGGGACGTTATAACAAGCCGGAGCAATACGAGAGCATCATCCTTCGCGCGAATCCCGATGGTCAAATTATTCGAATCAAAGACGTAGCGACCGTCTCACTTGGCTCGTCGTTTTACGACTTGTACTCGGATATCGATGGTCACCCCTCCGCAGCAATCGTGCTTAAGCAAACTCCCGGATCGAATGCGACGGTTGTGATTGAAAAGGTCAAGGAGAAACTGGAGCAAATCAAAAAGGATTCGTTCCCGCCGGGAATGGACTTTGAAGTGAGCTATGACGTTTCCAAGTTTCTGGAGGCCTCAATCGAGAAGGTTCTTCACACATTAATCGAAGCGTTCATCTTGGTTTCGCTGGTGGTGTTTCTCTTCCTGGGGGACTTCCGAAGTACGCTCATCCCGACCCTTGCTGTTCCCGTTTCTTTGATCGGAACCTTCTTCTTTCTCCTGTTGTTCGGGATGTCCATCAATCTCATCACGCTATTTGCCTTGGTACTCGCCATTGGTGTGGTTGTCGATGATGCGATCGTGGTAGTGGAAGCGGTGCATGCGAAAATGGCGGAGAAGCATCTTTCCCCCTATGCCGCGACAAAAGAAGTTGTCCATGAAATTAGTGGTGCAATCATCGCGATTACGCTGGTGATGACTGCCGTATTTATCCCTGTAACGTTCATGACAGGCCCCGTTGGAGTCTTCTACCGACAATTCGGTCTGACGATGGCGATGTCGATCGTTTTGTCAGGGGTCGTCGCTCTTACGCTGACACCTGTGTTGTGCGCGATTATTCTCAAGCCGCACGGTCACGGTGATGCTCCAAAAGGACTTATACCTCGGTTCTTTGTGTTTATGGATCGCACACTCAACAAGATGGGCGGGGTCGGTGGCTTTATTGCGAGGTGGATCTGGATCTTCTCGCTCAGTGCAGCCTGTGGTTATGGTGTCTATCGATTTCTGAGTTTGGAACCCATCATCCATGCAACCCATGATATGTTTTTACTCACGCCGCTTCGGATCTTGTTGATCTCAGTCGCGGCAACGATTTGGATGGTCCTTACCATCCGGTCCATCATGTCGCGAGGACGACCAGCTGACCAAGTCTCTCCAGGACCAATGGCAATTTTTATCGCTGGGATAAACCAGATTATCGAAGGAATCACCAATGTATATGCGGGGATCCTCAAACGTATCGTCACTCTCCGCACCTTGACCATGCTGGTCATCACCGCGTTTACCGTTGGGATTTATTCCGTCAATAATGTTCTACCTTCAGGATTCATTCCGCTTGAAGATCAAGGGATTATTTACGGGGTTATCCAGACACCCCCAGGTTCGACCTTGGAGTACACGAATTCGAAGGCGCGAGAGCTCCAAGGAATCTGCGAAGAGCTGGAGGATATTACATCTGTTTCGTCGCTCGCAGGCTATGAGGTACTCACGGAAGGTCGGGGATCGAACGCTGGGACTTGCATCATCAACCTCAAGCCCTGGGCGGAACGCAAACGGACTTCCAAACAAGTCATTGAGGAGCTTGAAAAGCGTGGAAGGGATATCTCCAACATCAAGCTGGAATTCTTCGAGCCCCCAGCCGTTCCTGGGTTCGGTGCCGCTGGTGGCTTCGCATTGAATTTGCTCGACAAAACCAATTCAGGGGATTACGAAGCGTTAGGAGCCGTAACTGACAAATTCATGACGGCGCTGGCAAAACGCAAGGAACTAAAGGGACTCTTTACGTTCTTTGCTGGGAACTACCCGCAATACGAGATCATCATCGATAACGATATCGCGATGCAAAAGGGGGTATCGATCGCAGAGGCGATGAACAACCTGTCGATCGTCATCGGTAGTACTTGGGAGCAAGGATTCATTCGATTCGGTCAATTCTACAAGGTCTATGTGCAAGCGGCGCCGGAGTTTCGTCGCTACCCGGAAGACCTTTCGAATATGTTTGTGAAAAACGATCGCGGAGAGATGGTGCCTTACTCTGCGTTCATGCGATTGAAAAAGAAGCAAGGCCTCAACGAAATCAGCCGATACAACCTCTATCCTTCGGCTCCCATTCAAGGATCGCCGGCGGCAGGCTACAGCAGCGGGCAAGCAATCGCTGCGATTCGAGAAGTTGCTGCGGAGACTTTACCTCGCGGCTATGGAATCGATTGGCAAGGCCTATCGTTCGACGAAGCGAAGAGTGGGAATACGGCCGTGTACATCTTCATCATCGTTGTGGTGTTCGTGTACATGGTCTTGGTCGGGCAATACGAGAGTTTCATACTTCCTTTAGCTGTCATTGTTTCGCTCCCAGTCGGGATTTTCGGATCCTTCTTCTTATTGCAAGCAATGGGGCTGGCGAATGATGTCTATTGCCAGATAGGTTTGGTGATGCTCGTCGGACTGCTTGGGAAGAACGCCATTTTGATTATCGAATTCGCCATCCAGCGGAATCGCGAAGGGGTCAGCATTAAGGATGCGGCGATCGAAGGAGGAAAGCTTCGATTCCGCCCGATTCTTATGACCTCATTTGCGTTCATCGCAGGTCTCGTCCCGTTGGTTCGAGCGACGGGGCCAGGAGCGATCGGCAATCGAACGATTGGAACCACTGCGGTGGGGGGAATGTTACTAGGAACGGTCATTGGAGTTCTCGTGATTCCGGGACTCTATTATCTCTTCGCCAAGATGGCGGAGGGACGGAAGTTAATCAAGGATGAGCATGATGAGCCGCTTTTCGAAATCTTGGAACGGACGCATTAAGCGAAGCAGCTTCGCTGCCGTGATCGCGGGGGCGACGCTGATTCCCGGGTGCAAGATTCCTGAAATCTGTCGCCCAGAGGCAATGCGTCCCCTCCCACAAGCCTACGATCGCAACAACGATCCTGCACAAGGAATCGTGAGCGACGAAAATTCGGCATGTCTCGGATGGCGGGAATTTTTTAACGATCCTACGCTGCATAACTTGATTTCCGAATCGCTTTCAGGGAACCAAGAACTCAAAATCCTGGCCCAAGACATTCGCATCGCGAACAACGAGTACCGCGCCAGACGCGGGCTTTTGTTCCCCTTCGCGTCGATTGGGACATCCGCTGGAATCGAAAAATCAAGCCGCTTCACTCGCAACGGTGCAGTGGAAGATCAACTACAAGCAGCCCCTGGAAAAGGCTTTCCTGAACCACTCCCCAATTTTCTTGTCGCTGCCGACGTGTCCTGGGAAATCGATATTTGGCGAAAGCTGCGCAATGCGAGAGACGCCCAGGCTCTCCGATTCCTTGGTACGCAAGCGGGGCGAAACTACGTCGTGACGAGAGTCGTTGCCGAAGTCGCTGAGAACTACTACGAGCTTCTCGCTCTGGACAATCGACTGGAGACACTGAATCGAACCATCGAAATCCAACAACAGAGTTTGGATACGGCTCGCGCTCTAAAAGATGCAGCTCGTGGGACAGAGCTTGCTGTGCAACGCTTTCAAGCGGAAGTGCAAAAGAATCAAAGTGAGAAGCTGATAATCCAGCAGGAAATCACAGAAACCGAGAACCGAATCAACTACCTAGCCGGGCGATTCCCACAGAAGGTAGAACGGCCTTCCGTCGAGTTTCTTTCGCTTTATTTGCCTGCCATTGGGGTTGGATTCCCTTCCCAGCAGTTGTTGAATCGATCAGATATTCGCCAAGCGGAACGCGAGGTAGCCGCATCAGGGCTGGACGTTCGCGTCGCGCGGGCTCAATTCTTTCCGTCTTTGATTCTGACTGCCGGTGTTGGATACGAGGCATTCAATACAAAGTATTTGTTCTCAAGTCCTGAATCATTGATCTACAACGCGGCAGGTGGCCTGGTCGCACCCCTGATTAACCGCTCTGCAATCAAAGCAGACTATCTCAATGCGAACGCTCGCCAACTGCAAGCTGTGTACGAGTATCAACAGACGGTCCTCAATGCCCACATCGAAGTCATCAATCAGTTGTCATTGGTGGAGAACTATACCCGCAGCCTAGAAGTAAAAGCGCAACAGCTGCAATCTCTCGAAGCGTCGGTAGACAATGCGACCAAGCTTTTTCAGAATGCGAGAGGCGAGTACATCGAAGTGCTTCTAGCCCAGCGGGATATGATGGAAGCCAGACTTGTACTGATCGACACCAAGCAAAAGCAGCTCGCTGGGGTCATCAAAGCCTACCAGGCTCTCGGTGGCGGCGGACGCCCCGGCGACTTCGTCGTCGAGGAATTGGAGTCTCTTGAAGCCCCCGTTTTGGATAGTGCTGAGAACCAAACGATAGAAAGCACACCGATCCAGATTCGAACGGAAATGGGGAAACAAGTGATCGGCCGATCCGAAGGTGCACCAATCGCGATGGTTCAGGAAGCGCAGACAGCTACGTTCGATGTTCAAGGAAGTCGATAGATCGAACGCTTTGCCTGTGGCGAAATGCGACTGTTTCGCCCGACGATGGAATGATCAGCTAGGAAAGGTTTACCGTAGGGCTTGCGCCCGTGCCGTTCACTTAGCGATGGATTCAAGGTAATCGAGTATCGATGCAAACTCGTAAACGCTGAACTCGTTCATCAATCCTGTCGGCATGGACGAAACCGTGGACGTTTTCCTCGCCGCAATATTGTCCTTCATGACCAAGTACTCTTTGCCTTGCGCATCTCGAAGCATGACGCGATCGTTTTGTTCGTTGGTGACGAACCCGGTAATCGTTTCATCGTCGTGCGTTTGAATGATGTTGGTTATGAAGCCTTGTGCAATCGATTTGCTCGGATCCAGAACGGCAGTAGCAAGCTCCGGTCGCTTGTAGGTCCGCGCGATGTTACCGAGGTAGGGGCCTTTTTGAACTTCGTCTTGTCGCACGGTGTGACATTGCGAACACTTCGCCTTGGTAAACAATCGTTCGCCAAAACTGATATCCCCCTTCATTTCAACGACACTCTTCAATGCTTCTTCTAAAGCCAGCGATGCGAGCTTGGGGGATTTGTCTTCCGGCCTCGGCTTAATCTTAAGTCGGTTCGACATGTTCTGCGCGACCTTTGCCACTTCAACGTCCGGATCTTTCCAAGCGGCCAAGATCTCTTCGTCCAGATGGTGATTTACAAGCCGGCCGGCGGTTCTCATCAATCTGATTTTTCGAGTTTTGTTTCCCCATGCGTCTTCAATCTCTTTTTGGGCCGCTGCCTGAACTTCAGGACTAGCACTCTTGCTGGCCAAATGAAGCAAGCCAGCATCAGCAAGCAGTGCAATCGCTCCTGTATCTGATTTTCCCATATCAATGAGGCGAGAAACGTTTTGCCCAAGCAGCGAAGAGTTCAAGAATGCATCACGCGCTTTCTCCGACAACGCGTTATCTCCTCCGTCTTGCTCCAACCGTTCTAAGCATCGAATCATGGCATCGAACGATTCCGGATTCGAAGTTCTCGCGAGGGTTGAAACAACTTGACTCAAGGTCTGTTTCCCTAGTCCATCGGTCCTGGAAGCCGCTAGGAGAAGGGGTACGGCATTGGTGGGAATCTCTTTCGCTGTGGCAAGCTTCGCGACTGCGATCGGGAGCGCAGTGTTGTCCTTCGTCGCGATTTCGATGATGCGTTCCAGTCCCTCATCCGTTTCGATTCGATTCTTTTCCATCGCTTCGATTAGAAAAGCAGCTTCTTTGGAATCTGCATTGGCTAGCGAGGTCCGGAGAGTTGCGAGAATCTTCTTCGATTCGCCCCAAGCCTCAGGTTGGTAATAGGGGCCGCGTGTATCCGGGCGGGTACCCCATGAATCCCCATTCCACTCCCCGTCTATAAAGTGCAATCGGCAAAGCGCACCGAGGAGCAGCTCTCGCCGGTCTGGTTTCGTCTCTTTCGATAGCTGGGAAATGAGAGCATCCACAACTTTCGGTTCATGCATCATGGCGAGCGCACGAAGCAGTGGCTTCCAAGGTGCAGAGTCTTGTTCAAGAGCCTTCAAACAAGCGTCCACGGCCTTTCGCTTCGCCAAGGTTCGAATTGCTGTATGCACAATTACCGGATCCGAATGGGACAATGCCCCAAGGATGATTTGGGGGTCGGTCGTTATCTGAATGGCATCGAGTACTTTACGATCCAGATTGCGAGTTTCGAGACCTTTCGCCAAAAGCTGGGAATGCCGACTGTCACCGCGCCGAGCAAGCTCGCGGCTTGCTTCCATCCTGCGACGGTAGCTTGCTGAGTCCATCTCCTTAACCAACTCATCGTTGTTAAGCTTGGCGTAATCTCGAAGTGGTTGCGGTTGGAATCCCTTGGGTTGGATTCGAACGATGTAGCCAACATTCGGGCCATTCCAATTGAAGTTGGCTCCCTTCCAGCTAGCCGCGTATACGCGGCTATTCCCATCGACATCCGCATCGGTCGGACGAGTCATGCGGACCAGTGGCTCTGGGTTAGCGGTTTCCTGATAGGTCGCTCCTTGAGGTTTTACCGTATGACGGTAGATGGCATTCGTTCCCCAGTCGGCCGTAAATGGGGCTTGATTCCAAGCTCCAAATCCCGGTTCATCGATATAAACCGCGCCGCATCCCGAGCCTCCGCCGTAATCGGCCAAGGGTGCGACGCATTCGTCGCTAAAGTTTTTGTAAAGACGGGGATAGCCATGGTCGTCATTGCCTGTGAAATGATGGAGCCGTACGTCCCAACCTCCACCGTCGTTTGTGTTATCCCGAGCAAACATTTCCATCGCGGGACTAATTGCCACCTCGAGAATATTCCGGGTTCCAGTGGAGTAAATCTCCAAACCTGTACCGTCGGGGCGAACGCGGATGACACCTCCCCCTCGATGGGTAAGTCGCGTTCCATCGGTACCGACCGCGTCCATGAAACCGAAATCGCCACCAGCGATGTATAACCAGCCGTCTGCACCGAGACTGAGACCGTTGGTCGTGTGATCTGCAGGCCGTTTGTCGTAATCGAAAGCCAGATTCTTCACCAATGTCTTTTGTTCATCGGCGACACCGTCGCGATCGTGATCGATGAAGACGCTTAGATGGGGTGGATGCATCAGATAAAGGCGATCCTTATCCCAGACCAACCCGCGGGGTGCGTCCACTTCGCAAAACACTTTGGTCTCATCTGCCCGGCCATCGTTGTCGGTATCTCGAAGTCGAATGACGCGGCCTCGCATTGGGTCGCGCCCGAGCGATCCGTTTCCGTCTGAACTGACATAGAGAGTTCCATCGACATCAGCCGCGACAAATACAGGGTAGTTCACAGCGGGAGGGGCTGCGAAAAGAGTCGCTTCAAAGCCATCCGCCACCTTCACGTCTTTCAGGATGGCTGCTTCTTCTTCCGGGCTCAATTTCTCGATACGAGGGATGATGTTGCCGCTCTTGGCATACGAGTCTCCTTGCAACGCCGTGAATTTTCCTGCGGGGGATTTGGGATCCGCTGGCCAAAGCGACTTGATTTGGGACCCGAACAGCTGAATCTCGCGAATGCTGCACCAGCCGCCAGTACTACTGAGGCCAGTAACTCGGACAAATCGAACGGGAGCAGTAGATGCAAACGCCTCTTTTCCAACCCCGGCTTTCGTGTTGGCGGTCTGATCGATCAAAAGGCTGTACTCTTTCCCGTCTTGAGATCCCTCGACGCGGTACTTGTAAGTAGCAGCCGGCATTTCCCAAGCGATTTGAATGGCGTCAAGAGCTTGTGGCTCTTGAAGCTCGAGTTGAATCGATGCCGGGTAGGCGGGACCATCGGCGCACCAACGGGTGTCTTGTTTCCCGTCCACCACATGATGAGCAGGGTTGCCATCTTGGACGCTCGATGCGGACACCTTCACCAGCGTCGCGTCTTTAGGGGCGTTTCCAACTCCGGGTGCTGAGTTATTTGAGAATTTGTTCTTGTCGATGAAGGTGACTTCGTTCTTTCCTTCAAATGGCTTTAAGTAGTCTTCATTCAGCTTGTCACAAGCCCATAGCAAACCACGTGTCACGAGCTCCAAGTAGCGCGGGTCCGCAACCGTTTCGGTGTTGTGGCCTAGGGATGTGCTAAAGCTTCGGGCACCCTGCTTTTCATTAACCCAAACCACGACTGCTTGATCGATACGAGCTTTGTCTCCTCGTCCAACCTTTTGCTTCCCAACCGCGAGGGGCACGGCATCGAAAAGCTTTACATTGTTGTAGAGCTCCTCTCGGATGGTTGTCCAATTGCTTAGCGTCTCGGTGATCGGGTGTTTGGGCATCGAGAATTCGATATCGATAGGCTCTTGAGGTCCGTGTCCCGTGGACTGCAAACCGAGGTGTTTGAACCAAACATCATTACCAGCTCGGAAGCTGTGCATGGCGCAGTGAAGGTGAACTGCAGGAATCTTTTGATGGGTCTGAACAATGCGGTTCAAGAGTGCCGGATCCTTGATGTCTGCTGCGCACTCATCGTGAATGATGATGTCGTAGTCTTCGGCCCAATTCAGCTTGCTGTAGAGCGGCAGCATGGGAGCGGTCGTCGAGTTATCGGTCCAGTAAACATCGACCTGAACGTTCGCTCTCGCCTGGATACCTTTGCAAAGGGCTTCTTGTTGCTTTGCGTAATCGTGGCAGCAGCCGCCCGCAATGAGCAAGGCCCGGATCGGTTTATTGGGGCTCGTCTGCCCCAATCCGAAAGAGGCTCCGGTGGCGAGGAAGACAAAAGACAAGAGAAGCGAGATAGAGGATTTCATGGATAGCTGGGGAGAGATGGACCGGCGAAGCACTGGTCTGAAAACCGTTGGCTTGTTGGAGGGAATCGTGGTCTAGCCTTCCTGACACTTTGAGGGCGAAGGCAAGACGCCGAGGGGTTCCATGGTAACTAAAAACTTCTGCTCCGTCACTTGCCATCGCCATGTGAGGAGTCGGTTATTAGATTAAAATCGAGTCCCCTTCCCTCCGCGATGTCCTCCCACCCTACCTGCTTGATTCCCCTCATGATGTCTATGACAACCTTCCGGTCTTTGTTCCAAATCCAATGGCTAGTTCTCGGGATAATCGCTGCGAGCATCTTTCTCGCGGGATTGCCCGCCAAAGGCGTTTCAGCGGAAACAAAGCAGATTCGATTACCAGCGACTCGCGACACTTGGCTATCCAATGCGGGGGACGAATCGAAAGGTGCCAATGGCGGCGCACCGCGACTTAAACTGAAATCGATTCAAGAGCTTTCGCTCATCGATTTCGATTTCGCTTCCCTGCGTGGCCAGTCGGTTAAGAGAGCTCAGCTCTATCTCAAGAGAGCCAGTGACATTCCGGTTGATCGGATCACCATTAGCACGATTTCCGCAGATTGGGTCGAGGGGACTGCTCAGAATTACGAGATAGTGACGGGGCAATCCACGTTTTCGCACCGCTTGTACCCGACCGAATTGTGGAACGACAGCGATATCACAGCGGTCAGTCTCGGATCAGGGGGAACGCACTGGCATTCTCTTGTTCCTCGTGAGGAGGCCGACGGTTGGATTGCGTATGAGGTTCCAATCGATCTTGTGGAGGCGTGCACCGCCGGGCTCAGCCACGGTTGGCTCTTGATGGATGACACCGGGTCGACTTGGAAAAGAGAGGGGGAGAAATTCGACTTCCAGCTCTTCCCGAACCGAACCGTCTTTAGCAAGGACTCCAATCGAGCCAGCGCTCCCTATTTGATTGTCGATTCGGCTGCTGGCTCCTCTGCCCCCTCCCCTGCGCCGCCGATGAATCTTGAGTGGCAATTACCTTCGACCGCAGATCCAAGAACTCGATTGTCATGGACGGCTGATCCCGCCACGGTTGTCGGCTGCAAAGTTCGCGTGGATGGAAAGCTTCTTCCTCAATTCTTCGTTAGGTCGAGCCCAGGAGCACCAACCGTTTTTTCCATCGTCGTCGATCCACTCAACACTCCGTGGAGTTTGCAAGAAAATCATCAAATTTCGGTGGTTTCGGTCAATCGCGACGGAGCCGAGAGCGAGGCAGTATCGATCCTTTGGAGTGCGTTTCCAAAATCTCAACCAACCCCAACAGCGAGCGCATTACAGAAGGCTGTTGCGATCTCGCTCCCAGAGAGCAATCTTCCCAAAGTGCAGGATTCTAATGCTTTGTGGAATCAAGCTATCTCCGTCGGCAAATCGAGGATGACTTGGGTGCATCCACTTGATCAATTCTCTGCTCCGAGCGGCGAGATTTTGCCGAAGCAACGAGGCGACTATCTAGCTCGCAACATTTTTTGGGATGCTACGACATCGTTGGTGAAATTGGATGCTTGCCGAGGCGATTGGGTTGGTGTTCAGTTAGCCATTCAATCGCCGGATCGTCCTGCTCTCGTTTGGAAAACTGCACTGCCGGAGGGATGGCGGTGCGAGCTTTACCAATACGAATACATACCTGCCGGCGAGAGATGGCTCCCCGATCCCTTGATTCCCATCGCTTGGAACACATCCGTTGGCGAGAAGACTTTGCTCCCAGTATCAAAGCACTCGGTGGGATTGGGCGCTTGGCTTATCGAGCTCTATGTTCCTGCGAGCGAAGAGCCGGGAGCGAAGTTGCTTGAATTGGAAGTGGAAACCGGCGGCGAGAAGCGATCGGTTCGATTGGAAACACTAGTCCGAGCGACTCTGACGCCGAATAAACTTCGCTTCTTGCCTGAGATGAATTGTTATGACTTGCCGGTCAATGAGTTGGATTACTATCGCATGGCGCATCGACATCGCGTCGTTCTCAATCGTGTTCCTTACTACCAGAATGGTCGGATGGCGTCAGGGCTTGCTCCCCAAGTGAATGCAGACGGCTGGGATTGGAGCGCGTGGGATGAGCGGTTTGGCAAATACTTTAGTGGCGAAGCTTTCGCGGACCTACCGCGAGGCAAAACGCCGATGGATTGCTTCTATCTACCCATGCACGAAAATTGGCCTCTGCCGATCAATGATCACTACAACGGAAGCTACTGGGCGGATGAAGCATTTACGGAGGAATATCGTTCCGCATGGATCAAGGCCACGGCGGCCTGTGAAAAGCATATTCGTGAGAAGGGGTGGCAAGAAACTCGATTCCACGTCTTTTTGAATAACAAGGTTGATTTTAAGAAGCGGGGATGGTCGCGAGGCTCTTCCCCCTGGCTACTCGATGAGCCAGCCAATTTTCAAGATTACCTAGCACTTCGTTATTTCGGCAGAGCCTTTGCAGAAGGGCTTTCGACATCGGTGCGCGATTCCAATCTGTTCTACCGCTGCGACGTCTCGAGGCCGCAATGGCAAAGAACCACACTCGATGGATTGATGCGTTACAACGTGGTCTCGCAGACCGCGTTTCGACAATACCGAAGGCTCGTGCTGGATCGCAAATGTATCGATTATCAGCTGGTCATGATTTATGGTTCAGCAAATCCTCTGGGTACCAATAACGTACAGACTCTGGCGTGGGCATGGGATAGCTGGCTCCGCGGTGGAGATGGAATATTGCCTTGGCAAACCATCGGGACGAACAAGTCGTGGGAAACTCCCGATGAGTGTTCTCTTTTCTATCCAGCGAAAAGCGGGGCAACGGGAACTTCGTCGTCAGCCCCTGTCCCGTCGATCCGATTGAAGGCTTATTGCTACGCCCAGCAGGATGTCGAGCGGCTTCAAAATGCTTTGGACCAAGACCGCGTGGCGCTCGGCTCGAATACCCTCGATCGCTATCGTTGGGGTGAAGAACTGTTAAGAATTCTTCCACTAGCATCTCGAAGAGCGGAGATCGGTGGCTACACCGAAGATGCTGGTTGGTCTGATTATGGAATGATCACACCAGAAACGATGGAGCATTGGAGACGTTCATTGCCCATGAAATGATGGATGGCTTCGCGGGATCTTTAACAAGATCCACTACGTGACTCAGGATCTTTAACAAGATCCACTACGGGTGCCAGGGATCTTTTGCGAGATTCCTTGGCCGTTGGTGTGAAGGTGAGCGATGAGGAGAAGGATGGGGATGTTAGGCATTGGGGATCACCGTCGCGATGTGTCCGTTTGTTCCCAGCTGCAGTACGGTTCCTGCCTCGAAGTGGCTCCGTTTGACAAAACCTAAACCAACTGATGCGCCTGTGCTCGCTTTTGCGACAGAACGAAGCTGTCCAACTTCCGCTTCTCCACTGCGAAGCTTGACCGCCTCTGCATTGTGAATGTCAATTTCACCATCCCCTTGAATCGACAACTTCACCAGCTTCTTTTGCACTTGCCCAAGCGCATCTAAACGAGCGACCGTTTCTTGTCCTAGATAACAGCCCTTACGAAAAGAAATCGCTGTTGCGTCGCGATCCAGTTCTTGCGGGAAGTTTCTTTCATCGAGATCGGTCCCGTACCAAGGCCAAAAGTTTTCGATGCGATGTGGTTCCCAAGCCTTTCGATCTTTCAAATCGCTTTCGATTGTGTGAGCAGCAAGCTGGGTGCTGCAATAAGCTGGCAGATCGGGCGATTCGGTGAGAATCAAACGCGAGGTTGCTGTGATCCAAGGAGCGCGTGCGAAGACGGCAGCCCCATCATTCCACGTGCTTTGAAACGCGTCGGGGTAAGGGGAGGTTGGGAGCGAACCCCCGATCGATGACAGCAGGGAGTCGTCGGAAGCGAGCCAGAACGTAAACTCCGAACTCCGATCCTTGACCTTTGCATCCTCCATAATGATGAAGCGATCGAAATGTGGCACAAGCCGCGAGGCTTGATCGGGAACGGTTACGAACCAGTGTGTGTCCTGCAGTCCGACGGCCATCCCGTGCCCGAACGCGCGTCCCTTTGGATCGGTAATGAAAGTTTCCAGGGATTGGCCGGCAGAAAGCTCTCGCAAGTCTTGTGTCGCCAAATTGTTGAAGACTTTACTTCGATCCTTTCCTTGGAATTCGACGATCGTTCCCGTTCCCAGTTTCCACAGCGTTGACATGCTTGACTTTCGCGTACCGAGTTGCAGATGTTAGAATCGATAAATGTGACGCATTCCACGCGAGACGACAATCGTAATTGGAATGGATGGCCCCCTCAGGCCGCTCGGTGTCGAGTCGCAGGGCACCTTTGGGCATAAACGAAAGAGTCGCAGTGTCGGGCTCTATCCCTCGAGAGGAATCGCTTTGAGCAACAGCGGATCGAAAAGCCAGTGGATTGCGAGCCTATGCAGTTTCATCCTGCACTTGGTGCTCCTCCTCATTTTGGCGATTTGGACGATCGCGAGCGCGGGTTTGGGAGACCGGTTCACCATCTTTTCGGGTTCCTCCGAGCCGAGGGGAGAAGAGGTCGAAGTTGTTGAAATCCAACCTATCGCGCCATCAGAAGCGACGGCCGGAGTTGGTCTGGACGATATCTCAACGACGACGCTCCTCTCGGAGTCTCCGAGCACGCTCGAAACCGGGGACTTGAATGCACCGCAGCAACAGTCCACCTTGGCCGATCAAGTTCGCTTTTCAGGTACAGCCAAGGAACTCGGCTCGGGCGGTTTCCTGGAGACCTCCATCGAATCGAGAAAACCTCAAAACAGGCAATCCGCCGCGTTGAAGTACGGTGCAACTCCCCAGAGCGAGGCAGCCGTGAACGCAGCTTTGGCCTATCTAGCTTTGCACCAAAAGAACAATGGTTCTTGGTCGATGGGGTTTACCGTCTGCCAAGACCAATGCACGGACGCTTGCCGCGAGTTGGATCAGCACGAGATCGCGGCGACCGGCTTGGCTCTCCTGTGCTTTTTAGGAGCAGGACACACACCGAGCTCGAGCGAGTATGGAGACAACGTTTCACGAGCCATTTACTTCCTCGTTCAGAATCTAAAGGAAAAGCAAGGAACAGTCCAAAGCTATTGGCTTGGCGAAACCGCAAAGTCACAAATGTATGAACACGGGATCGCGACACTTGCGATTTGCGAAGCTCTGCAAATGGGAGAGGACAATTCGCTGCGGGAAGCCTGCCAGCGAGCGATTAACTTCATCATTTCTGCTCAGCACAAGCGAGGTGGTTGGCGATACCACCCTGGACAACCAGGCGATTTGTCGGTCGTGGGTTGGCAGATACTTGCGCTCAAAAGTGCATCAGCCGCCAAGCTGCGGGTGCCTATGGAGACGCTTCGGCTCAGCGACTTGTTCCTAAAGGAAAGTTCCAGCAATGGGTATCTCTTTTCGTATTCGGGAGGAGAGCCGACCAAGTCGATGACGGCGATCGGGAATTTGATCCGATTGTTTCGAGGTTACTCGCTTACGGATGGATCGATTATCCGAGCGATCAAGTACATCGCAGATAAAGGACCGAGCACCGACGATGTTTACTACAACTATTACGCCACGCAGTTTATGTTTCATGCGGGTGGCAAGCCTTGGGAAAGCTGGAATTTCGTCATGCGTGAATTCCTAATCAGCACCCAGGTTCAGCAAGGGCACATGGCTGGTAGCTGGTACTTGACCGGCAATGCGTTCAACCGCGAAGGTGGACGCATCTATGTCACCACCATGTGTTGCTTGACACTAGAAGTCTATTATCGATATCTGCCCCTTTACGAATCGTCGAGCGACGAGTTTCGTTTGTGATCGAGTCCAGATAGGGGAGCGGCGTACAAACTATTGATTTCGACCAGCTGTCCTGCTGGCAATCAGCCCTGCCATGTAAGCACCTTTAAAGCCTGAATCGATATTCACCACAGCGATATTGGATGCGCAAGCGTTTAGCATGCTTAGCAAAGCCGAAAGTCCGGCGAAGTTGGCTCCATAGCCCACACTCGTTGGGACGGCGATCACTGGGCAACTCACGTACCCACCTAAGACACTTGGTAACGCCCCTTCCATTCCTGCAACGCAGACGATCGCGGCCATGGACTGCAGTTCCGGGACCTGTGCGAGCAATCGGTAAGGACCCGCGACCCCGACGTCTTGCACCAGCTTCGATGGAACACCCATCCAAGCAAGCGTTTCGATCGCCTCGAGCGCAATTCCTTCGTCAGTAGTCCCTGCGCTTACAACAGCCACCCGGCCCGCACTGGAGGTTCCTTCAATGGCATCAGGGGCGATTGGAGTGCTATTGCGTCCGACTCGGAATGTTCCTGCTCGGTGGTTCCATCGATGCCATGGGAACAACTCGCTAAGCGATCTCACTTGCTCAGGTATGACGCGCGTAACCAGAACTTCACGGTTTCCATTCGAGTCGGTCGGACCGTCGAGCAACCGCGTCACTGCGGTTTGGATGGCGTCGACCGATTTGCCTGAACCATATACCACTTCAGGAAAACCGCACCGGCGTTGGCGATCGCGATCGATCATGACCGCCCCGTCGCTAGGAATCGAAGCGTGTAATATTCGTTGTCCTAGCTCGAACGAGTCGATTTCGCCTCGCTCATACAACTGAACTAGTTCGTTTACGGCTAGAGAGGTCTGGTTCGTTTCGGATTGCATCGCAATAGATCAAGCAAACTGGGGTTCGTAGTCGTGGGAGTTTATAAGATCCACGACGCGTCCGATAGCCTCAGCCGCTTGCTCCCGAGGCATCGACGGGAGATCCCGATGCGACCGCAAGACTTGTTCTGGGGTAAGAGGTATGTGCATAAATCCGATGGGCCGTCTTAGTTGGTGATGAAGATGCCAAAGATGACTGAGGTACATGACCGCATTGCATAGGTAAGTCCCTGCGTGAAAGGAAATCGCAGAGGGGATCCCATTCTGCATCAAATCTCGTTTCCAGAGATCCAATGGAAAATCCGTCCGAAACGCTACGGGACCATTTTGGGTGATCGGTCCGAAAAACTCACCTTGTGAATCCGTCATCCCCGCCACGTTCAGCGCGATTGCCTCCAGCTGAATCCGGCTGGCACCTGGGGATTGCCCTAGATGCAGGACGGCATCGAACCCTCTGGCAAGATCTTTGAAAAGTCGCTCCTGCATTGTGGGAAGATCGACCGGGTAACGGCGGGTCGTCACCCCCTCCATCGCCCCTCGCCTTTCAAGAAGACAAATCAATGCCTCCCAGCTGGAATTCTGATCCCAGTTGTCGTAGGGTTCAAAGGCAGTGAGCAGGATTCGCACTTGGGCCTCGGTTTTTGAAGAAAGTCTCGACCATATGATATACCCGTTTTAGTTCAAAAAAACGCCGAGACAGCCTTCGCAACCCGAACAACCCTGGAATTGCCTAGTTCGTTCAGATAAAGTGAGTGTCAGTCTGGATAACTCGGTTTTTCAGCCTCCTACCCCCCAACCTCCCCTCCGAAAGCCGTTTCAGGATGACTCGACCACTCGCAACGACAGCCATTTCTGCCCTTTTTAGCGCCGTCTACGCGTTCGCGTTCGCTTATGCGATAGCTCCAAACTCTCCCTTGAACGCGCAAGACCTGTTTCCAGACAAAGCTCTCGAAGCCGCAGTGCGCTGGGAGGTTTTCGAAAAGAGGTACAACTCCGAGCCGATCAAGGCAGAGGATGTGAAAAACATCTCCCAAGTTGTCGCGAGAGGGAAAGGGGTGAAAAGCTTGGAGGGGCTGCAACACTGCAAATCCCTCATGAAGATCGATCTTGCCAACAACGAAATTTCCGATTTGTCTCCTATCGCTGACTTGAAACAATTGCAGTCGATCGATTTGTCCGGGAATCAAATCGAAAACATCGCACCGCTCGCTGGGCTGAAACAATCTCAATACTTGCAACTTTCCAAAAACAAAATCGTCGACTTGGCCCCCATCAAGGATCTGACCAATCTGAATTCGCTCTATCTCAACGACAACCAAATCAAATCATTGGAACATGTCGCTGCACTGAAGAAGCTTTGGACACTGCAGGCTGCCGGCAATCCACTTGAAAACACCAGCGCTGTCGCAGAACTTCGAGGACTAAAGACCTTGAACCTCAACGGCTGCGGATTGAAAAAGGTGGAGTTCCTCAAAGGAATTAAAGAGCTGAGCCTTCTGATGCTCGACAAGAACCCCATCGAATCCTTGGACCCGCTCGTCGAAGTCTGCGAAGCGGATACGGCCCGACGATTCGCTCCTTTTCTTCGGCTTTACCTCGATGCCAAAGTCGCAGGCGACTTGAACAGTGCTATCGAACGACTGAAGAAAGTGGGAGTGCGCATCAACCCCGAGAAAAGATAAATGCAACGATCCAAACGAGCTCTTATCTTAACTTCTTTGCTTGCATGTGTGGCCTGGGCACCATGCGTCCTCGCGGACGAAACGGGCAAACCTGAATCGATGAGCGAAACGGAGGCCCGCATTCGATTCATTCCTCGAACGGACGATAAAGCGGCCTCGGACCTTGAGAAACTCCGCTTCGCTTTGAGCCAATCCGAGGATTCGCGAGGCCCCATCGATCCGCTCGCCTCTTACGCGAAACAGCCGTCCCAACCGACAGCAGGAAAGAAAGTCGATCCAGAAAAGAAAAAGGATGCAGAGAGAAAAGACAGGACGAAGGATACGGACGCCAAGCAATCGCCCCAGCTGAAAAAGGAACAGGGGGCAGATTATCGGTCTCCTCGAATTGCTTGGGAATCGAGCGTCGATCTTCTTCGCTTGCCCGAACAAGCTAGCAACTCAGGCGAGAAGAATCGCTCACTTGAGAGTGCTTCCGTTGCTCCTAGCAGTCGGCCCACCATGGTCGCCAAGTCGGATGGGTTTCGATCGGCTCGTTTCGAAAAGGATGTCGACGCGACCCAAGTCCCGGTGTTGGACGACGCGGTGACCTACGCGTCAGCCAACGTCCCAATCGTCAACGGAGTAGATCGCACGTCACGTTTCCAAGAAATTCCCTTCGGATCACAAGGCACCCCAGTCGCCCCCATTCCCGGCGGTGGAAATCCCAACTTGGGCGCGACCAATCCCTCGATCCCAGGTGTTTATCCTCCATCGGGTGTTTACCCACCGGTTGGCAGCTATCCTCCAGCAGGCACTTATCCTCCAGCAGGCACTTATCCACCCGTCGGAACCTATCCACCAACGATGGTTTATCCACCGACCATTCCCACCGGACCTGTCGCAGTCGCTCCGCCCCCTACTACCATTCCCGCGCCCTACGACCCAGCAGCTTCCGTGGTCCCTGGAATCGCACCTCCTTCGACGGCTCCCTCCGCCGGTGTCGTTATCCCCGCACCGCCGGCGACATACGTTCCCATACCTACAGTGCCTGCCACCGGCGCACCTGTCGCTGGCGTTCCGACTTATCCGACGTATCCAACCGCTGCACCGATCGCATATCCCCCTACCGTGCCGGCTTCGAATCCACCGCCGCGATACGCCTCCAATGAATCAACTTATGTAACGAGCGAACCCTTTGTCAGCTCGCCTCCGCGGCAGATCGATGCAAGGTTTATGGTTTCGCCAACGTTGTTTCGTCCTGCGGCAGACGATTGCAACACGTGCGGCACGTCGCCTCGACCTTATGCCCCCAGCCCAAGCACACCGAGCGGGACACCCATGAGCTACGCTCCCCCAACCTACTACCCTTACTCCTACAACGGATTCAACTCCGGCTATCGAAGCTTGATCGGATTCGGGCAAAACGTGAGTCTTGCTCAAGTAGGACGCGGTCTCTACGGACAGCCTACTGCCTACATGCCGAATCAACCATTCCGCAATTTTATCCGATATCTCTTTCCTTGATTCCGTTCACTTTTTCGATTCGCTAACGGCATGCGCCATTACCTCGATCATGCCGCGACAAGCTGGCCGAAAGCCCCAGGAGTGTTGGAGGCGGTCAATGCGTACCAGCAAACATGCGGCGCGCCGGCGGGGCGCAGTTCCTACCGCACTGCGAATGAAGTCGACGCTCTGATTCGTCAGACACGGCTTGCATTGTCACATCAAGTCGATGCGTCATCTCCGAGTGATATCGCGTTTTGCAGCAATGGAACGCAAGCGCTCAACGCAGCGATCTTTGGAATCGCTCTCCGGGCATATGAACAAAGCGAACCCTGCCACATCGTCACGACGGTCACAGAACATAATAGTGTCTTGCGTCCTTTGGCTTTAGCCCGCAAACGAGGTTGGCTGACTTGGGATGCGGTGCCGTGCGACGAAGTTGGGTTTGTGTCTCCCGATGCTGTCGAAGCTGCGATCAAGCCGGATACGCGATGGCTCATCGTTAACCATGCCTCCAATGTAACCGGTACCGTCCAGCCGATCGACACTTGGGCCGATCTGGCACAAATGTTCGGAATTCATTTGATGGTCGATGCGGCTCAGAGCCTTGGCTATCTACCCGTGAGCATGCGGACTCAGCGAATCGATTTGCTCGCAGCTCCATGCCACAAAGGGCTTGGCTCCATGCTTGGATGCGCTTTCTTGGCTGCAAGTCCTAGGGTTCAACGCATACTCGCTACATATTGCATCGGCGGAACAGGGTCGGACAGCGACGCGATTGAAGGGAACTTTGGTTGGTTGGAATCGACAGAATCCGGAAATCTCAATGTCCCTGCAATTGTCTCTCTGCATGCCTCGCTTCAGTGCGAGCAAAAAGTTGCACCTAAGCAGTTCGAAGCTTGGAGCGAGCGCATCTTAAGAACTGCCAGCGAGTGCCAGCACCTACGTCTGGTGGGGCGACCTACGAATGCGTTCCAGGATCGGCTCCCCGTCTTTAGTTTCGCTCCCCGCTCGGAGCAATCGAATCCCCCCCAGGCGGGGATTTGCCAAGAATGGGCATTGATGCTGGAAGGGATGCGAGGGATAGAATGCCGAGCTGGATTCCACTGCGCGGGGCTCATACACGACTTTCTTGGTACCAGTCCGTTTGGTGGTACAGTTCGACTCAGTCTGGGGCATACTACAAGCGATGCGGATGTCGATGCCGCTTGCGAAGGGCTCCTTCTGCTCGATAGTTCTCTCTAAGAGCCTATCCGAAAACCATGGAAAACCGCGGCTAGCGCCAGAGCGGCTAATGGTTTTCGGACAGGCTCTAGATCAAGCTGTGCTTCGCAACTTGTTTGACTTTCGAGGAGCGAACAAAAAATTCTGGGCCAAGATATACTCTTGGTTTCCGAACACATTGGCAGCTATCCATCCCAGTTCAAGCGTCATCCCCGATTAGCGTTCAGAAACACACGCACAGAAGATTCCATGAGCAGCGAAAACCCGTATTACGCGAGCGAGCAACCTCCAGTTGCCTCACCCGTTTTCGACTCCGAGGCTTTTCAGCCGATTCATGAGCTCGATTTTGGGAGAATGATCAAGTCCCCGTTTCAAAGCCCAAACTGGCTGGTGAATCTCTTCTGGATGTTCATCGTGGAAATCCTTGCCTTGTTCGTCGTCGGTAACATCGTCTACCTGGGATATGCGGGCGAAGTTGCCATCGCTCGAAGTGGTGGCAGAACTAGAAATTGGCCCGATTTTCAGCTGGATCGGCTGACCGAGTATCTGTTGCGTGGACTTTGGCCGTTTCTTTGGCAGATGATCGGTTTCGCGGCCATGTCCATCGTTGTTGGAGTGCCCATTTCCATCGGGGCAGTCGCGACAGCGGCATTGGCGGACGGTGGTCCTCCCTTTTTTGCTATTCTCTCAGGCGTCACGACAGGCGCGATCGGTTTTCTAGCCATGATCGCTGCAAGCTATGTCCTTTTCGCGGTCACGCTAAAGAGCTTGTTGGCGAATGACTTCATGGCGGGAATGGATCTCGTCTTTGTGAAGTCCTTTTGTGTGAACATGGTATTCACCATGCTACTCGCGGTACTTTACTTTTTGATTATCTCGACGGTCGCAACCTTGCTGGGAGCCCTCCTCTGTTTTGTCGGGCTCTTCTTAGTTTCCCCAATTCTTCGATTGATCACCTGCGACTTCCTTGCGCAAATACACGACATCCATTTAAGTCGCGGCGGCCCTTCGGCCTTTCCTTTGATCTGAGGCCAGATCCACAGCTTAGAGCTTGCCCGAGATCAACGAGCCGCTCTGGCGCTAGCGGCGCTTACGATCGTTTTCGGATAGATACTGAGCATCGAGTGGAGATTCGGGGCCTGCTATCGAATGGGGTGGATAAGCTCATCATCAAGCCAATTGATCGGTTCGCGATCATCGACGGGAGTCTCGTAATGCTTGAGAAGCTTGCCCTTCAACAACCCCATCTTCTCGACAATAGCAAGTGCTCTCGATGATACTTCATTCTGCTCCCAACGATCATCAGGCTTGGTATAGAGCTCAAGGTGTTCCGCTTGATCCTCGCGTCGTTCCAACCTAAGAGACCAAGCGGGGCTGCAAACATACTCTTGATTCTTTTCGCATGCGATCGCGGCGCCGACACGAGCTTCGCCATCATACCTAGAGTGGCTCAGAGACTCCAAAAAGGATTGAAACGTCTCGGATGCTGGATGATCACGAAACCAATCTTGCAGCCACTCGCCCAAATTGTGGGGCTGCATAATTGCCCCTTGTCGCCCTCCGAGCGGGAGCGATTCGCCTGGCATGATGAGACATGGTACATGCAAGGATTCGGAGTACAGCTTTTGGGAATGCCCTCCAACGTAGCCATGCTCTCCGAGAGAGTATCCTGAAACGCCTATCACTCCGACCATACAGGAAGGAAGCACCCCCATCTCTCGGAGCGAACCGAGCATATCACCGATCGCTTGATCGATCCCAATAACCTGTCCGCCTACCGCACAGGAAATACCGAAGACATCATCCGGATCGGTCTTCGCATCCACTTGCATCTCCATGGGGGACGTGTTGCTGGGGGGATCTGGGTCATCTTCGTCGCACAGCATCTCTCGAAATTCATAGGGAGCATCCCACCTACCCGCGAGTCCTTTGGAGTGAATCCATAGCAGAGAGTGATCTGCCAAGCACTCCGTCCAAGTTCCGATGGCGGCTTCAACAAGCTGCTCAAACTCCATCAAAGTAGGTTCTGCAGAATCGTTACCATCGATATCCGATTCGCTTTCTGGTTCAAACAGAAGGACTCTGTCAAAACACTCCGCCGCAACACTATTGGCAATATCGAAATCGTCCGTGACCAATAGCCCTCGGCCTATTTGCTCCTTCCACAAGGAGTAGTTCTGCAACTGCAAACCGGAGCGGTTATCCCCGCCCCCGCTCGCCTCGGTACTGCCACGCGAAAGAGAATGCGTTCCGCTCCAGAGCGAATGCAAGCTGCGAGCGACATCCCCGGAGTCCGACCAGAGCTGATCGATCACGATTCCTCGAGAAGCCATAGCATCCAAATTCGGGGTCGGCGCCACACTGTTTCCATAGCAGCCGACCAAATTCGTTCCGAGACCTTGGATCGAAAGGAACAGAGCAAGTCGCGGGGATGAAGAATCCGATGGTGCCATAGAGTTGAAGTCGAATAAGGGTGCTGGCAATTCCTTTCTTCTACCATTATGTTGATCGAGCAACAACCTCTCCCTACTACCTCTTCATCTATGACTGAATACCCTGCCTCGGTCGACCAAGCCTATCGGCTGGCTCGAGAACGTTACGCCACGGTCGGAGTGGACACAGAACAAGCCCTCGAGAAGCTTGCAACTATCTCGATTTCCATTCAGTGCTGGCAAGGAGACGATGTTCGTGGGTTCGAGTCCAATCAAACAACTCTTTCCGGTGGAATTGCGGTAACGGGATCCCACCAAGGTGCCGCCCGGCATCCAGATGAACTGCGGGCCGATTTAGAGTTGGCCTTGAAGCTGATTCCCGGGTCGCACCGCGTCAATCTGCACGCCATGTACGGGGATTTTGGACGCGAGAAAGTGGACCGTGATGCCATTGAAATCGAGCATTTTCGTCGTTGGTGCGACTGGGCCCGATCTCTCGGCATCGGACTGGATTTCAATCCCACTTGCTTCTCTCATCCTCTCTCTCAATCGGGGTTTACGCTAAGCCACCCCGATTCCTCTGTCCGTTCCTTTTGGATCGATCACTGCGTTCGATCGAGACGTATTGCGGCGTGGATTGGAAAACAACTCGCTTCTCCTTCAGTCAACAATATATGGATTCCGGATGGGGCCAAAGATTTTCCAGCCGATCGATTGACTCCGAGGATTCGGCTCTCCGAATCGCTCGATCAAATCTTCAACGAGTCGTTTACCCCAGCGGAGTTGATCGATTCCGTAGAATCGAAACTTTTCGGGCTGGGCAGCGAGGCCTACGTCGTCGGCAGCCATGAGTTTTATCTCGGGTATGCTGCAAAGCATCAGAAATCAATTTGCTTGGATGCTGGGCATTTTCATCCAACCGAGTCGATCGCAGATAAGATCAGCTCCGTCTTGATGTTCGTGCCGCAATTACTGCTACATGTAAGTCGCCCAATGCGTTGGGATAGCGATCACGTCGTCTTGCTCGACGATCCGACCCAAGCGATAGCCTTTGAATTAGTCCGTAACAACCTATTGCACCGCACTCACATCGGCCTGGACTACTTTGACGCCAGCATCAATCGAATCGCAGCCTGGATTATTGGAACCCGGAATACGCTGAAGTCGTTGCTGATCGCGTTGCTAGAGCCCGCATCCGTTCGCTTGGCGGAGGAAAGTGGCGATCTCACCGAGAGGCTCCTGTGGATGGAGGAGTCGAAGTCGCTTCCTTGGTCGCTCGTATGGGACAAGTTTTGTGAGATACAGGATGTGCCTATTGGTCATCTTTGGTGGGGCGATGTCAAGGAATACGAATCGAATGTTCTCTCGTTTCGAAACTGAATAAGAGCCGATCCGAAAACCATTAGCCGATCTAGCGCATGCCAAGGTTTTCGGGGGTTTTCGGATAGGCTCAGTGCCCAGCAATACGTTTCAGAGAACCGGGGTTTGGTGAGTGAGAGAGGAGAGAATGAAACGATGTACAACTCCAAAGACAAGTTGACTTCGGGAGGATCGGCCCCATCCGATGAGAATTTAGGAGGCGAGTTCGAGCGAGAAGTCGTTCCGGAG
>JALOQZ010000347.1 GCA_025459245.1 Pirellula sp.
AACCCCGGGATTGCGAGTCGGCGAGCTTATGCCCTTGACCGCCAAACTCACGAATAAGATCGCTGTTCTTCGCGCTTTGGCCACCGATGATAATGCCCACTCCTCGAGCGGGTACTGGATGCTGACCGGGCACCCCCATGCGCCGAAGAACTCCGAGAATGCACTTCCAGGCGCACCTAATAATTGGCCTTCCATCGCCGCCGTCGTGCGCCATTTGAAAGGAGACTCCGGTGCATTACCTGGTTCGGTAAGGCTCCCGGAGGAGATATGGAATACCGGCCGTCTCCCTTGGCCTGGGCAAGACGCAGGGTGGTTGGAATCGCACGCCGATCCATGGCTGATAACTTGCGATCCTAACAAAGCGGATTTCAAAGTTCCTGATATCGCTCTTCCTGCAGACATTCCCATAGAACGATTTGCTCAAAGGCGCGATTTCCTCAACTCGCTGAATCGGCGTTTAGATCAAGCTCAATCGCAAGCTGTGTTGCATCGTTGGAGCACTTGGCAATCCAAGGCGGTGGAATTGCTTCAGACGCCAGCAGCCCAAATGGCTTTTGCACTGGATCGTGAGTCGGACACCGTCCGGGATCGATACGGTCGCAACCGCTTTGGTCAAAGTGTTTTGCTCGCGAGACGTATGATCGAGGCGGGTGTATCGCTTGTTCAAGTCAATTGGACTCGTTGGGAGAACGATGAAGATGTCGCCCCGGCTTGGGACTCACATGCGAAACACAATGAACGCATAAAAAATGCTCTCATGCCTCCGATGGATCAAGCCTACTCGGCTCTCCTGGAGGATTTGGACAACCGCGGATTGCTGGATGAAACTCTAGTGGTATGGGTTGGGGAATTCGGACGGACACCGCGTTTCAATGCCGCTGGAGGTCGCGATCACTGGGGGCATGTATTCAGTGGCGCTCTCGCAGGAGGCGGGGTGCGGGGTGGAACAGTCTACGGTGTATCGGATCGTCAAGGTGCCTACCCGCTAGAAGGTAGGGTCGAACCACAAGATCTCGCAGCGACTATCTTTCACTGCCTCGGATTCGCTCCGTCGACCGAGTTAAAAGATCGATTCGGACGCCCCTTGGCTATAACCAACGGGACACCTATTCAAGCGATTCTCTGATGTGCGAACTCGGGTGCAGCCTTTTGCTTTCGCCCTGCAAAATTTCGTCGGTCGATTCCGGATCAACGCTGCGGCAGCATTCCACCAATCGATCGGCTAAAGCGTAAAGAGGTTCTTCCCAAGTTTCTTGAGAGCTTTCGGCTGGAGCGATTTGCGCGATTTCTTCAACGAGCAAAATGAACCGCAGAACATGGCGGAAGAGGAGACCTTCGTGTTTTTGAAGCCCACGAGCGACGATGTACTTGTTGAAATCGCCTCCGAACTCGAGCAGTTCACCAACGACCCAAACGCCCCGAGTAAAGACGTCGTGAACACCTGGGAATTCATAATCGAACACGCGGCGCAGTTTTTCGGCTAGCACGAGGGGACGCGGGGGCGGTTCGTCTCGATTCTCCCAGCGTCGGTAGCGTCCTCGAGCACCGCCTGCTTCCGCTTGCAATTGCTCTGCGTCCGGTTCCTCTTCTTCATCCTCGGCGCGACCCGTGAGTTCGGCTGCACTTGCCAGTCCGAGCGAAAGAAGCTGCGGGTGCAGAATCGATTGTGCCAAGGGACCTGGCGGAAGCTGGTCAGGAAAAGGAACTCGAACCATCTTGGCAATATTGGCTGGTAACTCAAGGACGCTTTCAAGTGCTTGAATCCGCTCCCCTTCGTCACCGAACTGAAGCATATTGACCAGATAAAGACCATAGATCGGATTGATACTGCGAAGCTGCGAAAGATAAGTCAATCGTTCGGTCGGAGTTGCTGTATCAGGGCGGTAAGACTCCAGATCGTACGCAATCGGTTCCTCTTCGCTGACGGGTGAAGATAGAGTGTGCAATTCATCATCCTCCTCCGCCTCCGCATCTGGCAAATCGATTTCAAGCCATCGAGGCTTGCTCTCCTTTTTGGTGGTCTGCGCGTTCGTTGGTACCGCCTGCATGGGTTGAGGCTTGGGCTCAAGCTCCAGGAATCCTGCTTTCCAAAGGGTCACCAGCATCCGATTGAGATCCTTTTGCCCCTTTGTAATTTGATCGGAGGTTTGAAGCCTGCGGCCGACCATGTCTCGCAATGGCTGAACCTTGGAATCGTTAAGCAACAGGTAGGCGAGTAATCTCCAAGGCAGCATGCCGCGGCTCTCAAGCTTCGCCGCCGGTGCAGTGCGAAGCTTTTCAAATTGCTCGCGCGTCCAGTACGTTTCGCCCGCTCGCTTGGTCGGCATCTTCTTTTTGAGCTGCTTCTTCGCCCGGAGCAAATTGGGATCTTTTGTATCCTCGGGAATCTGATCGTACTGTTGCTTCCATCGCAAGTATTTGACGTCATCTTCGTGAGCCAGGACATAGACAAAGCCTTGCGTGTCGAATTGTGGACGGCCCGCTCGGCCAAAGATTTGATGAGCCGTACTTGGCTCGACAATCTTCTTTTTCCCAAAGGGGCCTTTGACAATGCTCGGTAAAATGACGCTCCTCGCAGGAAGATTGATCCCCGCGGAAAGGGTTTCGGTGCAGACGGTCACGCTCAGAAGCTTTTCCTGAAAGAGCTGCTCCACCAGCCTGCGATACTTTGGCATGATCCCCGCATGGTGAACGCCTACCCCTCGGATAAGGATTTGTTTTAGCTTTGGACCTGCACCTTTCGAAAAATCAAACGCTTCGATCCGTTTGGTGATGATCGCTTGCCTCTCTTTGTCGATCAGTTTTTTCCCTTTCAACAATTCGGCAACTTGCCAACACTGCTCTCGATTGAAGCAGAACACAAGCCCTGGTGTGCGCCGTTTGGCTTCGTCCCCTTCTGCAATCCTCTCCAAGTGTTCGTCGAGATAAGCATCATCGACCCATTCAAACTGCAACGGGACTTTCCGTTCCGTCCCTTGTACCAATTCCAAATTGCGGCCATGGGAGCGAAATAGCCAACTGCAGAACTCGACGCTGTTGCCAATCGTCGCAGACAAAAGCATGGTCCGAACGTGCTTTGGCATCAGACCAAGGGTTAATTCCCAAACAATGCCTCGCTCTGGATCGTTAAACGAATGGAACTCGTCCATCACAACCGAGGCAACGTCGTCAAAATTATCGTTGTCCTGACCCATCAACCGATTGAGAAGAATCTCCGCCACGACGACCAACACCGGGGCGTCGGGATTTACGCGACGGTTACCGGTTACCAAACCGATCGAGTCGATCGGATATCCCCAGCGCAATGCAGTTTGCTGGATCTCAAGAAGCTTTTGGTCGGTTAATGCAATGAGCGGGGTCGTGTAATAGCAGCGTTTCCCGGTTCTCAAGGCTTCGTAAATTGCAGCCTCCGCGATGAGGGTTTTGCCCGTCCCGGTAGGAGCGCACACCAACACACCTTGGTCCGAACTGAAGTAAGCGTAGATCGCCTCTTCCTGAACAGGGTAAGGTGTGTAGGCCAGCTTTTCGAAATATTCGCCCGCAATATCAAGTCGGTCAGAGGTCATTGTTTGGCAATGACCTCGATCATCGCTGCGGCGAACCAAGGCAAATCATCAGGTTTGCGACTGCTCACGAAATGCCGATCGACAACCACGGGGGCATCCTCCCAGAGAGCTCCTGCGTTTTCCAAATCGTCTTTGATACCGGGGGAGCCAGTTGTTTTTACTCCTCGATAGACACCTGCGGAGATGGCCAACCAACCACCATGGCATATCGCTGCGACGCATTTTTGACTCGCAGAAAACTCGGCGATCAATGCCTTCACCTTCGGCAGCCTTCGCAATCGATCCGGCATGAATCCGCCTGGTAGCAAAACGGCATCGAAATCTGCAGCATGAGCGTCGTCAATGGTGATGTCCGATTTGCAAGGGTAACCGTTTTTTCCCTCGTAGACTCGTCCTGCTTCTTCCCCCGCAATCACCACCTCGGCTCCCGCCTCGATCAATCGGAGTTTTGGATACCAGAGCTCCAAGTCTTCATAGATATCCCCCACGAAAGCGAGGATACGACGGTTAACAAGCGGCTTTTGCATACGGTGTTTCCCCTACAGGAATATAATTCCCTTGGCGAGTGGCTGGATTATGGCATTTCTCGATCCCCATTCGCAA
>JALOQZ010000065.1 GCA_025459245.1 Pirellula sp.
GGATGAAGCTTTCTTTAACTTCAACAGTACCGACTGGGGGGCGAAAGGTGGATTTGATCAAAACCGAGCCTTTCTCGGACTTGGCTTCAAACGCTCGCCCGATGCTAGCATCCGGACTGAGATCGGCTACTTGAACCAATTCATCAATCGCCAAGGTACCGAAGACGGTATGAATCACATCCTATCGATGAACTTTTTCTATTAAGAGCTTACCCGAAAACCATCGGAAACCGCGGCTAGCGCCGGAGCGGCTCATGGTTGTTGGATAGCCTCTCAAAGACAATCATCGAGCGGGCAGTTATCCGAGGGGCAATCACCGTAGTATTTCTGGCTTCGTCTCTCGAAGAATCTCTGCAATCGATCGCCGCACCTCCGCTGACAAGTGACTGTACTCACTCGCTTGATTGATGCCCTCCAATACTGCCTTCAGTTGCTGGCATATCTCTTGTCGAAGCGAGCCCTGCAAAGAGTCAAACGCTTTCGAATAGATCAAGTAGCTTAATGGGTACTTGAACATGCGAGTCTGCATATCAAACTCTCGAAGCGATCTACCTGCGGCATCCCGCGGCCCTCGATTCAAAAAGTCTTGATCGAATCCACTGGTTCCTTTTACAGGAGAAGTCAAGCGAAACTCTTTGCAAAACAAGAGGCGATCAACGACATCTTTAGCGATCATTTTCAACTGAACCGTTCGTTCAGCGTCGCGCTGACCGGGATTCTCCATTTCCCCATCTTCGCTCTGCAGGATACGCACACTAAAATCGGCTCGGGTGAAGGCATTGTGAAGTTGCGTCTGATGCTCCAAAACCATCAACGCTTGAATATCGCTATGCGGCGTCAAATACTTTTGAACTGAAAAGATCCTATCCAAGTTGGTGAGGTTTGCAAAACGAGTCGTGTCGAGCATGCCACCTTGAAGATAGCTATTACCCATGTGTTGCAAATCACCATGGGTCCCCGTGACATACCAGCCTCCCCATCGCTTGGAGAATTCACTTGTATCGTCGGTCACGAAAGCTTCCCGATTGATTTCATAGTCGCCATCGTAATTGGGTACTCCACTTCGGACAGCGTGACCGGGCACCCCCTTCGTCATGGCGGTAGCATGGCACCCCAAGCACTGATAGGTTTGCTGCTGGATTCGAGGCTTTCGAAAACCCATGCGAAAGGAATAGAACGCGGCCCCCAGTTTCGGATCATCGGTGGATATCTCCAAGAGAGAGCTGCCAGGGACCCAGCCGACATACGTGTCGTCGTTGAAGTAGATTGCGCGGGGATTGCGAGGGGAGATATGCTGAACCTGCAGACTCGTTTTGGAAAACACCAAAACTTGTGAACTTTCGGGGATCTCCAAGTGTTTCAAGAGAGAACGCAAATAGCCTTGCTCGCCCTCTTGTTCCAAGGCAATTTCTCCGCTTTCGATGGCGGCGATGAGGTCTGTAACGCGATTTCGAGGTTCGGTTTTCGAGTAGAGGATCGGTTCCTTTTCAAGGTCCCCTGACACGAATTGAGCTTGTGCCATCGATAGCAAAGCAGAAGTGATGACCATTGCGACGCTGAGCATTCTCGTCATTGCGAACAAAGAAAAGGAAACGCGAGCATGTGAAGAGGATGAAAAAGACATCGTGGCAGGAGGTGGTGCAAGGAGAGGAATCGCGCAACGAGCAAGTCAGTACACGTCTCAAGTATACCTAGCTTGAAGAAGAACGAAGCGCTCCGAGGAAGATTAAAAGCGAGCCAGCAGCAGGATGATGCTCCTGACGTCTTTGTGTGACGAAATGAATCAGCCGCGAGCCAAATACGCACACCTATATTGGAGCAAGTCGAACGACGCGGTGCATCATTTTGTTCAAAACCATCTGCCGATGAAACTTGAGTCGTCTTTCGCTCCGTCGAAAGTGGCGAGGAGCAATGCAATAGCGTCAATCCAGAGAGGCTTTTCACTCCTCTTCGGCGTCGGCAGGCGCTTCCGGGCCTTCGCTTGCCTTGGTCGCCAACTCTTGGTAGCGTTTCAAGCAGTCGACAACGGCTTGCCGAAGCCGATCACCGCTCTGCCGCTGCTGAGCTACCTCTTCCAGCACGGGTCGCAATCCGTCGTAAAGCAATTGGAATTGGCTGCGGATTAATTCGGTCATCACGCGTGGAACCGCATGCTGTACGATGACTCGAGATTCTGGGACCTTCACACCATTCTCAGCACCATTCTCCGGCGCATCGACTTGCTTACGACTCGCTGCCGCCAATACATTCGATGCAGTCCCAATGGCATCTCCGATTTGGTCCAAGCCACTCTGGATGCCCAGAATACTGCTAATGACTTGCGCGGTGGCTTGATCGCCTGAAAGGCCCTTGAGTTTGGTCTTCTGTGCAAAAGTTCGACATATCTCTGTCCAACGCAATTGCTCTTTTTCGTTGAGTATGCCAAGTAACTCTTTGAACTTGAGCATGTTGGATTCGCCATCGCGAGACAGCGTCTGAGCGTCCTGCTCGTAGCTGGACAGGATCAAACGATGAAGCTCTTCGTCGTTCATGACCGGAACCACCTTTTCGGCAATTCGATTCATGTTTCGATAGCTTCCCTGCAATTTGAAGGGCGGTTCGGTTCGATAATCGTCGGATTGAGCAGCGCTCCGGATGTACTCTCGATTCATCGTCAAAACGACGTCTCGTATCCTGTGCAACTTCGCCAGAACGTTGGTCATCTCGCGCAAGTCATCCACGGAAAGATTGGCTTCAAGCTCGATGCCATCCGTGGTCCCTCGCAACGCCGCTTGAATGAGTGTTCGTTGGTCTTGGTTCGAGGCCCTTGCCAGTGGCTGCAGAACAGGGTTGCTGGTCAAGCAGTTTTCGAGATAGGACATCTCAAACGCTTCCTCGGAGTCGCCGATAATCTCGCCTAGATTGTAGACATCCGCTCGGTTGGCAAGCATATCTGGAATCTGAAAACGCTCCCCGCTTTCGTTATAAGGATTGCCCGCCATGACCACCGCGAATTTACGGCCGCGCAAGTCATACGTCTTCGATCTCCCTTTCCACACACCTTCAATTCGCCGTGTCGCATCGCACAAAGGGATAAACTTCTGAAGCAGTTCAACATTGCAATGTTGGATATCGTCGAGGTAGAGCATCGTATTGTCCCCCATCTCTAGGGCCAAGTTGATTCTCTCCACTTCTTCACGCGAGGCTGCGTTGGGAGCCTCCGCAGGATCCAACGAAGTGACGCCATGTCCAATTGCCGGTCCGTTGACTTTCACGAACACCAATCCAAGACGATTTGCGATGTATTCCATCAACGTCGTCTTGCCATATCCTGGAGGACTGATCAGGAGCAGCAACCCCATTCGATCGGTTCGCTTCGCGTCTCCCGCGGCTCCAATCTGCTTTGCCAAATTGTCGCCGATGCGAGGCAAGTAGACCGAATCGATCAACTGATTCCGCACAAAGCTGGTCAACACGCGGGCTTTCAACTCCCCGGTCTTGAGTCGCTTATCCGCTTGCAACGTCAGCTCATGTTTGCATCGCTGCAGCCCCTCCCAACGAGGGACAACACTCGAGACATGTCTTTGCAATCGAGCAATGAATTCATGGTACTGAAAGACGATCTCACCACCTTGAAGCCTTGGATGATCTCCCGTCATTCCCGCAATCTTGATCGATCTTGCCCATGCAAGGGCAGAGTCTTTCGCGGCCGTCTTCGAGACCGATGAAGCGGATTGCTTTTTCGATGGACGGGTGTCAGCAACATGTGGCTGAGCCGACGCAAGCAAACTCCAAGCGACTTCCGATGCGTACTCTCGCTCGACACCAGCCGCTAGCATCTCCTCGCGCCTCGATTCCCAAAAGCCTATGGCCAATTGATTCGCCAGTCCCCATCGCTCAGCCCAACCGAGAGATTCCGAATTCATGGACTGCCGCAGTTGCTCTAGTTTCTTTTCGTCGAGACTGCGCAGCAAAGACGAGGACAATACGCCGCTCTCAGGGGACATCGGAAAATCACCGGAGGGGTCTTTCAGAACTTCAGCAAGAAATGACGCCGATTGTTCTAATACGTTGTTACGCTCCAAACTATCGCTGGATTGTAAGCAGCTACTATGTTGCTCGAGCAACTGCTTGAGTTTTTGTATTAATGCCTGCCCGGATTGCCTTACTCCCGTCAGTTTGTCAATCGCATCTGCCGCCTGGACTAACTGCCGTGTCGCACATCGCTCCGCCTCGGGGACCAGAATGCTCCAAACGAACATTGCAAACGAGCGGACCGATGGCGGCGCGACCAGCAGCCCTAATCTCTTTCTCGTCTGCAAAAGCTCGGAAAGAATTCGTTCGGCATCTTGATCGTGCACTCCTCGCGAATATCCGTCTTGGTGGCGAGACTGCATCCAGTCGCGAATGAACTGAATGCGCTCAGCCTGAGGCATCTTCAAATATTCGTCGGGATCCACCTGGGTCGACAAGTAATACGCTAGAGTCTCCGCGCGATAGACTTCGGGCGTCTCGCTCGGAAATGCGACCTCCCAAAGGTCCTTCGCCTGCTCAAGCTCGGGTGCATCGAGCTGCTCGAAGTACTGCGTTCCTGTGATATGGAGTTGAAGTGCCCCTCCGCGCGAAACCGTGGTCAGTTCAATATTTTGATGATTGACACTAAAGGCGTGCCGCCCCAGTTTGATGATTCGATTTCCATCGGTGAGCAGCTCCCGACGATCTCTCTGCTGTCGAAGCGCATCATCGCCAATCGATTTGAGACGGGAAAGAACATCGTCTTGGCGTACCGAGTCACCCAGCTTCTGCAACTGCTCGGCGATCCCCCTCACCTTTTCCACCATCATGTCAGAGGCGAAATAGGAGCGAAGCTCGTTAGGTTCTTCGATTCGGTTCGCTTTTGCAGCGATTCCAGCGAGTAATCGATCCGCGGCGAGGACCAACGAGTTTGCTCTTTGGGTACGGGCTTCCACGAGCTGAACCCGCTTAGCCTCAAAAGCATCTGCGATCACTTGCCGCTTTTCCGTAAGTCGTAGCAGGAGCTCATCCGACTCCGCGTATCGCCCCTCTAACTCTTCGACTTGAACCAGCAATCGCGTTAATGCCGTATCTACCTTTTCCGGTTCGTCAGCGGTCTCCAACGCACCGGCCATCGATTGCTCTAAGAGTTTTGACTGCGAAGCGTAATCCGACGCCAGCTCGCGATGGATGGTTTCACGTAGTTGGGCTCGAAGCAACGACCTTTCTCGATTCAGATCCGCCAAGACAGTCGCGATCCGGTCGACAATTTCGGTTCGCTGTGTCGTGTCTTCAATCTTGAGCTGCGATACGGTTTCGATCAAAAGCTCGAGCGAAGCTCCTACCGTTTGAAAGCTGGCTTCAACTTTCCTACCGTCGGCAGCGGATTTGGCTTGCGTTCCTTGCAGTTTGTATTCCGCAATACGCGTTTGGTAGACGTGAAGGGAATCCGCGTGTAGCAAATGTTGAACACAACGATTACCGAGGCGTTCAGAAAACTCGATCAGCTCTTTCTCGAGCAATTCAACGGCCGCGATGTCGATGTAACGCAGCTCTTTGAGCTGGACAACGTTGCCGCGTTGCGAACGGACATTGGCTAGTCCTTCAACAAACTGCTCGATTTGATCAAATTTTTGGCGGTCAACTTTTTTGATTAATTCATCGGCTGCAGTTTTCGCATCAGCAAGGGCCTTTTCGGACTGCTGCCGGACTCGCACAACTTTGTCGAACTCATTTACAGCAGATTCGGCAGCTTCGCGAATCAGGCGAATCGGGCTCGCCAGCTCCCCTGCATCCGGATTGTCGAGCCAGAAGTACGTGTCCAGCACGTCCGTCGAACGCTTGACGAGATCGGTATATAGCCCTGCGTAGGAGTCATCGCGATCGATCAGATTCAGAATCTCTTGGCACTCCGACATTCCCCGCACCAAGTCTTGATTCCCGATCTTGAACAGCAGCGAATCGGTTTGCACCTGGGGACGATAGTCGGGGCTTGTAAAAGGGGTTTGCCATACTTGGATGGCATGATGCTTCTGGGCTTGCTCATCCGCCCTCATACTGAGCATCTTGCCATCCGCCAAGAAGGCTTGGCCGTGACAAACGAGGGGAGTATCAACCGATTGCTTGATCAGGTTATAACGAAGCTGAAGATAGGTCCCCGACTCTGCATGGGTGAACACATAGAGAAAGTCTTCGCCGTTAGGTGAGCGCCTTAAGCCATCGTACGTTAGCGAAGAGAGCCCATGCTCAATAACTTTGTAATCCCCCGACTGCAGAACAAAACCATTCGGCATGATGATGCCATGATCGTCGGGCAATAGAATGCAGGCATCACCGATGCCATCCATCCGCTTGGCCTCCGACCTTTTGGTGCTGAATACGAAATGTCGGAAGTTCCTTTCTTGATACGGGCGTATCTTGAGCAAGATCAACTCGTCGAGGATCGCGTAAAGCGTTTCCGCGTCATCCAACGTTTGGTCAGGACTGTCAACCGGTTCTCGGTAGATACCGAGCCCATCCTCCGTGTTATCCTCGATCTTGATCGTCAAATCACCGTGAATGCACTCGACGAATAGTTTATCTTCGATCGAGATGTGCGGATGCTTACCGTGGCGATGGTGGTCGCGCGTCGTACGTTTCCATGGGAAACTGGTTTGGGGGATAGGACGGATCTCCCCTTCGCTTCGATTGTCGATGTAATGAATCGAGTCTTTTTCAATGGCCCACTTAAAGGCTTTGAATTGGTTGATGGTTTTACCTGTTTGAAAAACCATGTAGAGGTGAGGGCCGCTCAACCAGAAACGAAGGAAACTGGCGTGCTTATAGTAGCGAACGAGTTCCGCAAAATCGCGATGAAATCGACTATCGTCGAACGGTCCCAGCGAAGTCGTCGTCGCGTGTTGGCCATCAAATCGATATGCGGAGAAGATATCCGAGGCAGCGATCTCGGTTTTCAATCCGAACTGAACGTTGCTCCCGAGTAGGAGCAAATCTTGAAAAGCAAACAGATCGCGGGGGACGCAGTTATGCTCGGTCGCTACATGGATCGTCGCTAAAAGTTTTGTCTCTAGATTCCCGAATACCGACGCTCTCTCGCGATGCAGTTTTTCGAGGCGAGTCCGAAGGTCCGATGCTCCTTCGCGCAGACGATTTCGAAGGACCTCGTACGTTCCCTGGGCAAGTTGCGATTGTGGCATGTCAAAAACCGGGCAAAGCGAAACGATTGGGAGACCGGTCTATCCTAACCAGCGACCGCTCGCATCGGGAGGAAAATCCGATTGGGAAAGATCGGGTGGCAGGAATCCGGTGAGAAAAGCTTTCCTGTCCCGGCCCAAAATCCATCCGACCTGGGCGAACAAATAGGAGCTTATCAAAAAACCGTTGAAAACGGCCCCCAAAGAGCTAGGAGATTCCGCGGCCATCCGCCCCAATGCACTCAAAAGGAATTTGAGTTAGTCCACGGCGACTTCGACATAAAGATCCTCTCCGTCAACGACGACTGGATAAACATCCGCTTTGATCTTCGGATTGTCGACCCAGCATCCGTCTTTGAGCGCAAATTGCCAAGCATGCCACGGGCAAGCGACGGTACCATGCTGCACGCATCCGCCAGCCAGAGAGGCCCCCATATGCGGGCAAAAGTCATCCATGGCAAAGAATTCCCCGCCGTGCCGAAAGACTGCAATCATCCGTTCTGCGATCGGAAAAGCTCGCCCCTCATTTTCGGGAATGTCCGTGACCTTGGCGACGAAAAAGCGTTGGGGACTAGTCACGCTGTAGCAGCTCCGTTCGAAGAAGGTTCAATCCTGTTTTGGCCAATCGATGGTAAAGGACTTCGGGATGGGCGCCGAGGGTGATTTGCGTCAACCGACTCGGCTTGCCCTTTCTCGCCAATACCATGGTGAAATCGGACGATGGCAAAGTCGTTGATGTGATGACATCCGCAATTGGAGGATAAGTGGCCACAAGTAAGCAAAGATCAAGACTCTCCGATCGCAGCATTTCCTCGGCAATCGCTTTCAACGAAGCGTCTCGTTCCTCGGGTGATCGAGACACGACAGGCAATTGGGGATACCAACGCGCCGCGACTAAGCCATACTCCGGGTCCGTTGTCTGATGCTTACTCAACGCAGGAGCAATCCAAACTCCTGCCCCAAACTCGATGACGCCGAGCTTGAGTTGATGATCGTCCAGCATCTTTGCAACCGCCTCATCTAAATCGCCAGGCCCGCTCCCAAAAACGAGCAATCCTAGCTTTTCATGGATGATCTGCTCCGTCGGGGCGATGCGATTTCGAAATGCATCTTCGCTTTCACAGCAAGCGGCGATGCGGAGCGTGATCGTCGCTTTGGAAACCGTGATGCCGACGACGGGGTCGCGATCGCGGGCGATGAGATCCGGAATCAGCTTTTCGACATCGCTTTCGCCAATCCCGAACAGTTTCAGTTCGCGATAGAACCATCTCTCTTTTCCGGCCCCATGCTCGGAGATCAAGAGAGGCTCGATGGTATCCTGGTACATCTGCTTCATCTCAGCCGGGACACCGGGAAGAGCAAAGACTCGGCAGGTATGGTCTCCTGAGTCGATCGTGACATCGATCCCGGGTGCGGTCCCGTGAGGATTGGGAACAATGCGAGCCCCTTCAGGAAACATGGCTTGCACACGATTGCGTTCCGGCATCGGGCGTTTGCGAGTCGCGAAAAGCCCTTCGATGTGAGAGAGTGCCTCTTGTCGTAATGCGAGGGGACGATGAAAGGCGTCGGCGATGGCTTCGCGTGTCAAGTCGTCTGCAGTGGGCCCCAGCCCCCCTGTCGAAACAACAAGATCGACTCGTGAAACAGCATTGCGAAACGCTCCAATGTTGTCGGCATGGCAATCTCCAACGGTTGTATGGAAGGCCGTTTGGATCCCCAAAGCTCCCAATTGCTGGCTCAACCATTGGCTGTTGGTGTCCAGACGATTGCCGCTGATTAGTTCGTCGCCAATGGAAATGATCTCGGCTCTCAAAGCGATTGCTCCTGAAAGGTTCCACCCATCATCCAAATGGTGCCACGCGCACTTGACGGGTTCTAAACACGTCGGATTTGAGCTTCAGTGTCCCATAGGGGCAAGCCCACCGACGATCACCGCTAACGTCCCTGACGATGTCCCGCTAGAATGGAACCTGCGAAAGGGGGCGAAAGCCGAATGAAAGGGCGGAAGCATATTTTGGTTGTCGAGGACGAAAAGCACATCGGCACGCTCGTCAAATACAATTTAGAAGCAGAGGGATACCGTGTCACCTTGGTCGAGGACGGTCCGACAGCTCTGAAATTGGTGCGGGCCGATCCCTACGCATTCGATCTCATCATTTTGGATCTGATGCTACCAGGCATGAGCGGTTACGCGGTCTGCGAAACGCTGCGAAACGAAAAGGTCATGGTCCCGGTTTTGATTTTAAGCGCCCGGAGCTTGTCCGAAGACCGCACGCGAGGGTTCGACTGCGGAGCAAACCAATACTTGACCAAACCCTTCGATCTCGACGAGCTACTAGCTCGAGCCAAAAATTTGATGCGGCTCTATCCGCAACAATCAACCAAGCCAATGGAATCGGCCAACGTCAAACTGCAGCAAATCCACTTCGGACGAGCGACGATCAATTTCGAATCGTACGAAGTTTTCGTCGACGACAAGGAAGTCAAAATGACACATAAAGAGCTGCAACTCCTTCGATACTTTGCCGAAAACGAAGGGCGCGTGATCAGCCGGCAGGAGCTCCTCACCGAAGTCTGGGAAATGAGCGGTGACATGCAGACACGCAGCGTCGACCAATTCATGCTCCGGCTACGAAAGATCTTCGAAACGGATCCAGCCAAGCCGAAACATTTTCTCACCGTCCGCGATGCCGGCTACCGCTTCGTTTCCGACGGTTCGAATTCCACCGATGCGACGGGACCGCTCGACGAAGTAGACGCAGCCCCCAATCCCTAACCGTTATCCATTGCAACCCTCGCTGATCGAACTGAAATGATTCATTTGAAAGCTGCGGAACGTATCGAGTGGCTGAGCGAACAAATTCGTTTGCATGACTACAACTATTACGTTCTCGCGGCTCCGTCCATCACGGACCTTGAATACGATCGACTTCTAAGAGAGCTCCAAGAGCTGGAATCGCTCTATCCGCAACTCACGAGCCCGGACAGCCCCACCAAGCGATTAGGGGACCGACCTGTCGAAGGACTGACACAGGTTACGCATCGGATTCCCATGCTCTCTATCGACAACACTTACACCGAAAAGGAGCTTCGAGACTTTTTTCAGCGAACCGAAAAGCTTCTACCCGGTGAAGAAATCGAATGGGTGGTGGAATTGAAAGTCGATGGCGTCGCGGCTTCCATTCGCTACGAAAAAGGATTGCTTACCCAGGCCGTTACGCGAGGCAATGGTGAAGTGGGTGACGATATCACTCACAATATTCGAACCATTCGAGGCTTGCCCCAAAGGTTGGTGGGAGACGAGATTCCCGACGTCTTGGAAGTCCGCGGCGAAGTCTACATGCGCAATTCCGATCTCGTTTCGCTGAACGAAGAGAGGGTCAAGCAAGGTGAACCGGAGTTCAAGAACCCTCGCAACGTTACCGCAGGTTCTATTCGATTGCTTGATTCAAAACTCTGCGCCCAACGCAAACTGCGATTTCTATGCCATGGCATAGGTTACTGCGACGGGATTCGAGAACGCGAGCATATGGCCTTTCTCGAACGAGTTCGATTGCTCGGGATCCCGATCACTCCCGGGGTTCAAGTCTTCAAAGATAAAGACGCTCTGATTCTTCATTGCAATCAAATCGTCGAGACGTTGCATGAATTGGACTTTGAAGTGGATGGAATTGTTATCAAAGTCAATTCGCTTGAACAACGCGAGTCTCTGGGCGCGACCAGCAAGTCGCCTCGATGGGTGATTGCCTACAAAATTGAGAAGTACGAAGCCGTCACCCGTTTGCTAGAGATCCGAACACAAATCGGCAAAACGGGGACGATCACACCTGTCGCGGAGCTGGAACCAGTACAGCTTGCCGGAACGACGGTGTCTCGCGCTTCGCTCCATAATGCAGAAGAAATCGAGAGAAAAGATGTCCGCGTGGGAGATTGGGTCGTTGTCGAGAAAGCTGGAAAGATCATCCCGCATATTGTGCGAGTCGAACGTCATCGACGCGAGCACGAACTTCCTCTGTATCAATTCCCCACACATTGCCCCGAATGTGGATCCGAGCTGCAAAAGGATCCGGCAGGTGTTTACATCAGATGCGTATCCAAACAATGTCCAGCACAATGGCGCCAGCGATTGCGATACTACGCTAGCAGAGATTGCATGGATATCGAAGGGCTCGGCGAAAAGCTGGTGAATCAACTCGTCGACTCAGAGTTGGTCATGAGCTTGGGCGATCTCTATCGACTGAAACTCGAGGATCTCCTGCGATTGGAACGTATGGGAAAGAAGTCCGCTGAAAGTTTGCTAGCCGGAATCGAAGCTAGCAAGCAGCGTGGATTGAGCCGTGTTCTCAACGCCATTTCTATCCGGCACGTTGGGCAACGCGTCGCGCAGGTATTGGCCAGGCGGTTCGGCTCCATGGATGCGATCATGGCTGCAGACCTTTCTACGATTTCTTCCACACCGGAAATCGGTCCGATCATCGCGGCGAGTGTCTTTGACTACGTTCGCAGCCCTGAAGGCACGGAGCTGATCTCCCAGCTTCGCGATGCAGGCGTTTCTCTCTCCACAACCGATGAAGACACGGTCGACGCAGCCGGAAAACTTGCCAAGAAAACCATTGTTGTAACCGGCTCCTTAAGTCGCTACTCACGCGATGAAATCGAACGGTTGATCGAGAAAATGGGAGGGAAAGCTGCCAGTAGCGTTTCCAAAAAAACCGATTTTGTCGTCGCAGGCGAAGCGGCAGGGAGCAAATTGGAAAAAGCGCAATCGTTGGGTGTGCCCGTGCTATCAGAAATGGAGTTCATCGAACAATTTCTTGGCGAGTAATCGCCCCAAGTCGGTTAACCATTCTGTTGCTATAATCCAGCGAATGTTGGGTTGTTAGACAGTTCCATTAATCCTCATCAAACCTCTCTCGCGGAACCCTCCCGTTCATGAGTAACCACGACTCCGCTAACACCACACGCCGGACTCCATTCACCCTGCAAGGCGTCTTGGGTGCATTCTTTTGTTTATTTCTATCGCTCGATTCTGTGGAAGCGATTGAATCGACAGTGGGTCAGAAGAAGCCAAATGTCTTGGTCATTTTGACGGATGATCAAGGCTACGGCGACGTTTCGGCGCACGGAAATCCTTTGCTGAAGACTCCGAACTTGGACAATCTACATGCTGCGAGCTGTCGGTTCACCAGAATGATGGTCGCCCCCACCTGCGCTCCGACGCGTTCGCAGTTGATGACCGGGCAGCACGAGTTTTTTAACGGAATCACCCATACGATCCTCGAGAGAGAACGGCTTCGCTTAGACGCAGTCACTCTCCCGCAGGTACTTCAAAAAGCCGGATATCAGACGGGTATCTTCGGAAAGTGGCACTTGGGCGACGAGGCTCCGTATCAACCCAACCAGCGGGGGTTTGACGAGGTTTTTATTCATGGAGCTGGAGGGATCGGCCAATCCTATCCTGGCAGCTGCGGCGATGCTCCTGGGAATAGCTACTTCGATCCTTGGATTCTGCACAACGGGAAGTTTGAGAAAACCAGTGGCTATTGCACAGATGTGTTCTTCCGACAAGCCCGAGAGTGGATTGGTAAGAAGTCGACCGATAGCAAGCCGTGGTTCGCTTGGATTGCAACCAACGCCCCCCACGCCCCCTACATCGCACGCCCGGAAGATCGCGCACTTTATGAAGGGAAAGGATTGAGCGACAAAGAAGCGAACTTCTTTGGTATGGTCCACAATATCGATACCAACATTGGCGAAACGCTGGACTTGCTACGCTCCCTTTCCATCGACGACGAAACTCTCGTGATTTTTATGAACGACAATGGTGGAACCGAGGGAGGAAAAACATTCAATGCCAACATGCGAGGCCTCAAGGGGACTCCTTGGGTAGGAGGAACAAGAGCCACCAGCTTTTGGTCGCTGCCTGGAAACATTCAGCCGGGCGACTGCGATGTACTCGCGGGTGGAATCGACGTCGCTCCGACCATGCTCGATTTTCTGGGGATTCAAGCACCTGATGATTTTGCCAAACAATTCCAAGGGAGATCGCTTCGACGTTTCCTCACCGATGCAAATAAAAAGGTCCCTTCGGATTGGAGCGATCGCACACTGGTTGCGCACGTAGGAAGATGGGAGAAAGGGGTATCCCCTGATCGCTTTCAATATCGGAACGCATCCATCCGAAATGATCGCTATGCCCTTGTAAGTATCACAGGTACGGACAAACCGGCTTGGCAATTGTTCGATCTTTTGAACGATCCCGCGCAAAAGACAAATATCGCAGCCAAGAATCCTGAGATCGTTGAAAAGCTGGGGCAGGAATTCGATCGGTGGTGGTCCGCGGCTCGCCCCAACATGGTCAACGAAGACGTGCCACTTGCGCCAGCCAATCCGTTCAAGGTCCTATTTGAAGCTCAGATAGGTGCCGTGCCTGCGCGATAACGAAGCAGTCCGGGTTGAACATCCAGATCGAGGTCATCAAAGTCGTCAGCGTCAACTCGCTCCCAAGCCAATGCGCCCATCACGGCATTATCGGTACAAAGCTCTTTCGGTGCAACAATTAGTTCTATTCCTTTAGACAGGCAAGCCGATTGGAGTTGTTCTCGGAATCGTCGATTAGCTGCCACGCCGCCCCCGACACAAAGACGACGGAGTTTGGTCGCAGCCATGGCTTGCAAACTCTTCCCGATCAAACAATCGATGACCGCTTGTTCAAACGACGCGGCGATATCCGCTTTCTGAAATGGAGTGAGCTCGTATTGGCTCCAATCTTGTTTTCCAGTGCCACCGATATGATAACGAACCGCCGTTTTCAATCCGGAGAAACTAAACTCGAGGCGTGAGGGTTGATCTAGAAGGGGGCGAGGAAAGGGAACCGCTTTTGGATTTCCCGACTCTGCAAGCTTCGACAATTGCGGGCCCCCTGGAAAAGGAAGCCCCAGCATGACAGCGACTTTGTCAAAACACTCGCCGGCTGCATCGTCGATTGTACCACCCAGGTAGTGCCATTGCGTAGGTGATTCACAGCGATAGAGCGTTGTATGCCCTCCGCTCACGACGAAACCGACGCACGGGAATATCGACTCTGCACTCCCGAGACCACATGCGTAAATGTGCGCTTGAACATGATTGATCCCGACAAGGGGCTTGTTCCATGCCAGGGCAAGGCCTTTCGCGGCCGCCAATCCGACAAGAAGCGAACCCGGCAAACCGGGATGGGTAGCAACAGCGATCGCCTCCAGATCGAGAGGCGAAATTCCCGATTGCTTCATCGCTTTATCGATCACAGGCAGGATGCGTTCGAGATGCGCTCTGGCTGCGATTTCCGGAACGACTCCGTCAAAAGCCTGATGCAATTCTTCTTGTGTCGCGATGCACTCGCCGAGAATCTTGCCATCTCGAGTGAGCACCGCCGCGGCTGTCTCATCGCAAGTGGACTCGATAGCGAGCAGATATCGATTCCCACTGCTAGTTTCATCGTTCATATGCATCCCATTCGAACGGTCCCATCGTTCCATTGCACCGAACACGGTTGCGTTGGTGGTGGTAACCTCGGATCTAGCATCCGAGGGCACCTGCTCTGATTTCGCGGGAGCGAAATGCGACTCTATAATCTGCGATTACCTCAAGCGGTACGCAGCTTGCTTCGCCAATATCCGTAGCAGAAATAGATCGTCAGCCCCAGCAAAAGCCAAAGCAAAAGCCGCAGCCAATTCTCTCCGGGCAACGA
>JALOQZ010000348.1 GCA_025459245.1 Pirellula sp.
CAACACCCCGATCTTGTTGCCTCACTGAAACAACGTGCGAGCGAGCTTGCACGTCGAATGGAGAAGCCTCTTTTGCTGCAAACAGAGTTTCAAGCGGTTCTCGAACGGCTGGCGATGCCCCCAGCGTTTCCAAAACAATAGACTGCACTTGCGCTAGTATCGCCACCCAACGCCGATGTTCGCAAAGAAGTCAGGGGTCTCATCATTGAGTCCCCAACCAACTCGAGCTCCGATTTCCAAATCGGAATTAAGAAGACGATGGACACCAGGGCTAAAAAAATGTTGTTCGGTCTCGTGCTCTCGCCCGTCTGTGAAAACTCCGATGTATTCGATATGAGCCGTCCACTGTTCACAAAAGGAATACTTTAGGACCGACGATGGAGTCCAAACATTGAACTCATCAAGATCGTTCTCACTGGTTTGATAACGACAACTCAAATCGTATTTGAGTCCTTCTCGAAGCTGCCAGCCGATGACTGGCGTCAGCGATATCGCCGTCGCGGCAGAATCATTGCCCCCTCGGGGATCAAACCTTCTTGCTCGGCAATCCCCCATTTGATTCCGTAGAGAAGGCGAGAGGCTTCTTCTTTGTCGCCGTGCAACTCGACTTCATTTCCCGAGGAAATCGTGTTGACGCCCCCGATCTCATAATTCCAACCGAAGCGGGCTTCGACTTGACTCGTAAGGCCATACCGCAACAGCAATTCCGGATAGCTGTAAGTGTCTTTCCCGACCGAGTGATCGACGACAGAAAAGCTCGACTCAACAATGGTTCGGCGAAGAGACGCGATCGACGTCGATGGCGTAAATGAGTCCCGATCCGTTTCTAACTCGGACTCGTTATCCTGCTCTTCAGTTCCCCGCTCGGATGAGGCACGTCGCGAAACATCATTGCTAGGCTGGAGTGGCGATTGAGCATTGCAGTTGGCAACTACCGCGATGAATCCGCTGAGTCCAACCGTCAACGCGATCACCCTTGCGTAAGGATTCCACATACAATGACCTTTCGGCATCGCTGACAATGGCAACAGGTTCAACTTCACGAGCCATTGTGAGCAAGGCTTGCCGTTGAAGCGTTTGAGCTCCAGCGACATGGCACTGTGTTTTGGCAGCTACCTCGCGAGAATCTCCATGTGAGCCCGAAGCCGAGCCAATAGCTTTCAATGGAAGTTTGTGTGAACGGTCCCAACTGTTCCGTATCTTTGAACATGCCACCTCCCATCAAATCAGCATCGATACCGGGGAGTACATCCGTGATACCCAGACCAAAACTCAATCGATGCTCACTGGTGATGGCAAGAAGAGCTTGCGAGTAACGCACGCTAGGGAGTCCTCCACTCTGAATTACCCCTCCAAGGTTTGGCCCGGGATTTGGATCCAATGGGTTTTCTGCCCACACGTAACCAGCCCGAAGACGGACCCGATTATGAGTCCACTGAGTTCCCAGTTGCACCGCCAATTGATTGTCGTAGATCGCACTGAAAAGGTCCGCCTGATCCCAGAACTTGTAAAGCAAATCCACACCCACCAGTAGTCGGCCATCCAATAGAGCGGTGTTCGCGACCCCAACGCCAACGTTGCGTGGCAAATCCAAATTGACATCCAAGGGATTGCCGGGCCCCACCGGAAGGGTGATAGCATTTTCAAACTGAAAAGACTGCTTCGACTGATAGTAGGCCCCCACTGAGGTTACCTCGGTGAGTTGATAATTGAGTCCGGCAGTCCCTCGCAATGCGTACGCAGTGGTCAGGCCACCTACACCGATAAAAGGCCCATCGAACAAACCGATTCCAAGTGAACCACCACCCCCAACGGAAAGCCGTTCGGTCAGTTGAACACCTAACATGACGGGCATGGCAAAGACCGTTAGTCCTGTATTGGTGCCATTGCTTTCCGGTTGCTGACGAAAATCGACAATCCCACCGGCGCTCGAAAGGAATCCGATCCCTAGCGTTGCAGGAATGCCCAACTCCGAGACGTCCTGTGTCAAACCAATATTCCCAAGCACCGAGCCAGGTGCATCCGATTTCGCGGCGTATGGATCCACCAAGACGGGCCCAACGGTAGGCAGTGCCGTCGTCTGGCGAATGTTAAACGTCGGCTCCGCCCATGCGCCGCCGAAGAGAAACTGCGTTCCGCTAAACTGCGTCAGTGTCGCCGGGTTCGCATTGATCGCGCTTGTTAAATCTTGGGGACGCGAAATACTAACGCCTCCCATCCCCCCCGAGGCCGGCATGAGTTGATTGTGAAGCTCCACTCCGAGCGTTTGAGCTTGAACTTCGCTCCCTCCCACAATGAAAACCCCAGAGACCACGGCCAACGACGCGAGGAGGAAGCGTTTCATGATAACCCGATTACAGAAAGATTTTTCATCATGGTGCTGGAAACTCCAGTCCACGGTGTCTCTTAAAATCGGTATTCCTTAGTCAAACCCGTAGTGGACTTGAAGAAAAACTCCGAAAAGCTTCGGACCCCTACAATCGGTAAACTTCGACCAGAAGGAGGGTTTTTGCAACATTCCTTCCCGTCCCCAGCTGATTGAATGTAGGGATTACACCGTCTTTGCCGATGGTAGCGACACGGTGGATACCCCCCGTATTCGTCCATAGTTGCAAAGGTGTTGGCTGATGAATGGAAGAAAGCTCGACCAAAAGTCAGCTAACCTACATTCGAGGCTGAGCTTGTTCGCATGCGCTCTCTTTTCGCTCGCTCCTGCAAGAACTGCGGAATCAGCGGATGAGCAAGGGAACGTGGCCACAGTACAGTTGGTGCCCCCAACTTCTCTTGGCGACACAGGTAATCTCTATGCAGAGTCGTTGTCCCCTTCGCAAGATTCACTGCCGTTAAACCAGCCTTATTTGCCGTCGCCCCCTGACGAAAACGGCTTATCTCTCAAACTGGATCGCGGGATTCTATTATCCAACACCCGGTCGGACGGTCTTGCTCCCGAACCTTTTCCCTTTGAATTGCGAACGAATGCCTGGTTTCAATTGAGGCATGCTTACTTTGATTCCCAGGGGCCGAGCCGAAGTCGAAATACGATCTCGTTCGAGCGACTCCGTTTAAGTTTCAGCGGGCTCGTATACTCCCCCGACTTCACCTATGTCGTTGCTTTCGATGGTAACTCGGACGAGTCCGTGGAAGTCTTGCTACTCGATGGTTTCATCAACTATGACGTTGGCCATTTAGGATTAGGACTGCCTGACGATCGCCTCATCCTGCGAGCTGGAAAATGGAAAGTCCCCTTCAGTCGATCGCGCGAAGAATCCGCGAGACGCTTTCAATTCAGCGAACGCTCCACCGCAAACCTCTTCTTCGACATCGGCCGTTCGCTTGGCTTCGGAACCTCGAGCAACATCGCGGACTCTCCGGTTCCATTGCGTGTTGAAACGGCACTCTTCAACGGCTTCAACACCGGCCGAGATAGTACCATTCCCAACGAGGATCTCGACCGAAATTTTGGCTGGTCGGCGCGGATGACTTCCGACATCCTTGGCGATTTCGGCGATGACGGAGAGCCAGACTTAAGCTGGCATGAAAGCCCGGCAATTCGACTTGGATTGGGTGTCGCAGGATCGCGAATCAACGCGGAAGGCCCCAGCGAGTTCAATCGCCAACGCGTTGTCGATTCTGGCGACCGGCTGTCCAATCTTTTACCCGCTTCGGTTACGGGGTACGACGTTAACATGTACACCTTGGACGGTCATTGGAAATACCGGGGGTTCTCGTTCATCGCAGAACACCACTGGCGTACCATCTCTCAATTCACGGGCGGCAGTGTGCCAAATCTTCTCGACCATGGACTTCTTCTGCAATCCGGAACCTTCGTCGTCCCAAGCCGCTTGGAGCTGTTGTGTCGCTGGGCGACGATCAACGGAAATTCCGGAACACTCGGCCAGAAGGACCAAAATACCGAGGAACTAGCCGCGGGTTTCGCTTGGTACATTCGCGGACATAACACCAAATTCAATTTTGACATTTCTAGAATCACAGGCACGCCGCTCAACAGCGCCCGCTTGAATCTGTTACCAGGCGATGACGGTTTGCTCTTTCGAACCCAATTTCAATGCGGTTTTTAGGTGCGTGTGAAATGCGTGCAGCATTGACACCGTCCAAAAGCAAATCAGTCTTGTATCGCACACCTCTTCCGATGGCGAACATAACCAAACTCACACTCCCGTCAAAACATCCATTCCAGCCTGTGTTGAAACCGCTCCAGAAACGTTGTGCGCTCGTAGCGCTGTGCATTGTCAGTGTACTAACCCTTCTTCCGACCGGCTCGACCTCTTCCAATGAATCCGTCGCACAAACTCCGAGCTTGCCGCGCGCCCCGCGTGTCCTGGTGCTTTACAGCCAGCGTAAGGAGTTGCCGATTTGTGAGCTTTGGGGGCGTGGGATTCGCAAAGGACTTGAAAGCAATCTAGGCAGACAAATTGTCATCGATAGCGAATATCTCGATATCGATCGGTTGTTTAAACAATGCCAATTGGGGCACCCATATCAGGCGGGTCT
>JALOQZ010000066.1 GCA_025459245.1 Pirellula sp.
GCGGGCAAGGTGACTTATGTCGATTGCTTGCGAATCGAAGTCGGAAATGACATCTACCACTTGAAAAAGTACCAAGGACTGAACGAGCGGACTTGTTTGAATCAGCGTCCGATCGTCAGCTTGGGGGACAAGGTTGAGAAGGGACAGATCATCGCCGATGGTGCCTCGACTCACTTAGGTGAGCTCGCCCTTGGCCGAAACGTTTTGGTCGGCTTTATGTCCTTCGATGGTTACAACTACGAAGACGCGATCATCATCAGCGAAGAGTTGGTCAAGCAGGACGTTTACACGTCGATCCACATCGAAGAGTTCGACGTGGAGATTCGCGAAACCAAGCTTGGTCGTGAAGAGTTCACTCGAGACATCCCCAACGTCAGTGAAAAGGCGTTGCGAAACCTGGACGAGAGTGGAATTGTTCAGATCGGAACCTATGTACGTCCTGGCGATATTCTCGTGGGCAAGGTTTCTCCGAAGAGCAAGACCGAATTGACGCCGGAAGAAAAGCTTCTGCATGCGATCTTCGGTCGCGCGGGTGAAGACGTCAAGAATGACTCGCTCGAAGTCAGTTCGGGTGTCGAAGGCATCGTGATCGATACTCAGAAATTCTCTCGCCGGATGAGCTTGTCCGAAGAAGAGCGAAAGGAATTCGAGAAGGAACTCAAGCGAGTTGAGACCGAAGGCAATAAAGAGATTTCGACCTCCTTTGCGTCCTTCGCGGAAGAGCTTGAAAAAGCTATCGGTGGCAAGCTGACCGACGAAGACGGCACACCTTTGACAGGCGGACAAGATCCGAAGTTCATCGCAGAAAAAGCGCAGACCTTCAACTTGTCGCGATTGCTCAATCGTTTGGATGCAGGTCTCCATGCGGAAGTTAAAAAGGTTTACAAGAATCTTTGGCCTGCCGTGGAGGAAGCCCTCGATATTCGCGATCGGCAGCTAAACAGCATGAAGCGAGGTGACGAGCTTCGCAGCGGCGTTTTGCAGATGGTCAAGGTATATATCGCGACCAAACGCGTGATCAGCGTCGGCGACAAGATGGCAGGTCGCCACGGTAACAAGGGGGTTATCTCCAAAGTGTTGCCGGTGGAAGACATGCCTTTCTTGCCGGACGGAACACCGCTCCAGATCATGTTGAATCCGCTTGGGGTTCCGAGCCGGATGAACGTCGGTCAGATTTTGGAAACCCACTTGGGCTGGGCCGGAGCGAAGCTTGGATTCCAAGCGATCACGCCGGTGTTCGACGGAGCGAGCGAAACCGATATCAACAAGGCATTGGCTGAAGCGGGATTGCCTAGTCACGGAAAGATCCGTCTTCATGACGGTCGAACCGGAGAGCAGATGGAGCAAGAAACCACGGTTGGCTACATCTACATGCTCAAGCTGCACCACTTGGTTGACGACAAGGTCCACGCTCGAAGCACGGGTCCTTACTCGTTGATCACCCAGCAACCTCTCGGAGGCAAGGCTCGGTTCGGCGGTCAGCGATTCGGGGAAATGGAAGTTTGGGCCCTCGAAGCTTACGGCGCCGCTTACATTCTCCAAGAGCTTCTCACCGTCAAGAGCGATGACGTCGAAGGTCGTACAAAGATTTACGAATCGATGGTCAAGGGAGAGAACACGTTGGAAGCAGGAACGCCGGCCAGCTTTGACGTTTTGACCAATGAGATTCGAGGTCTCGCACTCAACATGCGATTGGAAAAGCGTCGCTTGTAACAAGTCATTGCCCCCGAGTCCGCTCGGATGAGCCCACGGAACTGAGTCCACAATCGCGAGCTTCGGATTTTCGAAGCTCGCACCAAAACAACGAACCGATACACCACCAACACACCAGGCACCCTTTCACAGCCAGGTATCTCGCGTCGAGAGATCGAGGCTGTGAATGCAAGCGACCTTAGGAGTTTTTCGTAATGGCAAATGCTGAAGCCACCTACGATCGAGTTAATGACTACACTTCGGTCAAGATTTCGTTAGCGCGTCCGCAAGACATTCGGTCTTGGTCGTTCGGCGAAGTCAAGAAGCCAGAGACCATCAACTACCGAACCTACCGTCCAGAAAAAGATGGTCTCTTCTGCGAAAGAATCTTTGGACCGGAAAAGGACTGGGAATGCGCGTGCGGTAAGTACCGCGGCATGAAATACAAAGGAATGATCTGCGATCGCTGCGGTGTGAAGGTGACTCACTCTCGCGTGCGACGCAAGCGCATGGGGCACATCGAGTTGGCAGCCCCTGTTGCTCACATTTGGTTTTTCAAGGCGATGCCAAGCCGTTTGGGCAATTTGCTCGAGATGAAGACGACGAGCTTGGAGAAGGTGATTTACTTCCAAGACTACGTTGTTACCAATCCGGGAACGACCGATTTGGAGATTCAGCAACTTCTGACAGAAGAAGAATATCGAGCTGCGCGGGCCCAGCACGGCGATAACTTCGAAGCAGACATGGGAGCCGAAGCGGTCCGAAAGCTTCTGCAAGGATTGGATCTCGTCAAGCTGTCCGAAGATCTCCGCACCGAGCTGTCCGAGACGAGCAGCAAGCAACGCAAGAAGGATTTGATCAACCGTTTGAAGTTGGTTGAGTCGATTCGGGATAGTGAAAACCGCCCGGAGTGGATGGTCTTGGACGTGATTCCGGTTATTCCGCCCGATCTTCGTCCGTTGGTGTTGCTCGATAGCGGTAACTTCGCCACCTCCGACTTGAATGATCTGTATCGCCGAATCATCAATCGGAACAATCGATTGCGTAAGCTGGTCGATTTGAACGCGCCGGAAGTCATTATCCGCAATGAGAAGCGGATGTTGCAGCAATCGGTCGACGCGTTGTTCGACAACGGCCGTTGCAAGCGACCTGTTTTGGGAAGCAGCAATCGACCGCTGAAGAGTTTGACCGACATGATCAAAGGTAAGCAAGGGCGGTTCCGAGAGAACCTCCTTGGCAAGCGAGTGGACTATTCCGCTCGTTCTGTGATCGTCGTGGGACCTCGTCTTCGACTGCACCAATGCGGTTTGCCAAAGAAGATCGCGTTGGAACTCTACCAGCCGTTCATCATTCGCAAGCTGAAGGAGCTGGGGCATGCCGACACCATCAAGTCGGCAAAGAAGATGTTGGAGCGCAAGGATGAAGAGGTTTGGGATATTCTCGAACAAGTCATCCGAAACCACCCCGTGCTCCTCAACCGAGCACCGACGTTGCACCGGATGGGTATCCAAGCGTTTGAGCCAACCTTGGTCGAAGGCAATGCAATTCATTTGCACCCGCTTGTTTGCAAAGGCTTCAACGCCGACTTCGACGGTGACCAGATGGCCGTTCACTTGCCGCTTTCGATCGAAGCGCAAGTGGAAGCTCACACGTTGATGATGAGCACGCACAACATTTTTGCACCGAGCAACGGCAAGCCCATTATGAGTCCATCGCAGGACACGGTTATGGGTTGTAACTACATCTCCGTGCTCCTCCCCGATCAAAAGGGAGAGGGAATGGTTTTCTCGACGATGACCGAAGCGGAGTATGCGTTCCAGCAAGGAACGATTGCTCGCCACGCGAAAATCAAAGTTCGACTCCCTGCGAATCGAAAGCTGAAAACCGACGATCCAAACGCAAAACCAGGCGCGATCATCGAAACCACCTTCGGACGGATCTTGTTCAACTCGATCCTTCCTGAGGGAATGGACTATTACAACATCGCTCTCAAGGGGAGCGACTTGGCCGCGGTTATCAGCGACTGCTACCAAAAGTTGGGGCGACGCGCAACGATCAAACTGCTCGACGACATGAACCAACTTGGTTTCCGCGAGTCGACCCGTTCCGGTCTCTCCTTCGGTGCAGACGATTTGTTAACACCAGAGTCAAAGACGAAGCACATCGCTGATGCCGATAAAAAGGTGATGGCGTTCCAAAAGAACTACCTCAAGGGTGTGATGACGGCTCAAGAGCGTTACAACCAAGTTCTGGACGCTTGGACGGCAACTCGCGAATTGATCACGAAGGACATGTTGCAGGCGATGGAAAACGATAACCATCGCGGTAGCTGGTATATCAATCCGGTCTTCTTGATGGCGTCCTCGGGTGCACGGGGTGGTATCGAGCAGATTCGCCAGTTGTGCGGTATGCGTGGTCTGATGGCCAAGCCAACCGGTGAGATCATCGAAACGCCGATCAAATCGAACTTCCGAGAAGGGTTGGGAGTACTGGAGTACTTCAGCTCGACGCACGGTGCACGAAAAGGTTTGGCAGATACGGCTCTGAAGACAGCCGACTCCGGTTACTTGACCCGTAAGCTGGCCGACGTTGCACAAAACGTGGTTATCACGCTTCATGACTGCGGGACGACCCAAGGCATCACCAAGGGAACGATTTACCGTGGTGAGAAGGTCGAAGTGCGATTGGCGGATTCGATCATCGGTCGCGTAAGCCGTCAAAATATCGTCAACTTGGTGACCTCTGAGGTCATCGTTGAAGAAAACCAAATGATCACCCGCGATATTGCTCGCAAGATCGAAGAGATGGGATTGGAGAAGATCCAAGTCCGATCTCCGATGACTTGCGATGCCCCACTCGGTGTCTGCCGTCTCTGCTACGGTATGGATATGAGCACGGGATCGCTCGTGGAAGAAGGCATGGCCGTCGGTATCATCGCTGCTCAAAGTATCGGTGAGCCCGGTACGCAGTTGACGATGCGTACGTTCCACCAGGGTGGTGCGGCAAACACGAGTATGGAAGAAAGCGATATCAAGGCGAAGAAGTCCGGTATCGTGAAGTTCATGAAGATGCGATACGTGACCAACGACGAAGGCCATGACGTGGTTCTGACTCGTAACTGCGAGATCGCGATCGTCGACCCACGAGGTCGCGAACTCGAGCGATACGACGTTCCATCCGGGGCTCGATTGCTCGTCAAAGAAGACTCGAATGTCGAACGGGGACAGCCGCTTTGCGAGTGGAACCCGCACAAGATTCCAATCTTCTCGACAGCAGGTGGTAAGATCGCGTTCGTTGACATCATCGAAGGTGAAACGCTCAAACTGGAAAAGGATCCGAGCGGTAATTTCCAACGTCGAATCATGGATTCACGTGGCAAGTACCATCCTCAGCTCATGATCGAGGATCCAGATGGCAAGGCACTCGACGTCCACTACTTGCCTGAGAAAGCGGTTATCACCTGCACCGAGGGTTCGTTTGTGAATCCAGGTACCGAAATCGCGGAAATGCCTCGTGAGGCAACCGGGGTTAAGGACATCACGGGTGGTCTGCCTCGGGTCACGGAAATCTTCGAAGCTCGAAAGCCAAAGGATCCAGCGGTTGTTGCCGAATTGGATGGAACGGTTGAAATCTCGAAGGACCGAAAACGTGGAAAGCGATCGATTGTCGTTCGAAGCGAGAGCGGCGAAGAAGTCGAGCATTTGGTACCACCGGGCAAGCGATTCTTGGTCCACTCGGGCGATATCGTCCGTGCAGGTCAAGCGCTCGTGGAAGGCCCGATGGTTCCGCACGATATTCTCCGTGTCAGCGGTGAAGAAGCTGTTCAGCAGTACTTGGTGCACGAAGTTCAGCAGGTCTATCGTCTGCAACGGGTGGAAATCAACGATAAGCATATCGAGATCATCATCACCCGCATGCTTCGCAAGATGAAGATCACCAATGCAGGCGATACGAGCTTGCTCGCTGGCCTCGTGATGGACCGATTCGAGTTCAAGCGAGTCAACGACCAGTTGTCGAAGTGTGTGAAGATCACCGATCCAGGGGATACCGAATTCGCACTAGGAGCGATCGTGCCTCGCGATGCCTTCGAAGCATCGAATGCCCAATGCGAAGGCTTGGGTGGTAAGCCAGCGAAGGGCAAGAAGCCGAAGCCCGCAAACGGAGAAGTCCAGTTGCTCGGGATCACCAAGGCTGCGGTTCAAAGCAATAGCTTTATCTCGGCAGCTAGCTTCCAGGAAACGACCAAGGTTCTCACCGAAGCGGCCTTGGCCGGCAAGGTGGACCGGTTGGTCGGCTTGAAAGAGAACGTGATCCTCGGTCACCTGATTCCTGCTGGAACCGGTTTCCGAGTCTTCCAAGATTCCGAAGTCAGCTACCGCAAGGAAGCTTTGGAGGACTTGGTCAATCGCGGAACCGCAGCAGCTGAAGAATCCTTCCCGTTGCTGAATCAAGCTCCTCGCACCGCCGAATCGATCGCTCCGCCAGTGGCGCCAAAGGATTCGGAGACCATGGATGCACCTGCGATGGATAGCGGCAGCATCAGCGAAGAGTAGAGGACAATCGTCCGTTAGATAATGAAAGAGGGGCGGTGAAAATTCACCGCCCCTCTTCTTTTTGACGTTTGCTTGTTGAAGGTTCGATGGGAGTGATCTCGCAGTCGAGATTGTCCGACTGCGGAGGCTTCTTTGGCTGCAGGGGGCTTAGTTAGCTGCAGGGGTTGGAACAGCTTCGGAAGTATCTCCCTTGGGCTTGGCCGCCTCCGTTCGGAGTTGCAGCAAGATACCGATTCCGACGAAAGCAAAGGCGGAGGCAAACAGCATCACACGGTTTGTGTCGTGAAACGGAAGGATTTTGTGACGGCCTTCGGGGGTGGTTATGACTCCCGAAAGGAGTCCATAGGTGATCGCTGACGCTGCGACTCCGAGCAAACCACCGATCGCAATGTTGACGATATTGCTCAATTTGTTGCTGGCCAGTGCGACAGCGAACCCAGCCGCAATTCCGACCGCTGCGAGCATAAGGACCCATCGAACGACGATGTAGACCATTGGGTCGGACATTTCAAAAGCTGGATTCAGCTCGATCCAATGACCAAGCCAAGCGGCGGCAGCGCCCGTGATTGCCCCTAGTCCTAAACCAGCTGCTGCACCGATGCCTTTGGCTGCCCCTTGAGAAGCCGTCCCAAGCAAAAGAGCCAGAGTCGCGCAGAGGCTGCCGCCGAAAATAGCGAAAGCGATCAGATCGCTTGCCAGCGTGGCGCTGGCCAGTTCCGCTTGTTGCTCGGGCGTAACCGCAATCGATTTACGAGCTTCTTCGGATGCTAATACAAACGGATAGGTGTAATGCAACAGTCCCGTTAGAGACGCCGTAAAGAGAGCGGTTGCAATGAGAACGAAGAGGATCTTTCGTGGCATGTTGGCTACCAAATAGAAAAACGAAGATAACAAAGTTGGAGGAAAAAGCGCCTTGGGAAGTAGCGCGTTCGTCGTGGATTAGAGCAGAAGGCAGAAAATCTGGCTACGGTGATCGTGCTTCCCATAATGCCGGCCTAATGGGCTGTTTGGGTCGAAATCGTGCCGTGTTGTCATTGCAACTCAGCGACTTCTCGCTAACGTAAACTAAAAGCTTTACTTAGTTTTTAGTTGCTTTCGGGAATGGCGTGTAACGCATGAATCATAAGGCAAAACCTAGCCGCGATTCCGGGGGGAGTTGGAAATCGGATTTGGCGGGTATTCGCTGGCCCCAGCTCACGGCTTGCGCGCTGATTGCGTCTTTGATCTTGCTCGGAATCTATGTTCTCCTAAACCCGTTGGAGGACGATCCTGAGTTAATGGAGAGGTTGCTTCGCGAGCAAAGGGGCACGGGCCAGGGGATGGCAGGTTCTGACTCTAGGGGTGTGGGAGCCCGGGACGGAGCGGGGCTAGATGGGATCGGTACGTTGAACCAGACATTGGAATACCCTGGGCCCGATTCGAGGCTTGGTCCCGCAGAACTGCAGTCATTTCTTGGAGATGTGGCGACGGTTTTGAAAACGGAGATGGAGAGCGATCCTGCCGCTTTGCACGTCGCCGCCATGATCTATGCCGAGTTGAAGCAAACGCAGGTTGCTGAGGAGTTGTGGAGGCAGTGCTTGGACAAATCCGCTTTGGAAATGGGCCCGGTGGTCGGTCTCGCTGGATTGTTGGTGGATCAAGGCAAGACGGAGGAAGGAATCGAGATCTTGGAACGAGCCAAAGGGAGCGACAAGACGACGGCCGATTTCTTCCAAAAGCTTTCCGATGCACATACCAAGCTTGGAAACTTGGAGGCTGCCGAGGAAGCCGCGAAACTCGGAGTGCGTAAATACCCCAACGTGGCAGCATTGTGGTTTGAGTTAGGAGTGATCGAAACGCAGCTTCGAAAGAATGGGCAAGCCGAGAGCTCGCTTCGCCGCGCATTCGATTTGGGAGACCGTTCTCTCGGGACGATCAACGCGTTGGTTACGATCCTTAATCGTGTTGGAAAAACCGAGGAAGCGCAAGAATTTGCGAAAGCGGTCCAACCTGCCTCGGAGGCGTCTCCTGAAAAAACCAAAGACGAAGCAGCGAACACGGGGGCAGGTAGCGATGCGACCTTCTCCGAATCCTACGCAGCGATCCTTCGGAATCTGGCGGTACCACTTCTGCGAAACGCCTCCTCCGTTGCTGCGGCCAATCAAAAGCTAGAGTATGCAGAGAAGTGGTTGCTTCAGGCGATGGCGGAGGAACCCAATAACGGCGAGATCTACATGGATCTTTCGTCCATATTGCGAGCGGATCGAAAATGGGGAGATGCGGTGGTGCTGCATCAGAAGTTATTGGCTCTTCAGCCAACGAACATTCTCAATTACATGAATCTCGCGAGCGTCGCGACCCAAGCGCAGCAACCCGGCCTAGCCGAGCAAGTCTTAACGACTGCGACCGATCGCTTCCCGGACGTAGCCTACTTGTACGGCGAACGGGCCAAGCTGGCGTTGGTCGGTGGCAACTTGGAATCGTTCAAGCAGATGGCTGAGAAGGCTTATGAACTAGAGCCGATGAATGTCGAGTGGACGTTGATGCTGGCTGTCGTCGCCAGGCAGAGTGGTAATCAAGAGGAGATGAAGAAACTGATTCAGCGAGCAAACGATTTAGCACCGGGCGATCCGAGAGTTCCAGACCTGAACGCACCCAATGCCCCATGAGACACATCGTACCACGGAAGACGCATTCGCAAGGATTGAGAGGAGAATTGCATGAGCTCGGGGGAAGGTAGAAATTGGATTCCGTGGGTATCCGTTTTGGTTGCCGCCTTGGCGGTCGCTTTATCGTTTTACCAATTGTCCCTTTTGCGAGAGACGATGGAGCGTCAGGCGGAACTGTCCGATTGGGTGGTTGAATTACAAAAGCAACCACCTCCAGCAGTCTCAAAACCAGTTCCGGATGCTGTTGAGAAACCCGTTTTGCAGACAGAGGAATCAAAACGGAATGCACCTGATGCAGAAGAATCACCATCAGAAGCCAGAAGGTCTTCTTTGGTGCAGCTAGTCGTTCGCCCTTTGCAGAATTCACTTGCAACACTGGAAGATGAGTTGGAAGAGGTGGCGAGTCGGTTGCAGGCTCAATATCCCGCCAGCGCGGATGCGTTGCATGTCGTAGGAATGATGAAAGCTCAGACGCGGCATTACTCCGAGGCACAGGCGATGTGGAAGGAGTGCATTCGTTTGGAGCCAAAGCAAGAACTTCACTACATCAATTTGGCTTCGATTGCGATGGAGCAAGGCGATAATGAACTTGCACTGAACACTCTCAGGCAGGGAGTCGCACTCGGATTTGATTCCTTTGACATGGCTCATCATTTGGCGCTCGCATTGTCGAATCTTGGGATTTTCGAGGAAGCAAGCCAAGTCTTGGAGGCTTCGTTGAAGAGGTTTCCTGCGGAAGGTTCGCACTGGTTGCTTTTAGGGCAGGCTCAGATGGAGCTTGGAAAGATTTCGGAATCGGAGGCTAGTTTCCGTCGTGCTATGGAATTAGGAGTTCAGACGCCGAGTCTCTATGTTGGATTGGGAAACGCCTGTTTACGTCAAGGTAAGCGAGCAGAGGCAAAGGAATATTTGGAAAAGTATGCTGAATTGAAGAAGCAGGATAATCTTTCCGGACAGGAGCGTTACCAAGTCCTGAGCGATCAAGAAATCAGGCGGACGGCTAAATCCATTTTCACGGAAGCCGCCGCGGTTTACTTCAAACAAAAAGATGCGTTGGAGGCAGAGAGGCTACTGCTGCGGTGTGTCGCGATGGATCCAGAGAGCTTATCAGCCCTTCGAGCCTTGGCGGATCTCTACTTTCAGTCCAAGCAGACGATCGAAGAGCGAGATGTACGCGAACGCATCATCGAGCTCGGCAGCGAGGCATTTCAAGACTACTTGGCATTGGCAAAGGTGCACGCTTCGCTTGGCGATCGGACTCGGGCAGAGGCGACGCTCAAGATGGCTGTTTCGGTATTTCCACAACGAATCGAGCCCTACGCCGGCCTTGCTGAGTTTTGCTTGGAGGGAGGGAAGCTTCCGGAAGCGAGGTGGTATGCTCAGAAGTCGATCGAACGAATGCCTAGTCCAGAGGGATTCCTATTCTTGGCATCGATTTGCGACAAGCTAAAGGATGAACGCGGCGCGGCTGAAGCGAGAAAATATGCGAAACAACTATCCGAGCAGAAATCGGAATCACGGTAAAGCGATGCGATACATGGCAATCATGATTAGGGCGAGGGAAGTTGGTTTATTACTTGCCGCGTTTGGTGGGCTTCTGTCATTAACCACAGGTGCAGAGACTTGCTTTGCACAAGCTGGTAGGCCGACCAAGAATACGATACAGCTGACCGATGTAACTCGAGAGTCCGGAATTGACTTTGTGCATAGCAGTGGAGCAAGTGGTATCGGATACATTGTCGAGGCCATGACGGGAGGTGTCGCGTTGTTTGATTACGACAACGATGGCTGGATCGATATCTTTTTCTGCAATGGTTCCCCATTGAAGGGCTCCAAAGAGTCGGCGGACAAGTTGCACCACCGCCTCTACCGGAATTTGGGTAATTGGAAATTTCAAGACGTCACCGAAGAGTCAGGGCTCAAGTATTCAGGGTACGGGCTTGGTGCTGTAGTCGCTGACTACGACAACGACGGTGATCAAGACCTGTTCTTGACACACTTTGGTAAGAACGTGTTGTTTCGAAACAACGGAGATAAAACATTTACCAATGTGACAGCGGATGCGGGGGTTGAGGGACGTTTTGAAGTCGGTGCAGGGGCTTGTTTCTTGGATGGCGATAACGACGGACATCTCGATTTGTTTGTCGCCAGTTATGTTGAATTCACGTATGAAAACCATGTGCCCGTATTGTCAAAGGGTCAGTACTTGATGGCAGGGCCTCAGTACTACGAAAAGAACCCGGATCACTACTTTCGAAATCGCGGGGATGGAACGTTTGAAAATCAGAGTCAGCAATCGGGGGTTGGAAGCGTCTTGGGGCCAGGTATGGGAGTGGTCGCTGCCGATTTCGATGAGGACGGAGATGTCGATGTCTTTGTCGCGCAAGACGGATCGCCGAATCTGCTGTATGTAAACGATGGCACCGGTCGCTTCGAGGAGAGCGGGCTTCTCTCCGGCGTCGCGAGCAATTACGAGGGAAAGATCAATGGAAGCATGGGAGTCGATTGCGCTGACTTCGACGGCGATGGGAAACTGGATCTATTCCTGACCAACTACCAATCGGAGATGCCAGTCCTTTATCGAAATCTGGGAGGAGGGATTTTTGAAGACGCGACTCGGAAAGCGCAGATCCCGACCTCCCTTTATCCGCATGTCAATTGGGGGACCGGATTTGTCGATTTCGACAACGATAGCTTCGTCGACATCTTTATCGCTAATGGCCATTTCGACCGAGTGGAATTGATGGATGACCGGACGTCGCTAAAGCTTCCGAACACTTTGCTTCGGAACAACGGGCAGGGCAAGTTTGTGGATGTCTCGCGGGAATCGGGCAATGGGATGGACATTGTTGAAAGCAGTCGCGCTGCCGGCTTTGACGATCTCGACAATGACGGCGATCTCGATGTCGTCATTTTGAACTCCAACGCCCCACCTACGATTTTGCGAAACGATACCCCGGCCAAGAACCATTGGCTCCAACTCACCTTGCGAGGCAAGGAGTGCAATCGGGGGGCGGTAGGGGCGCGAGTTACGGTCAAAGCCGGGGGGAAATCCCAGGTGTCTGAGGTTCATGCCGGTAGAGGGTACCAAAGCTACTTTGGGTCCAGGCTCCATTTCGGACTTGGAAAATCGGATGAAGTCGATGAAGTTACGGTTCAGTGGCCGGGTGGAAAAAAGGAATCCTTTGGGGCGCGGAAAGGTGACCAACATCTGCTGTTGGAACAAGGAAGCGGCAGCCGATAGAGGTTGAAACGGGCAGAAATTTAGTCTGATTCCAGCGTATGGTGATGAAAATCCCTTTACGGTAAATTTCGTGTCGTGATACAATCCATACATTCGTATCCATCTTTTCTTTCCATTTTGAGGACTTTTTCATGAAGAGATCTCTTCGGCAGCGGGGTTTCACCCTCGTTGAGCTGTTGGTGGTGATTGCCATCATCGGCATTCTGGTCGGATTGCTGCTCCCAGCAGTCCAAGCGGCGCGCGAAGCGGCACGCCGTATGCAGTGCTCCAATAATCTCAAGCAATTGAGCTTGGCAGCACTCAACTACGAGTCGGCGTTCAAGAAATTCCCAGCCCTCGGCCACTCGGGGCAAGGAAACGCAGCACCTGGAATGGGTGCTGGTGCAGGTTGGCCTTATGCTTGGACGATTTCCATTCTTCCGTTCATCGAGCAGAACAGCCTTTACCAAAACATGATGGCTCAAGCTCGACCGGGTGGACCAGGTCTCCCCACCCCTTGGAGCACCGCCAACAACGCTTGGGAAAACCAAAACTGGAAGGCTCAAATTCCAGGCTTTATTTGCCCATCCGACACCCCGCCCACCAATCGTGGTGAGAGCCCTTCTTTGCTGAACTACCGCGGATGCTTGGGTGACGATTACCACCAAAACCACTTCCGTCCTCAAGATGGGCGTGACAACCGTGGTATGTTCCAACGCGATCGTTACTTGGCCATCGGCCAAGTTCCAGACGGAACCTCGAACACCATTTTGTTCGGTGAGTCGGTCGCGGGTGGCGCTCCCAACGATGTGCTTGGCGGTGTTGCTGTCAACATGCAGGCTTGGAATCCAGCTGCTTGCTTGGCACGTATCGACCCAGCCAATCGACGACGGATTACGGGTGCTGTCCGTGCCGACTTCCGCCCACAAGGTGGACGTGCATGGGACGGTCGACCCTACTTCGTCGGGTTCACCACCATCGTTGCGCCAAACGGTCCAAGCTGCCATTGGGGCGGTGTAGACGGTAACGAGCACATGGGCGCACTCTCCAGCTACCACACCGGTGGCGGACAAATCGGAATGGTCGACGGATCCGTTCGATTCATTAGCCAATCGGTCGATACCGGCAATCAATCGGTGGATGACATTGACAATCCAGGCAGCCGACCTTCTCCGTACGGTGTTTGGGGTGCGCTAGGTAGCCGAGCCGGTGGAGAAACCGCTTCGCTCCAAGACTAGTCGCGATTGACATTCAATCGCCAATTTACAGACGAGCGGTACCTCGGGTGCCGTTCGTCTTTTCATTTAAAAGCACACTCATAGCGAGGTATTTATGCGTTCCTTATTAGCAATAGGTTTGTCGTTGGTCACGTGCATGTCTATCGCGGGCTGCGGCGATTCCGGCCCAGCCTTGGCTCCGGTCAAAGGCAAGGTAATGATGTACGGAAAGCCCTATGCCAAGGGGCTTGTTGTGTTTGAGCCTGTGGGGGGCGGCCCGGCGGGCACAAGCCGCACAGACGAAAATGGGGACTATGAAATCTGGTCTTCTGGAAAAAAGGGTGCTGCAATTGGTGACCATAAAGTTGTTGTGACAACTATTTTGGATGCGCCTGCAGAGGAAACACCAATTGCTCCAACCAGCTCCGATGACCCCGCTTACATGGCTCAAGCCACGGGCACAAACATGGCTCAGTACAAAGCGGCTGAAAAGATAAAGGAACCGATTCCGGCCAAGTACAACAAGAACTCGGAACTCAAGTGTTCGGTTCCCTCCGGCGGGACTCAGTTTGATATCGATATCAAGTAAGCTGAAAACGCAAATCGCTTAACGCGCCACAACCCTAAGCGTGAGCGAGGGACTCTTCCCTTGCTCACGCCGTGCGTTAACGGAAGTCTTTTATCCACGCCTACTTCTTCGCACTTGCCGCTTTCTTCGCTTCTTCAGCGGCCCCTCGAATGGCCTTCATCCTGTTCGGGTTATCTGCTTGGCCCGTCACTTCGTACAGAAAGCGGCTAGGAAACGTGGGTCTTGCCTTGCCCCACTTAAACCGGGACATAGGGAGCGATAACGACAGCTCATCTTGAGCGCGCGTCACTCCGACATAGCAAAGCCGTCGTTCTTCATCCACCGCGTCCGCGTCCGTGATGATGGATTTGCGGTGCGGCAAGATCCCTTCTTCCATCCCGACCATATAGACGATCGGAAACTCAAGCCCCTTGGAGCTGTGGTAGGTCATCAGGGAAATGGCATTGCGACTCATTTGCTTTTCTTTTTCCTTAGGGGATCCGAACTCTCTCCCAGCGAGTGTTACGGAGGAAAGAAAGTCGTGGATGGTGGGCGAGTCCGTTTCTTGCTCATACTCCGCGACGGCATTGATGACTTCTTCAATGGAGCCGAGTCGCATGTTGCAGTCGTCGGGATCGGGGTAAAGTCGCTCCACTTCCTCGCGATACTTAATCGCATCGATCAAATCAGAAACGATCCGCGTGAGAGATTCTTTTCCAAGCGTCGTTTTCGTTCCGCTATCCCCGCTTGAATGAGACTGGCCCGAAGAGTCGTTGTGGTCGCGAGCCGACGCTTCGAATGCCTGAAGCCGCGTATGAAATTCTGTTTGCAAGGCCTTCAGCTTTGCGACGCCACCTTGTGCCGTCGCAGGCAAGGAAGCCACCATGCCCC
>JALOQZ010000067.1 GCA_025459245.1 Pirellula sp.
GATCCGAATTGAACGGCGCGTGAACTGCATAGTGAGGCAGATAAAGAAAGAAAGGTTTGTTCGATTCGACGGCATCGGTGATATGTCGGTTGGCTTCGAGCGTGAGAGCTTCGGTAAGGAATATGTCCTGCCCGTGATAAGCCTCCAAGCCAGGCACGGCGGTGTCGGAGCGATCGCCGGCCCCTGAAAAATTTTTCATGCCGTAGTAGCTGGCGGGCTGTCCAATCGATTCTCCGCCAACGTTGACATCAAACCCCAATTGAAGCGGGTTCGAGCCGGAGCCACTTCGAGGAGCCAAGTGTCCTTTGCCAACGTGAATCGTTCGGTAGCCTTGACTCTGCAACAGCCGCGGTAACGTAACATCCGTGGCGCTGAGCCCGAGCCAGTTCCAATCCTTGGGAGCACGAGGGCCACCATTATTGTTCTTCCACTGAATCCAATTCGTCGTTCGATGCCTCGCCGCGTTCTGCCCGGTCAAGATGGAGATTCGCGTCGGTGAGCAAACGCTCATCGCGCAGAACTGATTGAAACGAATACCTTGCTTTGCCAAACGCTCCATGTTCGGAGTTCGATAGTACTCGTTTAACGAATGTTTCACTGGATTACCTGCCCCATCGGTCAAGAACGGAACAGAAGTGTCCATGATCCCCATGTCATCAATCAGCATGACCACCATGTTTGGGCGACGGTCTGCCGGGGGCTTCGCCGAATCCTGAGCCAAAGCCGTTGGTAGCGACAAGCTGTTAGCGCTAACGAGCAGGGCGATGCAAGTAGCGGCAAAGAATCGAAGCATGATCGGGGAGGCCTTCATAAATCGCTTGGGGAGGAACGGGGGAGCAAGAACCGACTGAGTCTAACCGCGATGGGAAATCGTCGCGATACTCCGCTGGCATAGAAACGCTTTTCGCGCCGAGATCCATTGCGGGGAATCAGTCGATATGATTTCAAGGTATAATCCTAGGGTAGCATCCCAAAGCGGACCAAAACCTCTCAAACCATGCGGAGATTGCCATGGCAACCATGACCGAATCCATTCGCCCCCCTAAAGTTCAACACACGGAATGTTTCATCGACGGGAAGTGGCGACCGGCGATTTCAGGCAAGACATTCACGACGCTGAATCCCGCGACGGAAGAGGTCATCTGTGAGGTGGCTGAAGGGGACTGGGCGGATGTCGACGCCGCGGTGAAAGCAGCTCGGCATGCTCTGGAAAGCGGGCCGTGGAGTCGAATGGATGCCCGCGACCGAGGACGCTGCATGTACAGGCTTGCGGATCTGATCGAGTCGGAAATCGACGAGCTGGCAGCGCTCGAGACGTTGGACAACGGCAAGCCGATTCGCGAATCGCGAAATGCGGATTTACCGCTCGTCATCGATTGCTTGCGCTACTACGCCGGATATGCCGACAAGATTCACGGTTCCACCATTCCTATCCGCGGTAATTACTTCACGTACACACGTCGCGAACCGGTCGGCGTAGCAGGCCAAATCATCCCTTGGAACTTTCCGATGCTGATGGTCGCTTGGAAGTGGGGTCCGGCATTAGCAGCGGGTTGCACCATTGTGATGAAGCCAGCCGAACAAACTCCGCTCAGCTGCCTGCGTTTGGCGCAGTTGGCAAAGGAAGCGGGGATTCCGGATGGGGTGATCAACGTCGTTCCAGGTTTTGGCCCCACGGCCGGTGCGTCGGTCGTACGCCACCCAGGCGTAGACAAAATCGCTTTCACGGGAGAGCATCGAACCGCGCAGATCATTATGCGAGACGCCGCAGAGACTCTCAAGCGACTGACCTTTGAGCTGGGTGGCAAGAGCCCCAATGTTGTTCTTCCCGATGCCGATTTGGATAAGGCGGCGAGGGGTGCTTATATCGGACTGTTCTTAAATCAAGGCCAATGCTGTTGCGCTGGTTCACGCGTCTTTGTTCACAAGAAGGTTCATGCCGAATTCGTCGGCCGCGTTCAAGAGCTGGCGAAGAATCGACGTGTTGGCGATCCATTCGCTCACGACACCGAACAAGGTCCGCAGATCGACCAAGCGCAGTTCGACAAGATCATGAGCTATATCGAAAAGGGGCATCAAGAAGGTGCGGAATGCATCGCAGGTGGAGATCGAGCCCACGACCGCGGGTACTTCGTCCAACCCACCGTGTTCGATCGCGTGACGGATGAGATGTCGATTGCCAAAGAAGAGATCTTTGGACCGGTGATGTCCGTGTTGACGTTCGAAGATTGGGACGAGTTGATTCGTCGAGCAAACCAAACGTTCTATGGTTTGGCCGCAGCGGTATGGACTCGCGATATTGCGAAAGCCCATGACTTTGCGAGGAAGGTTCGCGCCGGTACGGTATGGGTCAACTGCTACGACGTCTTCGATGCTGCCGCACCGTTTGGTGGATTCAAGATGAGTGGGCAAGGCCGCGAACTGGGTGAAGAGGGACTGAAGGCTTATACGGAATCAAAGACGGTAACGGTGAGCTTAGATGGGTAGGGGCTTGCGCCCTGGGTTGGTACTGGAGGGCTTGTGTTGGGAGTCGTTACCGGAGGGCTTGCGCCCGTACCGTTCACCGGAGGGCTTGCGCCCGTGCCGTTCACCGGAGGGCTTGCGCCCGTGCCGTTCACTTTGGGAGGCTTAGAGCCTTTTGACTGATGAGATTTGTCCCTATCCGCCTTCGATTTGAGCTGTGGGATGTTTAACTATCGGTGTGTTTTTCTTCTGTGGAACGCAATGTGTTCCATTGCCTGGATCCTGTTTGGCGCAACGGCTTGTTCCGCTATTGCGCAAGAGGGAAAGGAAACCGATTCCGGCGTTGCGTCCGACTTCTTCGAAACGCGTATTCGCCCGATTTTGATCGAGCGCTGCGTTTCCTGTCATGGATCGGAGAAGCAGTGGGCGGACTTGAGATTGGATCATGCTGCAGGGGCCATGCGAGGAGGAGAAAGCGGTCCCGTACTCGTTCCGGGTAAGCCGGCCGATAGCGAACTTTATCGTCGAGTGATCGAGACCGACCGCGATGCTCGCATGCCGCCAGACGAATCGGGGCCCGGTTTAACGGAGCAGCAGACCGCGTGGCTTAGAGAGTGGATTGAACTTGGGGCGGTGTGGCCAGAGACCGGTGAGAGGAATACTGGCTCGATGGCAGATCGTCTTCGCGATCATTGGGCATTTCAGCCCTTGTTAAACGTCGAGCCACCTAGGATCGAGGGGGAGAACCTACCAGCGAAGATAGAGCACCCCATCGACGCATTCATCGAGGAGAAGCGACGAGAGGAGGGTCTGCCGCTTTCCCCGCGAGCGGATGCGCGAACACTGCTTAGAAGAGCCTATTACGACGTAACAGGATTACCACCCAGCTTCGCGTCCGTTGACGCTTTCGTGCGAAATCCGTCGGAGGAGCATTGGCAACAAACGATCGATCGCCTCCTCGCGAGCCCAGCGTATGGTGAGCATTGGGGTAGGTTATGGCTGGATGTCGCGAGATATTCCGACACGAAAGGGTATGTCTACGGACGCGAAGAACGGTTTTACCACCACGCCCCTCTCTACCGAGACTGGGTAATCCAAGCTTGGAATGAAGGGATGCGATTCGACCGGTTTATCGAGCTGCAGCTTGCAGCTGATCGGTTGCCCGATAGCGACAAGAGCGATTGGATCGCACTGGGCTTTCTAACCTTGGGTCGGCGATTTCTCGGAGTGGAAGCGGATATTATCGACGATCGTATCGATGTAGTCAGCCGAGGACTGATGGGTCTCACCATCGGCTGTGCACGCTGCCACGACCACAAATACGACCCGATCTCTACCAAAGAATATTACTCACTATACGGTATCTTTCAGAACTCGCATGAACAACTCGTTGCACTGAATTCGAATCCAGAATCGACCAAGATTGAATCGTCCAAGCTGACGGAAAAGAAGAAGGAGTTCGAAACCTACCTTCGAACCCAGAAGGACGAAGCAGAGGGCCGGATTCGCGAACGCATATCCGATTACCTCATGGCGCAGAAGAGTCTCAGCGACTATCCCGACGTCAGCTTTAGCCAGTTAAGCTCCAAAGAGGATTTGCTCCCAGCCATCGTCCATCGATGGGAGGCTTATCTGCACCGAGCTAGCAGAACTGAGGACCCTTTGTTTGTTCCCTGGATAGAACTGAGCACTGTCGATGAGAAAGGTTTTTCCACAGTTGCCATCGAACGCATTGCGCAATGGAAGCAGGAAAGCAATAAAGTGCATCCGTTTGTTCTGCAGTATTTGGAAAAAGCCCCCCAATCCTTGCGAGAGCTAGCTGAGCTTTATGAGACGATGTTCAAAAGGGCTTGGGGTGAGTTGCGAATCGTTTCGAGCGACAAAGATAAGGCCAGCGAGCCACTCCTGCGCGAGCAGTACAGCGAAGAAGCTTGGGAGTCGTTCGTACGATTTTTGACGGCCAACGATTCTCCGGTAGTGATCCCAACAGATCACATGGCTAACATGGAATGGCTGTGGGACAATGGCACCGTGGTGGAGCTTTGGAAGAAGCAAAGCGAAGTAGAGAGAGTCCTGCTGGAAGATCCTTACGCGTATCCGCATACAATCGCATTGCGGGACAATGATTCGATCTTCGAGCCACGAATCTTTCGTCGCGGGAATCCGGCGAATAAGGGAGCAGACGCACCTCGAGGGATTCCGCAGGTGCTGGGGGGTGCATCGGAACATACCATTGCGTCTGGTAGTGGACGTCTCGAGTTGGCCAAAGCGATTGTGGATCCTCGCAATCCTCTCACAGCTCGCGTTTGGGTGAACCGTGTTTGGAAGCAGTACTTCGGTGCTGGCTTGGTTCCCACGCCAAGCGACTTTGGCGTCCGGGCGTCGCCTCCAAGCCACCCCGAGTTGCTTGATTATTTGGCCAGCGAGTTCATCGCGCACGGTTGGGATAACCGATGGTTGCACCGACTTATACTCACGTCGGAAACCTATCGACAGTCTAGTCTTGGACCGACATCAGAATCCGAGAGGACGTCAGCGCAGAGTCGCGATCCAGGCAACCGATTTCTCTGGCGCATGAATCGAAAGAGACTATCCTTTGAAGCGATGCGAGACAGCATGTTGGCCAATAGCAGTCTCCTCGAACGGACTCTTGGCGGCAAATCCCAGGAGCTTTTTGCGAATGCCGGTGCTACGAATCGGCGAAGGACCATCTATGGACTTGTCGATCGTCAATACTTGCCGACCGTATTGAGTGTTTTTGATTATGCCAATCCCGACATGCATTCGCCTAGTCGGAACGAAACAACCGTCCCTCAACAGGCCTTGTTCGCTCTCAATCATCCGTTTGTAGCGGCTCAAGCCCGGGAAATCGTGAAGGGCGTAGACTCAAGTTTATCTATCCAATCCTCAAACGAACACGCGCGTCGAGGAGTCGCCGAACAGATTGAGACTTTGGTCCAGCGCATACTCCAAAGAACCCCGACGGACGAAGAGTTGCGAATGTTTGTGGATTGGATCGAGAGTTCGGAGAAGTCATCGGAATCGCAAGAGGAGCAGTTGCAGTTAAAGAGATCAAGGGATTGGTCGTATGGTTACGGACAAGTTGATGTCGAAGCTCAGAAGGTAATCGGCTTTACCGAGCTGCCGCATCGAACCGCAACGCATCGCCAAGGAGGCTCGAAGCTGCCGGACGAAAAACTTGGTTGGGTACACATTACATCGAGGATGATCCACGCGGGCAACGACATCCAGCATTCGGCCATTCGACGATGGACAGCCCCTGTTGCAGGAGCGATATCGATCCGATCGAAGGCGAAGCATTTGCACGAACAAGGGGATGGAGTGCGAGGCTTGGTCGTTACAAGCCGAGGTGGTATTCTCAAGTCGCATGTTGTAGCGCATAGCGAAGAAGCATTCGATTTCGATCGCGTCGACGTACAGGTCGGCGACACGATCGATTTTGTGGCGGAATTGCACGGTAGCCTTAGTTATGAGGATCTCGATTGGGTTCCCGAGATTGTTTGGGGCCCTACTGTTTCAGCATCGGATGGTAAAAGCGTGGAGCCAAATGTTCAGCGATGGAACGGTGAGGCCGATTTCCCTCGCTCGCTTCAAGCTTCCCTGAGGCCGTTGGAGCAATTGGCGCAAGTACTGATGATTTCAAACGAAGCTCTTTTTGTGGACTGAACAATGCGAACTCGACGTGATGTTTTGACTCGTTCCGGAATGGGAATGGGCATGCTGGGTTTAGCGAGCTTGCTGAGTCCCAATGCAACGTATGGAGATTCAAGCTCTTCGGGTTCAAATCCTTTGCAACCGAAGCAGCCACACTTTGCTCCCAAAGCCAAGAGAGTTGTCCATTTCTTTTTGAATGGAGGCCCTTCTCACGTCGATACATTTGATCCGAAACCGATGCTTGCGAAATATGCAGGCAAGCCGTTGCCTCAGTCGTATCTCACCGAGCGGAAGACCGGAGGAGCGTTACCCTCTCCTTTTCAATTTTCAAAGTATGGAGAAAGCGGGCTAGAGATCAGTGAGCTGTTTGCCAAGACAGCGGAGCATGCCGACGACATCGCGGTTATTCGATCGATGTATGCTCAAGTTCCGAATCATGAGCCCTCGCTCATGCTCATGAACTGCGGGGACTCGATTCAATCGAGACCGAGTTTTGGTTCTTGGCTAATGTATGGATTGGGAACGGAGAATGAGAATTTGCCGGGCTTTGTTGCGATGTGCCCGGGAGGTTATCCGATTAAGGATACTGCGAACTGGCAAGCAGGTTTTTTGCCTGGCGCATTTCAGGGGACGTTCATTGATCCGCAGCATCGGGAGATCGATCGATTAATCGAGAATATACGCAGTCATCATGCCAGCCCGCGGTCGCAGCGGCAGCAACTTGATCTATTGCGAGCGATGAACGATCGATATTCCGCGGATCGCGACGACCCACGTCTTGAGGCGAGGATTCAATCCTTCGAGTTGGCGTTTCGAATGCAGACCGAGGCAGCTGCAGTTCTTGATCTATCGAAAGAGCCTAAGGAAGTTCTCGATGCCTACGGTGATACTGTACATGGTCGCCAAACGTTGATCGCGCGTCGCATGTTAGAGCAAGGAGTACGTTATGTTCAATTGTGGCACGGGGCAGGGCAGCCTTGGGATCACCACGGAGACATTGAAAAGAATCTTCGAAAGAATTCGGCAGAGATTGATCAGCCGATCGCTGCGTTTTTGAAAGACCTCAAGCAGAGGGATATGTTAAAGGACACTTTGGTCCTGTGGGGTGGAGAGTTTGGGAGGACCCCCGTTTCCGAAGGCGGTAATGGCCGAGACCATAACCATTATGGATTCTCCGTTTGGATGGCCGGTGGCGGGATTCGCGGAGGGACCGTTTATGGCGCCACCGACGACTTCGGATTCAAAGCCGTCGAGAAGCCCACGAGCGTACACGACTTGCACGCCACCATGCTCCACCTGCTTGGGTTCGATCATGAACGTCTGACTTACCGTTATGCCGGAAGAGATTTTCGATTGACCGATGTACACGGCCATGTCATTCGAGAAATTGTGAGCTAAGTGGGCTGATACTTTTTGCGTTCTAATTGAAACGTATGGTCGGTGTGAGTGTAACCACCGAGTCCCCCCATACGGCCAACCAACTGCAGAGCCTCGGTATCGACAATACCGCGTTCTGCGTCCCGAATCTTGTGATCTTCAACGAACGCTCCCATTACCAATCCGAAGATCACACGGTTCTCACCGATCATCAAGCTTCGTTCCAGTTTGCATTCGAACGCAGCAGGGACACCCGCTAAGCGAGGAGGTTGTACAAACGTCGACGGGAGTGTGGTCAAGCCAAGCTCTTCAACTTCCGAAACATTGGGTGGGTAGTCGGTTGCTGAGTCGCTCATCGCTTGTGCGAATTGCTTCGGAACCAAATTGACCACAAACTCTCCGGTCCGTTCGATATTCGCTGCCGTGTCCTTTGGCCTATCGGGATGATTGCTAATCCCCAGGACAATCAACCCCGGGTCGGTACCGATCGCATTAAAGAAGCTGAAAGGGGCAACATTTACTTTCCCGTCAGCATGCAAACTGGTAACCCAAGCGATTGGTCTCGGAACGATCAGCCCGGTCATTAACTTGTAACGCTGGCCAGCCTGGATCGATTGAAAATCAAAGAACATTTTGTTTCACCGAAGTAAGAAAAAGAGCCAGCCTGACGTCCATCAGTTATGGATACGATGGGTCGGCACGGGGCGGCCTGGTTTGAAACTTTGCAGGGCTCGAGTTTCATAGCGAATGCCTCTCTCGCTGCATATGGAATCGATAGCGTCCTGCACATGCTTGGTCAATCTTTCCGGATCGGTGGCGACTCGGGCATTCACAACAAGCTCTGCAGACAGCGCCGCATGCCTACTTGGTACAGAGAGGACGGATTGGGAGTCGCTGCTCACAAGATTCACAACTGCGAACTGCCCATCCTGCATTCCAATTGCCTTCAAGTGGGCAACTTCGCTTCCTTCTTCCTGCAATCGCGATTGAATTCGGTTCACCAAGTCTTCGAGCAGGGCATCGATTTCAAATGGCTTGCCAGCTTGCACCGATAGCTGGGCGTTGAGCCAGCCTAATTCTGCTTCTCCAGCCGCATAGACATCATAATCGACATCCATCAAACGCTTTCCAAACTCACCTCGGAGTTCAAGATACTCGGTCAAGCCATCGAACCCTTCGCCGGTTTTGGCGGAAATTCGAATGCAAGGCATGTTGGGAAAGTCGGCTTCGATCAGCTGCATCAAATCGGACACTTGGTCGGTAGAGAGTTCATCGATTCGGTTGAGGAGAACAAAATCGGCTTCTTCGATTTGCTTGCGAAAAATGTATTCGGCTTGCGGGGAGAACCCTCCTCGCTTGACCTTTTTAAGGATTTTCAACCCGTGGCTCGGTTTGACGATGACACCATAGGGGGCGATATCAAATGGCTGGTCGTATATCTGTTGCAGAGGACGTATGACGGTCGCTACCAAATCGGTGCAGCTACCAACGGGCTCTGCAATGATGACATCGGGGCGATCGACTGCCCCTAGTTGTTCGACGGTATCCGTTAATGCGTTGAAATTGCAGCAGAAGCACGAACCAGCGACTTCACCCACATCGAATCCTTGCGAGCGCAGCAAATTCGTATCGACCAAATCCGTCGCTTGGTCATTGGTGACGATACCGACCTTTTTGCCTTGCGATTGATAATGCTTTGCTAGCTTGGCAATAGTCGTTGTTTTCCCGGCGCCGAGAAAGCCGCCGATCATAACGAAACGGGGAAGGTCAGTTGACATAGGGCAATCGAAGTGGGGTTGGTGAATAGGTGGTTAAAGTAAAGGACTATGATGTTCAGGTCTTCGATTCTACCAGCTCGAGCCGGAAAAGCCCGAGCCATTATCGCTCGAACCGCCCCAACCGCCGCCGCCGAAATCGGTTCCACCACCACCGCCCCAGTCAAAGCCGCCGGACCCGCTAGAGCTGCTTCCTCCTCCGAACCAAGAATCAGAGGATGAGGAGCTGGGCCAACCCGTACCACCGATGAACACGGTTGGCCAGATGCCTCCTCCGATCGAACCGCTGCCACCAAAAGGTCCATTTCCGTCAAAGGGTGATTTGGATCGACGGCGATTGCGGTTTCTCTTTTGCATCTCCGCCCGATGCTGCATCTCTAGCCATTGCTCGTTGCGCTCGCCGGCTTGGATAGCAGCCGTCGCAACTTCGATCGCAGACTGGCTATAGTGCACTACATCTTGATACCGACCGCGTTGCAGGGCTTTTCTTGCTTTCTCAAGTAGCTCGGTTCCATCGTGGGTGTTGACGCGGGAACCTCGTTTGCCGATCCAGTTTTCAGCATCAAAGACAGCTTGCGAGCCTCGGCGGAAGACTTCGTAGACACGTGCCGCATCATCCAGTTCGCTAGCGAGCGTCTTTGCCGCCCCATCGATGGTCGCATGCAGTCGATACGCTTGTTCATCGATCTCCTTCCAATCGCCCTGTGGTTTTTGGAGAGAAGCCTCGAGGGATGCCACTGCGCTTTTTAGTTTGCCGATTCGATCATTGGCTTGTACGGTCGCAGTGCTATCCGGGATACCATCTGTTTGGGATTTTTGCACGAGTGCCCAAGCTGCATCCCACTGTTCCTTCGCGCCTCGCACGGCGCGCGTCGCCTCCGCATGGGCTTGGCGATCTGAAACCAGCTTTGATTGCAACTGATTCAATCGCTCTTCCAACTGCTGCCATCGCTTGGCAGCTTCGATAGGATTCTTTCTGGCAGTAGGTTCTTGTTCTGCCAACGATGCGCGAGACGACTTGATCAGCGTGCGGAGGGACTGAATGGTGGTATAGCTCGCTTTCGGATCCTCCAGATTCTTTTCGAGCACGTCGACCCATTGGGAGAGTTCTTGTTGATGCTTCTGATTCTTAGACTCTTGCTGTTCCAGTCGCTTTCCAAACTCTGCTACAAATTCAATGCTCCATTTTGCTTGCGACAATGCTCCTTGCGACTGCAGCAGATGCTCTGCCGCTTGAACAACCAGCCCTGAGTTGAACTTCGATGTCGCTTGATCGATGATGTTCGTAGCGAAGTCTAGTTGATGATGCGCCTCTCCAAGCAGGTCTTCGAGCGATTGCTTCTTCTTGGTAGAGGATGTTTCCAGCTGTGGATTGGATTGAAGGATCCCCGGATCGTAGATCGACTGCCATCGTTCCAGTTCTGTTCGGGTGGCTGTCCACCGATCGCGCTGGCCCGCCACTTCTTTTTGCAGTAAAGCGGATTGTTCGGGGAATCGATTCGCCATCTCGATGGCAGCTTGTGTTGCCCCTTCGATCTTGACCAACTGCTCGTCCGCCTGCAACCTACAACTATCCGCTGCTGGCTGATCCCCCTTGGCAATCAGCTGTTTGGCGGTGAGCAACTCGGCCGCCACTCTTTGAAATTTTTCATCGGTCGTCGATTGCTTTCCAAAATGAATTTGCTCGACGGAGAGTCCGAGCTTCTGGGCAATCGACTGTCGTGCTGTACGGACCTTTTCTTGAATGCTCGGAATTCGACTAGACTCAAGTGCATCGACTTGCTTCGCCGTTGAGCTCAACGCGATGACGCGATGTGCGAGCGATTCGAAGGCGTCCTGCTTCAAGGCGAGTGGAGCAGGGTTTTCTGAAGCAATGGACATAAGGTGTTTGTCTAGTTCGCGAACAATCGCCTGGAATTCGCGAGGAATCCACTCTGTTCGGTACCCTAGTTCGGAAAGGGCTTTGCTTTCGGCAATCGCGGAGGGAAAGTGTTTCTCCGATGCTTCTGAAACCAAGCTTAGGACGCAATGAACCGATTCCACTTTCGATTGCACAGGAGGGAGTAAGTCTTCTACTACTCCAACGGAATCAAACATGGCCTTGCTCTCAATTTGCCGAAGTTCACTGGCAAGCTGTGGAGCCGCATTCGATAGAAAGGAAGGTAGCTCCCACTGGATTCGCCCCTCGCTTCGCTCGGACAACTTTCGATCTATTTCGAGCGCGTCGTCGAGTCGCATTTGCGATTGAGACAAGAGATCCTGAGAGCTGGTGAGGGCGGATTCCAAGCGATCAAGCATGGCAGCTGCCTCGGCCCCTTGTTTTTCGAATAGCGAGAAGGCCGTTTCAAACGTGATTTCGACCTCACCCTTGGAATTGGCAGGCAACTCGTCGCCTGTTGTTTGGCGGAGTATGCGTGGGAGCCCGTGGGCCTCTAGAAACGATAGGCTCTTTCCATTGAGCAATGAGATGCCCTCAGCATAGAGTTCGGAGCTAAACCGATTTCGCCAATTGTCTTTCCATGCAGTGGGGTGGATGACACTCCGCGCGAGGCCGAGAACTCGACGCATCTCTTTGGAAATGATGAAGAGATTGTCGACGGTCTCCAAGATCTTTATGGAAAGCTCTTTGGTCTTACCCTCGTATCCGCGTTTCTCGATCCGATCACGGGACCCAAGTAGGTCGTTCGCGCGGGTAAAGAGCTGGCTAGTCCGATCTGTTTCCTTTTGTAGCGCTTCCTCTTGTCTCGCCAGCTCACGAATGGCTTTATTCATCATCGGGATGCGGCGTTGGTTCATCACACGCATGATCAAAGCAATGGCGGCAGCGATAGCGACCAAGAACCCGATGGTGATACGCCGAGTCCACTCCCAGATCGCTCGCCGCTGTGCCGCAGCACGTTGTATCGCATCCAACTCGATCGACGCTTGCTCAAGAATTGTATTGAGTTCACCAAGATGGCGTTCGACATCCAAGTCTCCTTGGGCTGCAGAAGTCTTTGCGTCTGCGATTGCTTTGTCGACCGCAATCAATCTCGGCGCAAGCTTTGGTTCGTTCGATGAAATGAGCCTCTGGATAGAAGCGTCATAGCGAGCCAAGTTCGTTTCGAGCCCCTCTATCTCGGCGTAACCGTGAACAAAATGATCGATCTCCTGCTTCGTTTTGGAGAATTCGCTCTGGATTGCGCGAACATTTTCGGTGCTGACGTCTGTTACGAGGGCGTCGATTTTCGAGGTCCAATCCTCGATAGGAGGTGAAGCGAGCGGGCCGGTGGCTGAGGGATGAGATTGCTTAAAACGATCTCGCTGAACGGTGATTTCACCAATCTGCGATTTCGCGGAACTTGCTGCCGCTTGAAAGGAACTGACTTCGCGCTGCTTCGCTAACGCGATAGCGGCTTCCCGGTCGACTTCCGATTGAATAGTTTGGTTCAACCGTTGGTTAATATTCTTGATCGTGTTCTGAACAGCGTCGACGACGCGACCACCGGACTTCATCGCGAGAATAGCGGGTTGATCTAGTTCCCCTTTCCAGTGACTTTCTCCGAGATTGCGAGTATCCTGCGCGTCGGAGGCGAAGTACGAGACTCGTCGCTGTTTCAGCATCAACACGAGAACAGCACCGTCCGGCTCTTTCGTACGAGGATGCTCTAGCTTTCCGAAGTCTGTCTCGTTGCTCAGGCGAGTTCCAAGCTGAACTTCAACGGCATCGATCCCAGAGAAACGCTGGTTGGTCGTACGGTAGCTTTCGTTGCTCGCATCTTCGATCAGGACGACCAACCAATGGGGTGCGTTTTGTTGGAGCCAGGCAGCGAGATCGTTGAGTCGCTTTGCATCGACCCCGACGTTTCCTCGGGTGTATAGCTGATGCTCTGGTTTCCAGTCCGAGATGATTTCGGAAACCGATTTGACCGCAATAGGCTTGGCATTCGAGACAGCCGGTCGCGATGGTTGCTGAGCCGCCGAATTGGTCTCTTGGGAATATGCTGTTGAAACCGAGCTCCCGGCGGGTGAGGCCAAGCAGCCGAGCAGAGCGGTAATCCAAAGCCAACGTGTCATTCCAACCTCTTCCCGCGATAAGCTTCTAGCGGACAGACTTCTTATTTCATACGAGCTTGCCCCGTCATGTTACATGAAGTGGAAGCGATCTCAATGCTTTGGCCCGGTTCGGGAAGAAGGGCGGCGCGCCGATGCAAAGGGTGGATTGAGAAATATAGCTCGGTTAGAAGTCGCGACGCTCCGCTTTTACCGGAGGAACGGCTTCGGGAGTATCCTTACCTTTTGACTTTGCAGCCGGTTTGTCCCCTTTGAAAAATTGGAATGGAAGATTGAAAAGGTCGAGATTCATCTGGGGAAGTTTTTCGCTTTCATCCGAGGATTTGGCCGCTGAGGGGACGGTCGGAAGCCGCTCCATCGAGATTCGTCCGATGAGAACAAGACGCTCTGGAAGTTGGGTTAAGTGGACGTGGGAACCTCGAAACCAATCGAGCCATGGAACGCGATAAGTCGGAGCGGGTACAGCATGCTCGGGATCGAAGCCAATATGTTGCTCGTTCGCTCGAACCGTCTCGTGTTGCGACCTCTCTACGCTATCGGCCCAAGCGCTACTTATCCAAAAGCTGGGTTGGTCGGTCGTCGTTGCCTTTGCTGGCTCATACTTTCCACCAAGAGGGCACTGCAGTCGGGCGTCCAGCAACTGCTCCGCAGCCGCCAATGCTTCTTCGACCGGGATGTGAAGCTGCTCTTGCATCGCATCCAGGAGCATGAGATTGCCTCGCGATGTTTGAGCCGCACGTCGGAAGGAGAGAATGTTGAAAAAGGATGCAACGCGACTGTTTTTCAAGTCCCCGATGAACACTCTGCCTTGAGCATAGTCATCAGCTGGCACGGGGCGAATCCAATTCAAACATTGCTCGATAATGCTTCGATCGAACGAAACGATGCTAAAGCCTCCACCTTGCCAGCGCCACAATCCGAAAAGGCTGCGTGAAAAGCCGTACATATCCGGGGCGCCACCTCCGAGACCAAAGGGGAGTCGGTCGAGATATCCGGGGCTGGGCCAAGTTCCAATGTAGCCTGGTATCGACTTGAGAACACGCAGCGTTGCCAGCAATCCCTTTGTTTCACCTGGGATTGGGGGAACAAGGTCCTTGATCCCAGCGAATAGAACATGGTTAGGGGATTGTCGACCAAGCGGTGTATCGCCCGACAAATGCACCTGTACGTGAATCATGTCATCGCGAGGAAGTTCGATTTCCGTTTGCACCGGATCGCCCAGCAGCCTTGCAATCCAACCATACTTCTCCCTGCCGAGAGGAGCGATGTAACCCTCGACGACCAAGTTCTCGACGGAAGGAACGTCTTGATCCATGAAGCGGCGAATACCGAACATCAACGGATCGGTCTGTTGCCATCGCGTCGCATAAAAATGAGATTGCTCTTGGTAGGCATCGAATTCGTCCTGAGAGCATTCGGTCAAGGGGACATCGGCGATTGG
>JALOQZ010000349.1 GCA_025459245.1 Pirellula sp.
TCGATGAGATCGGCGATCGGCCGCTCGCGCATGCGAGGAACGCCATCGAGTCGATATTCCCCGCGTGTGGCTGCTAAAGCAGCTGTCAGGAATCGGATCGATGTGCCGCTGTTCGCGATGAACAGATCCCCTTCAGGATGGGGGGGCTGTCCACCACAGCCATCGATGCGCACAATCTCCGATGACTTGTCCCAATCCAGACAAAGCCCCAGCTTTCTCCAAGCCTCGATCATGACCTCGGTGTCTTCGCTTTCCAGGACACCGGTCAAGACCGAGTGCCCTCGCGCAAGAGCGGCGCAGATCAACGCGCGGTTGGTAATACTTTTTGAGCCCGGGACACGAGCCACACCGTGAATCGGTGCAGCGACTGGTTCAAAATGAACGGATGAGGGTTTCAACGAGGTAAAGATAGATGTGAGAGGAAATTACTCTGCGATCTTCCAGAGCGAGGAGACACTTCGAACATACATTGCGTTGCCGGATACAGCAGGTGAGCCGAGCACTTCTTCACCGAGAGGATTCGAGGCCAGTTTCTCGCCTTGCTCCTCACCGAGCTTCACTACCGAACATATGCCATCCTGCGAGAAAAGATAGAGACGGTCGCCGACAATGACTGGCGATGACCAGATGCTCCCTTCCGCGATGCGGAGTTGCCAAAGAACTTTCCCGGTGTAGATATCGCTGCACACGAGGACCGTTCGGTTCACGGTGTAGATGCGTCCGTCTTTGACCAGAGGCGAGCATGCGTTCGAGTTGGCCTTGTTGGAGGTCCAAAGCTTGCTCGGCGTTCCCGTGCTCGAAAGATCGAATGCCGTGATACCACCAGCAGGGACATAGAGTTTGTTTTCGAAGGCGAGGGACGAAGGGACAGTGGAACAACCGGTCTCCAATCGCCACACAATCGAGCCATCCTTCGGTCGAACGGCCAGAATATCCTCGCCGGAATGCATCAGCACCAGTTTGCGACCTTCGCTATCGGCCATGGATGTGGGCGAGGACCAATTGGCTTTGGTCGGACGGTCAATTTTCCACACCATCGCCCCAGTGGCGGCATCGAGCCCGGCAGCAAACGAATCACCTTGGCACTCTATTTGAACAACGCAAACACCGTCGATCAAAAGGGGTGACGAACTCATGCCCGTGTCGTTCGCAGCCTTAGGGAACTCAGAAGTGAGGGACCGATACCAAACCAAATCCCCTTCGAGGGAAACGCATGCAAGGTCGTTTGAGCTGAAAAACGCGTAGACATTCTTGCCATCGGAAGCAGGGGTGGGTGCGGCATTCGCACTTGTAGGATGCGCATAGGGGCGACCTCGCGCGACGAGCTCTTGCTTCCAGAGTTGCTTTCCATCCTTTGCATCGTAGCTAAGGATATAGAGCCTGCGCTGGTCCATTCCATCGCTGCTGGTCGTGATGATTTGATTTCCAACGACGATCACGCCACCTACAGAGCGGCCCGGAATCGACGTCTTCCAAGCGACGTTTTTCTTCGACTCGCCGGCAAACTCGGTCGGTAGACTCACCCCAGTCAAAACCGGGTTTGCGTTCGCACCGCGAAATTGAGGCCAGTCGGCACGCAAACTTTGGATCGGCAAACCGAGCGACGCAGATGCCACGAAGGCAGAGCAAAGGCTCTTCAGAAGCGAGCTCGCGAAAAGGGATCGATTGGTGGGTTGCATTCGGTCAGTCCAGATAAAGGTGTTACTCGACAAGTACGTTTGACGCCGAGATTAATTCGTTGTCGTTGGTTGGATCGCTTTACCGGTCGAATCGGAAATGCGAACCATGAATTGGTAACCTTGTGCCCAAGATTCCTTTTGTTCGTTTTGACAGAGCTTGATCAAAATCCGATTCGTTCCCTTCTTGAGTTGGATTGGCTCGATGTATTGATCGATCTGAGACGAGGAATGATAGACCTCGTTCGCCATGACCAGTTTTCCATTGACCCAAGCTTTTTGACCGATGATCGAGCCGAGCCTGAATTCCGCGGGGCCTTCGATGGGAGATTCGAACTCGGTCATCGCGTAGACGATGCAACCTTTTTCGTTGTTGTAAAGTTTCGCCAAATCGACGCTTCCCTCTTTGTCATCGGTCTTGTGTTCGATCCAACGCACTTCCCCATGCTTGCCTTCGTATGCATCGGCTACTTTTCCCGCGATCCAATCGGTCTCGACAGGGAATGCCTTGTTGAAGTTCTTCGTGCCGACATGATCGAAAGGACCGATCAATCGAAAGGATGTAATGAATCCAAAATGTTTGGCTTGATCAACTTGTTTGCCCGCATCGGCCAGCAGTTTGATGATCGCGGAGACTTGATTCGGATGCCGCGCATTCTCGAGAAGCTGCTCGAGGGGGCCGGCATCTTTTGTCGTCTTCAGAGCGGCGTCGATGGCGGCAAAACGAAGTTCTGGGCTTGGGTCATCCTGCATCTTGGCGAGCCATGCAGCACGCGATTCGGGTTTCGATTCGGTAAGCCATTGAAAGACAGTCGCTCTGGCCTCTGAATCCTGACTTCGGTCCGCCAAGAATGCTTCGAGCTTTGAGGCGAAAGCCGGCGAATCCCCTACCGCGGTTTTCCGGTACGCTTGATTGGCCAACCCCATAAGCCAGTTCTTACCGATGGGAGTCGCCCCTCGCATCGCTTCCAAGGTCTGGAACACGTCGACTTTGCCTGCAGCACGAAGTCGAGCCGCCAATTGGACTCCCTTCACCGTGTCTGCATCACCGATAGAAAGCTTGGCGATTGCAGCCAGCTCGGGCTGTGCAGCGGGTTTGGCGTCTTCGGAAAACGCCGCGGCCGGCAGGAGAGCTGAATAAACCAGACAGGAGAGGGCAAAGAGTTTCGCCCAGGGTGCACGCCGGTTGGGGAAGCGAATCGAGTTCATCGTTGCAGCTACTGATAGAAGGATGGAATTTCGCGACGCCATACGTTACCAGATTTCGAGGGAAAAACCGACTCGGAATCGGCAAGTCGGAATTGGCTGGTGGCACAAATCACCGCAGTGCGGATCTACTTAACTTTTAAGGGAAATTTGCTATCCTGTAAGTCCCCGTGTTCAGACATTCTGTCGTGTTATCAGGTATCTTTATAAAGATTCCGGTCCGCGACAGTGGCTCGGAGGAGACCTTTTCCAAAGGCTGCGCCTGCTGGCGATAGCGAGCAACCCTTCTGCAAGAAAGTTGAAATCAGGATCATGCGGTACGCATTCCGATTAGCAGAACTGTTAGGACATACCCCCGATCGAAGGAAGCGGCCGGGAACGATCAAAGCCATCGTGGAATACACGGGATTGGACCGCCATCAAGTTGCGGCCTTGTTGAAGAACGAAGCGAAATACATTCCGATCGAAGCCTTGTCCCGGCTTTGCGATTATTTGATCGAGCACGGATACGCTCGGGCTGAGGAGTTGCCAGGCGCCTTATTCGCGGTAACTCCCGAGAACTTCTGGGAAATGTTGGCCCGTCGGAGCCGATTGGAAATCTGCGTTGGGGTCCGAAAGCCACCCGATGACGAGAACGCGGATACCGCCTGGATTGTGGCTTCCGACAGCGTTTTGGCAGGGGAAGTCCTCAACGGCGTTTCCACGTTGGGAGGGACGGCCAAGGCTGTTTCAGGCAAGAAGACGGCGGGCAAAGATGTGCCTCACATCGAGCATTTGCGACAGACGTTGGTCTGGAGCCCCGGAACGATGTCGATCGAGCAAGTCCACGCTCGCTCTCAAAGCGTCTATGACGACTTTTCGGAGATGAATGGCGACAAAGCCATGGTTTGCTTAGGGTCGGTGAAGAGCAATCCGACGGTCGAGTTGGTGCTAGCGAATGCGTTTGGATGCGATCCTTTCGTCTCACAGGACGATGTAGAGAAGGCCTCGGATCGAGCTTGCCCATTCTTCCTTCGCTATCGGGACCACGACCCCCATCCCCCAGCGTGCTCCGCAGGTCGTCAGCTCAGCAAGTCGGAGAAGTCGACCGAGCCAGGGCTTTACTACGAGAAAGCCGACGGGACTTGGGAGTTCGCTGGCGGTGCAACTCCAGGCAAAGATGCCGCATTAGTCTTTTACATTTTCCGCGAGTCGTTGGGCCGTTTGGAGATGGTATTGAGCGGTTTCTCTGGTCGTGCAAC
>JALOQZ010000350.1 GCA_025459245.1 Pirellula sp.
CAGATTCGGTACGTCGCCAGTTCCAATCCTGCACTGGCGTTGACTGCTGCGGAAGAAGAAAAGGCCCTTGCCACCGCAGAAGGTACCGTACAAGAGTTGAATTACAAACTCACCCGGCTGAGGGTGGTCAGCCCGATCGATGGCATCGTTTTTCAGCCGCCGGAAAAGGCGATTAGCAAGCAGTCGCAGGCTCAAGATCAGTTGCCAGCTTGGTATGGCAACCCTTTCCATGCGAGCAACTCCGAAGCGGTCTTTAGCGAAGGCGATTTGCTTTGTTTTGTTGCACCGACCAATGAGATGGAAGGTGTGCTAGTAATCGACCAACACGACCGCAACTTGGTCAACATTGGCGATCAAGTCGAGCTGATGTTCGATTCAGCCAAGCTAGAGTCTTTCTATGGTAAGATCGTAAGCTTTTCTCAGTCGGAGATGAAAGAAACATCCGCCAGCCTTTCGACGCAGACGGGCGGATCGCTCGACACAAAGACCGACGAGTCAGGTAGAACTTTGCCTATGAGCACCTCTTACCAGGCAAAAGTGCACTTCGACGAGAAAGATGTTCCGGTACGGGGTGGATACCGCGCCAAGGCGAACATCCATTTAGCATGGAAGTCCTTAGGATGGCGGTTGTATCGATACGCCGTGAAGACCTTTAACTTTGAATTCTAGACCAATTTTCGCGCATGCACCAAGCTGCGTGGTACATTGATCCTACACAGTGAGAGCTTTGAAGCCTCTACGCCTCGTTTCGTTTATGCAGGAGTCAACAATGTCGACCGAAGTGGAAAACACAGAATCATCTGAGGGTGCGCGTCAGCAAGCCCAACCCGTACAAGTTCAAGTGAAGGACGAAGACGCAATCGCCTGTTACGCGAACTTCTGCCGCGTTACCGGATCCCCCGAAGAGCTCATCGTTGACTTTGGTCTTAACCCACAACCAGTTGGCATTCCAAAGGATCCAATCGTTGTGAAGCAACGAATCATTATGAACTTCTTCACTGCGAAACGATTGCTCGCTGCATTGCAGATGTCCGTTCAGCGTCACGAAGCGGTTTTCGGCGTTCTCGAAACCGATATTCAAAAGCGTCTTCGAGTACAGCAGTAAGTTGCCGAGCCACGCCCCTCGCAATTTCGACGAAACTCACACGCCCTGACGCCCCAACTCTTACGCCCAACGCCCATCCCCTCCAGCGCCCGACCTCATCTGAAATCCAAGTCAAAAAAACCCGCTAGCTCACTGGCGGGTTTTTTTATTTCACTCACCACTCGTAGCGACTGGCATAACCGCAATCGAGTTTTCGTCCGAACGAGTCTTCCAAAAACGCCTGTTGGATACTGTTGCTTTCGACGCTGCTCTGGCCGTGCACGGAAGCGAGCGATGCAGCAATTTCGCGAAGTCGGATGTCAGGCGAGTGACCGCACAGCAACACGAAGCCCTTTTCCTCGTCTCGCAGCTTCCAGCATTGGTGTAGGAGCGGCAACAAATCGCGGTGGATCTGCCATCGCTCCGCTTGCGCGCCATGGCCAAAGCTGGGTGGGTCTAAGATTATGCCGCTGTAGCGATTTCCTCGACGGACTTCCCGTTCGACAAACTTAACCGCATCGTCGACGATCCACCGGACTGGCAAGTGGCTCAGGCCCGATCTTTCGCAGTTCTCGCGAGCCCAATTGACGGTGGGACGCGATGCGTCCACGTGCGTTACATGGTACCCCTGTTGGGCGAGAGCAAGCGTCGTCGCTCCCGTGTAGGCAAACAGATGGAGCACTCGCGGCGGATCGTCGGTTGATTCTGTCAATCGACCGAGCTGCTCCTGAAACCATGGCCAATGAAGCCAATGTTCGGGGAAAATCCCAACCTGCCCCGCCGCCGTCGCCTTGAGACGCAGCGTGATTCCGTCCTGGGTTCCCTGCCATCCTTCCCAGTCCAATCGGCGACTGAATGAGCTCAGGTAATGCCAGCGATTGTCCCGATAGGCGATATCAACACTTTTCCAAAGGGGCGAACCAGCGACGGAACAATTCGCTCCTGGAGATGTCCGCTCCACAATCACCCCCCCAATCTTTTCGAGCTTTTTGCCATCGCCGAAGTCGATGAGCTGGTAGAGAGGTTCCGAAAGCACTTTGGGATGGGATACGACGGGGTCGTCGAGTATTTGCGTGGAAGACAAACCGGTATGCACCTTGAGAAAACAAGGAATTGAACTATCATTCTCTCCCTTGAAGAAAGATGCAATGGGTCGCAGTCCTAGTGACTTGCAGATTGGCGATCCGACTTTCGAATTAAGAGCGAGTCACAAACGATCAAGAACTGGAATGCGGCACGTACTCTCCGCGGTTGTACAAAACGTTCCCGGCGTCTTGGCCCACATCTCTGGCATGTTGGCTTCGCGCGGTTACAACATCGAGTCCCTCGCCGTTGGCGAAACCGAAAATAAGAATCTATCTCGCATGACTTTCGTTGTGGTGGGGGATAATCGCGTATCGGAACAAGTGCGAAAGCAATTGGAAAAGATCGTGACGGTGGTCGGGGTTCAAGACATCTCGTCTCGCGATTATGTAGAGCGGGATCTCATGCTCGTGAAAGTTCATGCGCCGACCGGATCGGTGAGAACCGAAATCCGCGAACTGGTCGATATCTTCCGCGGTCGGGTCGTCGATGTGGGCCCCGAAGAGTTGATGATTGAAATCTCGGGTCGTGAGAGCAAGATCCAGGCCTTCATCGAGCGAATGCGTCCCTATGGAATCTTGGAATTGGTCCGAACAGGACGTATCGCCATGGTTCGAGGTAGCAATCCTGACGCGATCATCGAGCACGTCGATGATCATGAATCCGACGACTGAAACCAAAAGCAATTGTTTCCGTGGTTAGCCAGCCTTGAGTCGGCTTGCACCCTCCTCCCCCGTTACTCCAACTCCCAATAACAGTTCACTCATGGCTGCAAAAATCTATTACGACAACGACGCAGATCTCTCGGTCCTCAAGGATAAGACGATTGCGATTCTCGGTTACGGTTCGCAAGGGCACGCGCAAGCCCAAAACCTCCGCGACAGCGGTTGCAAGGTGATTATCGGACAGCGACCCGGCAGCAAAAACTACGACTTGGCCGTGAGCCATGGCTTCAAGCCACTGGACATCGCAGAAGCGACCAAGCAAGCAGATATCATCAACGTTCTTCTCCCGGATGAAGTTCAGGGAGATCTTTACCGTGCTCACATCAAGCCAAACCTTTCTCAAGGCAATGTGCTCATGTGCTCCCACGGTTTCAATCTGCACTTTGGTCAGATCGACCCACCACAAGGGGTCGATACGCTACTCGTAGCCCCTAAGGGGCCCGGGCACTTGGTCCGCAGCGAGTACACCAAAGGTGGTGGCGTTCCATGCTTGATCGCTCTCGGAACGGGCGCTAGCGAAACCACCAAGAAGATTGGCTTGGCCTACGCTAAGGGCATCGGTGGAACCCGAGGCGGTGTGATTGAAACAACATTTGCCGAAGAAACCGAAACCGACTTGTTCGGCGAGCAAGTTGTTCTTTGCGGCGGGGTGAGCGAATTGGTCAAGGCGGGCTTCGAGACCCTCGTAGAAGCTGGATACCAACCAGAAATGGCTTACTTCGAGTGCATGCACGAGCTCAAGCTGATCGTGGATTTGCTCTACCAAGGCGGTCTCAATTACATGCGCTACAGCATTTCGAACACGGCCGAGTTCGGCGATTACACCCGCGGTCCACGCATCATCACCGCGGAGACCAAGAAGGAGATGAAGAAGATCCTTACCGAAATCCAAACCGGACAATTCGCCCGCGAGTGGATCTTGGAAAACCGAGCCAACGCCCCTGCATTCAAGGCTCAGCGTCGCATTCAACGCAAACACCAAATCGAGCAAGTTGGACAGCAACTCCGCAGCTTGATGAAGTGGATCGACGCCAAGGTCGTCGATTAACCATTCGCTGGATCGTTCCCACCCACTTCGAAGCCACACAATCGACCACAGGGAGGCCAATCATGGCCTCCCTTTTTTTAGGTCCATCCGGCATTACCGTGGGTAGGGAACGAGTCCGTCACAGTAAAACGAGACGGCTTTTTTTTAAGTTCTCGAAGCTTTGATAAACGCACGTACTT
>JALOQZ010000068.1 GCA_025459245.1 Pirellula sp.
CCTCTTTCGCGCGAGCAGATTTCCAGCTTGATGAAAGCCCGCAAGGAATCGAAGAATCCGGTTGCCGACTCCGCTTCTTCATTACAAGGCAATGCACCAGAGAAGAGCTCTGGAGCTCGCATGGGAAGCCGTCCGATCGTTCCTCCGCCGTTGGAGGAGCGATTTCTGGATATGACAGTCATTCCCAAAGCGGGCAGCCGATTGGTTTATCGCCCGGGTTTGTACGTCGATTGCAGCGTTCATTATGTTCGTGCATCCTCGGGAATCGATGGTTGGGAGGATCTGCAATGGTATGCTCCTGCAGGGGATTCCGGGGGCGTGGAAAGTGGAAACGAGGATGTTTGGGGGGCAGTGCACCGGATTGTTCCTGGCAGCATTCAGCTTCGGAGTCAACCGGAGGATGGCATTGCATTTTCTGAGCCTCCCGCATCATTCTTGAATGCAAAGAGTTTGCCGAAGTGGGAAAAGTCGTTTCGTGACTATCTTTTTCGACATCAACAATATGTCGTCTACAACTGCAAAGCGGTAAAGAAAACGGTCGGTCCTGGCATCACAGAAACGGATGCGAGGATTGAGCTAGCCGTCGCAACGAAAGAGGCACGCGACGCCATGACGGAAAAGCTGCGCGATAAGTTTGCTGATAAGATTCGATCGCTGCAGACTCGGCTATTGGCTGCACAACAAAGGTTGGAGAGAGAGAAGCAAGAAGCGCAGACGAAGAAGTTCGAAGGCTATTTCAACGTCGGGTCATCCATCCTCGGAGCATTGTTGGGTCGAAAGCTATCGAGTCGAGCGAACGTTTCCAAAGCAGCATCAGCGGTAAAAAGCATCGGACGTGCAACGGCCCAGCAGGGGGATGTGATGCGGGCCGAGGAGACGCTCGAGGAACTCTTAGCGGCTAAAGAGTCGCTCGAGCGAGAAGCGGAAGCGGCGATTGAAGAGGTCGCGTCACAATTTGCACCCGAGAATCTAGTTTTGGAGAGGATTGAAATTCCGATTCGAAAGGGAGATACGAAGATGAAGCTGCTCGCGATCGCTTGGGTTCCATGGCAAATCGACGAACAAGGGATCGCTACCCCTTTGGTTGCTTGGGGGAAAGCTTAGAATCAGCTCGAAGTTTGTTTATACGAGATTGAGCAACAGAACACGAACGAGGGCGCGATGCCAAAGTTGACAATAGAGGGTGTAGGGAGTTTCGAGGTCGCTTCCGATACGAGGCTGGTCCAAGCGATTCGAGATCAGGGGGTCGACCAGCTCCACGCGTGCGGTGGAAAAGCGCGTTGTACGACATGCCGCGTTGAATTTGTCGCTGGCGAACCGGAGAAGATGACGCAGGCGGAAAAGGATATCCTCGCCGCTCGAGGCTTGTCCGGTTGTCGACTAAGCTGCCAAATCCTTTGCGATCAAGACATGGAGGTTCGGATCGTCAGCAGGTTCGAAGGAAGTGGTCGCAAGGACTCCGGCTCGCCTGTCGCAAAGGAAATGGAGCCGCAACCGGTCGTTTGGGTAACGAAAGACTCATAGCAGCATGCAAGCCATCATCTCTGGGATCACGGGTCAGGATGGGTCGTATCTTTGTGAGTTGCTGTTGGAAAAGGGCTATACAGTGCACGGAATTGTTCGACGGAGCAGTTCCTTGGACAGACCCCGACTCTCGAAGCAATACAATGATCCGGACATCTACGGCAAGCGACTCCATTTGCATTATGCAGATCTTTCCGATGTGACGTCCATCCGACGAATCATTCGAAAGACGCAGCCCGACGAGTTTTATCACTTGGCCGGGCAATCGCACGTTGGGTTGAGCTTTGATATTCCAGAGAGCACATGCGAACTGACGGCAATCGGGACGCTCAGAATCATGGAGATTCTGAGAGATCAAGAAAAGCCTCCGCGGTTCCTGCATGCGAGCAGTCGTGAAATCTTTGGCAGTCCGCTGGTGGTTCCTCAAAACGAGAACACGCCCATGAACCCGACATCGCCCTATGGGTGCGCGAAGGCATTTGCCACGCAGATGGTGAAGGTTTATCGCGAGTCGCATGGGTTGTTCTTTTGCAATGCCATTTGCTACAACCACGAAAGCCCTCGCCGGTCAGAGAACTTTGTCACAAAAAAGATCTCGTTGGCAGCCGCGCGAATCAAGCTTGGTCTGCAGAGCGAGCTCTTGATGGGGAATATCGACTCCGAACGTGACTGGGGGTATGCGAAAGAGTTTGTGGAAGCCATGTGGATGATGTTGCAGCAACCGCAGGCTGACGACTATGTGTTGGCGACGGGTACAACTCACAGTGTGAAAGAGTTCTTACAACTAGCCTTCGAGCATGTGGGGTTGGACTGGAGGAATTACTACCGATTGGATCCTAGATTCAATCGTCCAGCGGATCCACAATCGTTGCTAGGAGACGCGAGCAAGGCAAAGCGGGTCCTTGGTTGGACGCCGAGAACAACCTTGGCTGAGCTTGCCCAAATCATGGTGGATTATGATCTTGAAAGACTAAGGGATACTCGAAAGCAGATCCAGCAGTAGCATTTTAACTTTGCGAAGGATGGAGCAATCGACAGGCGACTGAGAACTGGCTGGCCGCGGTGCGAATACTTTTCCAGTCTCTGTCTCGAATCCAAGTTGGATTTAGGAATTGGCCACCAACACCGACGGCAACCGCGCCTGCTCGGAAATACTCGTTAACGTTTTGCAGGTCGACGCCTCCCGTCGGCATAAGGCGTAGGTAGGGCATGGGAGCAAGGACGTCGCGAATATAGTTCGGGCCCAAATTCCGGGCCGGAAACACTTTTACGATCGTTGCTCCCGCCTCATGGGCGAGGGCAATTTCGGTCGGGGTGTACGCACCGGGGCAAACGTCGATGTTGGCCTGTCTGCAGCTCTCGATCACGCCCAGGTGGGTTATTGGTGAAACAATAAATTGGGCCCCGCTGTCGATCGCCAGTTTGGCTTCTTCCAATGTGCGGACAGAACCCAGGCCAATCGTTGCGTTCCCCGTCGATAGTTGCTGAAAGTGTTTTAAGCATTCGGAAACCACGCGAGGTGACTCCGGATTGGTCAAGGTGAACTCCAAGGCATGTATGCCTCCTTCGAGAAGAGACTCGACCAAAGGGATTGCGTCCTGCAAGTCGGAAAGACGTAGGATTGCAACCAATCGAGATTCCAGAATGATCGATGCCGATCGCGAGGTCGATAACATGGTTTGACGAGCTCTTAACACGCGTTGGAGGGGATACCGGAAAGTCGCCTATGCTACAATGAAGCCCGTTTTCGTTCACGAGCCTCTCGATACCTTTTTTACCTTGCAAACGAACAACATGAAAAAGATCACTTTCCTAGCCGCAATGGCAACGGCTTGTTTGCCGCTTCCGCATCTGACCCCGCTTCTTTCACAGGAGCCAGCCAAGGCCCCAGCTTCGAAACAACTCGAAGAAGGGTTCGAGTGGCTCTTCAATGGCAAGAGCTTCGATGGCTGGGAAGGCAATTTAGACTGGTTTCGACTCGAGGACGGAGCGATTGTCGCCGGTTCTTTGGAAAAGAAGATACCTCACAACGAATTCCTGTGTACGAAAGAAAAGTTTGCCGATTTCGAACTCAAGCTTGAGGTAAAGCTTCGAGGGCAAGGAGACAACGCAGGCGTTCAGTTTCGCACAGTTCGTATTCCCAACAACACCGAAGTCAGCGGTTATCAATGCGATGTGGGGCGGGCTTGGAATCGCAATGTTTGGGGATGTTTGTACGACGAATCACGCCGCAACAAAATGCTCGCAGACACCAGTGATGAGAATCTAAAAAAGTGGGTGAAGCAAAACGACTGGAACGAGTTGACAATTAAAGCGGTTGGGAACCGCATTGAGCTGGGACTCAATGGCCATCCAACGGTGACCTACATTGAGGAAGATGCAAAGATTGCAAAGGAGGGAATCATCGGTCTTCAAATCCACTCCGGTCCTCCTACGGAAGCCCTTTATCGCCATATTCGCATCAAGCGTTTGAGTGGTAAGTAAATCGCGGGCTAGGTGTACGTTATCCCCATTTCTTTTTTTCAAGTCTTTTCATCACGAGCACAGGACCTCTCATTATGGACAGAAGGCATTTTTTAACGGGTGCAGCCGCTGGTTCGTTTGCCTTGACACAGTATCGAGAAACGTTGGCTAGTCTCCTAGATAATCAAACCAAACGCGTGGGATTGATCGGAACTGGGTGGTATGGAAAGTGCGATTTGTTTCGCCTGATGCAAGTTGCCCCAGTTGAAGTTGTTTCGCTATGCGACGTCGATAGCAAGATGCTATCGGAAGCCTCTGATTTGGTGACGCAAAAGCAAAAGGGCAAGTCGCCGAAAACGTACTCCGACTACCGAAAAATGTTGGCGGAGAAAGACCTCGACATTGTATTGGTTGCAACCCCGGATCATTGGCACGCATTGCCGACGATCGAGGCGCTGAAAGCGGGTGCTGACGTTTATGTTCAAAAGCCGATTAGTGTGGACATCGCCGAAGGGGAAGCGATGCTCGCCGCGGCTCGAAAATACAACCGGGTTGTTCAAGTCGGTACACAGCGACGGAGCACACCCCACTTGATGGAAGCAAAGCGAGATATTGTCGACGCTGGCCTCCTCGGGAAAATCTCGCATGCGGAAGTCTATTGCTACTACCACATGCGGGCCAGAGAGAATCCACCGGATGAGATGCCACCCGCTCACTTGGATTACGAAATGTGGACCGGACCCGCGCCGATGCGTCCCTATAACAATCTATGCCATCCACGTCGTTGGCGAGCATTCAAAGAGTATGGCAATGGAATCGTCGGCGATATGTGCATTCACATGCTCGACACAGTTCGGTGGCAATTAGGACTCGGGTGGCCAACTCGTGTTTCCTCTCTCGGAGGAATCTATATGGACAAGAACTCGAAGGCCAACATCCCTGACACTCAAACAGCCACATTTGAGTTTCCTGAATTGAATGTTGTCTGGAACCACAGGACTTGGGGGGATGCCCCTGACCCTGAATATCCATGGGGAGCGACGCTTTATGGAGAAAAAGGAACACTCAAAATGAGCGTTCAGAAATTTGACTTTATCCCCCGCGACCGGCGGCAGAAAGCTATTCATCGCGATGTCGTGATGGAGCTCGATAAATTTCCAGAAGATCGAACGGAAAAGGATTTGGAACAGCACGTTGCGCCGGCCATTCGAGTGCACATGCTCGATTTCCTTAAGTCTATTCAGGAGCGATCGAAACCTGTCGCGGATATTGAGCAAGGCCACATATCAACAGCCGCTTGTATTCTGGCCAATATGTCTCTCGAATTAGGACGCTCATTGGCTTGGGATTCCTCAGCCGGCAAGGTGATCGGCGACGATGAGGCGAACAAGATGTTGCGCCGAACCTACAGAGCCCCTTGGGTGCACCCCGAAGCGGCCACCGTTTAACGGCTAGCTGCCGGTTCGCAGACGGCGCAATGGCCTTTGACCAGGATCTCGGTGACTCGCGAAATGTTGTGTGACCTGCGCACCTTTTCGTCGGGAACCGAGATCCCTTCCAAGCACGAAACGGTACCGCATTCGACGCAGACAAAGTGGGGGTGGCTGCTGCGGTCGTGCTCTGGATCGCGGATTTCAAATCGCCAGACGTGATCCCCTAACTCCGTTCGGCTTACCAGTTCTGCATCGGTCAGGTCGGTCAGGTTACGAAACACGGTCGCCTTGTCGAAGCCTTGAGGGACGAGCAAATCGGAAAGCTCGGCATGCGTTTGAGGTTTGGTCGCTTTCCTGAGAGCCGAAAGGACTGCGATCCGAGCTGGAGTGCTCCGAAGGCCTACACCTCGCAGGATTTGCCTGGCTAGCTCTACTTCGTCGATTTGAGGCTTCTTGGTCATGTTTTGCTACTTGCGATCCAGAAAACGAGCCAGGCGTTCGTGCGTGCCCGCCTCCTGATATTGTAGCTTGCCAAACCCGTATTCGGCACCCATCGCGACGGCGGCTTCCTGATGTTCTGGGTAGTTCGTAACGATCATAACAGGAATAGCCGACAGCGACGGATCCGCCTTGATCGATTTCAAGATTTCCACGCCATCGGAATAGTCGATATCCAGTTTCCGATTGATGAGAACCAGGTCGACGCTTCCCTTTTTAAGGATTTCGAGGGTATCCGAGAGCGCGTCGGCTCGAAGCACGGTCACGTCGTAGCGAGAGGTGAGCATCGACTTGATCGCTGAATGATCCGGGTTGCAGTTTCCTACGTCTAAAACAGTCTTGGTCATTTTGACTCGTTCACTTTGTTCTCGAGATCCCGCATCAAATTGTCTTGCAGCCACTGCTGCATTACCTTGCGGGTTGAATCGACCATCTCATCGATTCGCTTTTGTAGCATTGGCCCGACTCGGCCCCTCGACTCGTCGGTCGCGCGTCTTTGAATCGATTCGATTTGCTCCGACAACCTCTCGTAGTTCTTGATCCGTTTCAAGTCCTCGAGAATCGCCTTCGCCTCAGAGACTTTGTTCTCCTTTAGCTTCGAATTGATTCTCGACTCAAGGATTTTTCGCCGTACGACCAAATCCAGAACTTCGTTTTGAAGCCCTTTCAAAAAGGCCTCTGTTTCGAGCCGCCGTCGATCGTCGGGCAGCTTTGCCTCGTCGAATGCGTAGTAGCCGGTAACGATCGGGAGTCGGGCCAGCAGCGTATCGCCGTTCTTGATGTAGTAGAGGTAAAGGGGAACGTTGATTTGAATCTCACCTTTGGGGGGCTTCGTCGGTTTGGAGGCATTGCCGTCGGCGGATTCCGCAGGATCGGGCTCCATCGGTTTCGGATATTCCGGTGGTGGGACGCTATCGGATAAGATTTTTCTGGCTTCCGAGATGCCCGGATTGCGGCTGTTCGCAGGTATCTCGTAGCGAATTTTGGGGAGCTCTTTTTCGGCGAGTGGCAAAACTCCGCGCCAGTCGGTTCGCCCCACCATTTTCAGATCATCGCTTCCGGGGGTGCGAAGGTAGACTTCGGCTCCCGGTACCGCCTTCAATGCACCGGTCTGTGGGGTGCCAAAGGGTGGTTTGAATTTCAGGTGCAATTCGGACGCCGGATACTTGGTTGTAACTTTCAGCCCCAATCGCTGCGTGCGTCGATTCTTGGCTGCGGTGAGCGCCCCGCGGCTTGCTGCGAAAATGGCACCGTAATAGAGAGACGTTTTGTCGATCTTTTCCGTCGCCGCGATGAAGGTGAATGGCAGGGACTGGAGAACGGTGGGATTCCCATTCATGTCGTCTCGTCGAATGAAAGGTATCACGACATCGCCGATTCCGATTTGAGCGGGGTGTGCCTCGCCCGTGATGAGCCCTGCGGCTTTCACTCGCATCGTCGCGGTAAAATTATCGGTCTCTTCGATGCGAACCATCGGTGTGAAGCAGGAGCGGAGCAATCTCGCGATGCTACCGCTCAAGTCTTGAGGTCGCATCACTTTCTCAGAAGCCAAGTCACCCATGCGACGAACCAAGGAATCCATCTCCTTGGTCCGAACACGATAAGCGCCATCGACCAAATCGACCGAGACCATGTAGATCTTGTCAAAGTCCCTTAGCAACGCTTCGGGCTGCCAAGGCAAACGAGCGGGAATGGAACGCGAAACGTCGAGTACCGCAGGCAGTTCTGTCTTGGGAACCAACGCCGCGACGATCTCTCCTTCGTCTAAAGCACGCTTAAGAGATTCTAGGTTTCCTGGAAACTCTTGAAGTTTATCTGAAAACTTCTTCCACTTTGCATCGGACTCGAAAGGGATGACCTCTCGCTTGAGACCTGTGAAAGGAAGTGGCAAGACATGAAAAGCGTTCACTCGTTCTACAGCGGAGTCAAAGGTCCTGACGCTGAGCAAGCTTGCCGCTCGTGCGGCCGCATCTTCAAGTTCTTTGATCTGCTCCTTGGTCATTTTCTTCCGCTTGGCTTCTTCTTCCGGAGTCAGCTTGACGGGTGGTGGCGGAGGATTGAGTTCAAGGAATTTTGCTTTCGCGGCATCCGATTTACCCACGACCAATGTCATTTCGCGGGCTAAAACTTGATTCACACTGAGCTCATCGATTCGATAGAGCACGGAGCCGTAGAGAGAGTCCGGTGTTGATTGGACGCGTATATTCCAGGTTCCACCAAAGTCGGCTTCGCATCGCCTTTGAATTTGCTGATAGAGATCGGCTTCTGCTTCAGAATCCAGTTGCAGTCCGGGTGAAAGACTGACCCAGACGTTCACTCGGTAGGGAGCGAATTCCCAAACGTTGCTTTGTCCGAGGGCTGTCCAAGGTAGAAAGATCAGGAGCAGCAAAGAGCTAATCAAACATCGAATTGGGATCATCGGACTTGGATCCTCCATTTTTGCACATCTTGATAAAGTCCGATGGGGCGTTTTGCGACCCCTTGGATTTCGGTCCGATAAGCGAAGGTCTCGCTTACTTGCCACAAGGGAAGAATCGGAAGATGGGCCGCGACCAACGAGTGGAGGTCTTGGCATCCCTCTCGAACTTCGCGCCAATTACGGGCGGCATTCAGTTTCCCGAGCGCTTGAACAATGTACTGATTATTCGATTCGGCCGGACCTCCGACCCCGAACAATCGCTCCGCATCGGTAACGGGTTCCCAGAGAGCGGCAGACATATAGAGAATGTCGATGGAGTCGTCGTTCATCTTGGGAAGTTCATCGTAGACAACCAGTTTGCCATCGACTCCGATGATCTTCCAAGCCTGAAGAATAGCTTGCCCGGCAACCCTGGCTGCTTCGAAATTGGGTACGCCTAATCGAATCACTGGAAGCTTTGGAGCAGGTTCTTTTTTCTTGGCGGCGCGACTGGCTTGATTCGCTTGGGAAAGCATCACTAAAACCGTTGCGGTCCGAGGATCATACGGTGGCTCTTCGACCGAAAGATTGTAAGCGTATGCGAGTGCGTCCGTTTCGCTCGCTCCTGCGGGAAAGGGGCCCGAAATGAGGCGATCCACTGGGCTTGGGCTGCCACCGAGAATCTCGTCGCTCAGAATAGCAGATCGATTGATTGCGTAGAGTAACGCTCGGCGGAATTCGCGATCTTCGAAAAAAGGACCTTTACCGCGCGGAACCAACATGTGCACCATTGGCAACGCGTAGGGTTCTGTTTTGATATATCGATATCCGCCTAATCTACGAGCATCTGCGGGAAATAGCCGGTCGATAAACTCCAACTCGCCCTTGAGCAAATCATTGATCGCTTGTTTGGGGTCCTCGTAATAGACCTCTTGAATCTCCTTGGGCTGATAATCAGCCGTTTCCACATCACCAATCCACTCGAATCGCTTGCGTTCTTCATCTTCCGATTTCAGTTGGTAAGCGGCTCGATTGAAACTCTGCTCTCCCTGCTTGGGTAGCTGCCACTGCATCATGGCTTGAGGCAGCACGTGGGGTTGCCTTAATCGGATCCGCAAACGTTCAGGTCCCAACACGGAGACCGATTCGAAAATGGAAGCCCAGCCTGGCACGTATAAGGGGCTTTTTACATTCGCTCGCTGCAGAAGTGCTTGGGAGAGAAAGAGACTGTCAGGCACACTTGGGCTATCCACATTCTGCAATGTGAGATCCAGCTGCAGTCGATCGTCGCTTTGAACCGCATTTCCGTAGCTAAAAGGATAGATTCCACCCTCCGGTCCTGTGCTTCGGAAAGAAAATACCGGAGTCGCCGTCAGCTGTCCTAATCGGAAAGCGGGCCAATCGGCCAAGGCTGCCGTATCGGGTTTCGAGGCTCGCTGGAAAACACCTACACGAATGAGTGGGAACTCTTTGATAAGCTCGTTAAGAAATTCTTTTCCGCCTTCCAAGTCAGGTTCGATCTCCAACATTCTGACCGCCGATTGCCGAGCACGCCCGTAATCACCCGCTTGGCGATACTCGGTCGCCTTTGCGCGAAATGATTCTGCAAGCTCTTGAAAGCGTGCTTTTGCTTTGTCGACCGCGGGCAATTTCCCTTTGTATTCCCTATCCAGCCGAAGGATCATCGAACGAGCAACGCCGAGCTCGTTTCGAGCGAAAAGATCATCGATCAATTTGGATGCAACCGACGAGATTGCCGTCTGGACATCCGCAGTTCGGAAGTTAGGGAATCGACGCTGCAATTCTTCGAGCGCGGCGAGAGTGTGAGGTAGATCCCCAGATGCGGCCATATCCCGGGCCGATGAAAAGAGAAACTCTTGATGCAACGCTTGAACGTTGGATGACTGAGGATAGTTATCTCGCAAATAAACGAGATGCTCGAACGCTTCCGCGTAGTCTTTATCGGCTAGAAGCTTCTTCGCGCGATCGAGGACGAGCTCTTCCCAAAGAATAACTTTCGCAATGTCTTTCCACTGAATTTCATAAAGCCGGCCAGGGAACAAATTGAGAACGCATCGAAGCTTTTCCGTCGGCTTCGGCGATGTCGGAACTCGGCGATCGGGTAGATCTAGCAAATTCACTTGGACACTCTTGCCACCATGCTCCGAAGTCACGGTGATAATATCAAAGGGAGGGACATCCAAGATCGATCCTGTGACGCCGATCTCCTCGAGGACTTGATCAATCGATTGTGCGTGACTCCTTCCGAGGAAGAGAACGACTGCAAACCAAGCGATCAGGACCAAACGAAGCGCATCATGTCCTGCTCTAACAAGCCAAGCGCCATGAGGTTGCCCTATGGGGCAATTCGATTTCAACCAAGCTTTATTGGGGTCAAGGGACATGAGCCGATCCATCATGTTCGTGGCCTGTCTTGCTGCACCGTATGGAAGGGAAGGATTCATGGTCACTCGGTCGCAGAGGGAACGGGAACGGCGATGATGGTTCCTTCATCCCCTGCAACCAACGCGGCATTTCCCTCCACCATCGGAGCAAGGTAAACGGGTTCACCTATGGTCGTCTTTCCAACAACCTTGCCTGCGGAAGGAGAAATACGGAGCAGGTCCCCGGTCGCCGTTCCGATGAGCAGGTCGCTTTCGAGCATCGAGGGTTTTCCTCGCAATTGAACTCGATCCATATTGATGGACCAGAGTCGCTTTCCTTTGTCATCGGCCGCGATCAGACCTTCTATTTCACTATACGCCAGTACCAGGCTCTGGTCTCCGGCTTGCACCGAGTAGGGTCCCCATGCAAAGCGGCCTTCGACAGCAAGAGAAGCGATCAATTTAAGCTCGATTCCATCAAAGAAATCCAGTTGATCTCCCGAGTCATTGGTGCTGACAGCGACGACAGTATTGTTCAAGACGGAGAGCCGCCCCTTGAGTTTGCGTTCCAAGTCTTGCTGGAGCACGGTTCGGAGCTGCTTGCCCGTCGAAAGTTTATAAATGCTGCGAGTCTCATCAGCGATGACAATGCTTTGCTTGTCGGGTAGCAACACGGGATTCAGCCATCGTGGTTGCTCGCCGGCGGAGATCGTCGGCTGAAATGGAACGCCCACAATTTGTGCATTTTCGGGATCCACAAGGACCAATTGGGAATTGGTGAGCGGAACAACAACGAGATTTCCGACAGCGACCGGGTCGTTTGCTGTTGTGGCACCACCGAAATCGATGGACACCAATTTGCTCACTCCTCGCGATCGCGACGGATCGATCAGTAGCAGTTGGTTTTCCTTTTCAGAGTTAAAAACAACCAGCTTGCCATCTTGAAGCGTCGCCGCGGCAACAAACTTCATCAATCGTTGATTGCGACCGAAGTTTTCGATCTGCGTAATCGAGCCCGGTTCATTGAACTTGGTCGCGTCGAATTGGAAAACGGCTCCTTGCGCAGTGAGCGCGGTCCATTGTTTTGGATCGCCTGCGATCGCGGTCACGGGCACTCCCAAGTCTGTTTCCCAATTGACTTCTCCTGACTTTGCATTGATGCTCGCAACGCGAACCCCCAGATTGCCTCGGACCATGCGAGCATGGATCACTGCATCGCCCGATTGAATCGGTTTTGCAACGAACAAATCGCCATCCTCTTTTTGCCAGGACCGATTGAGCTTCTGGCTGCTCACTTGGATTTGGTACATCCCGATCCGGTTCGACGCGAGGTACAAATCGGTCCCAACCATCAACGGCCAATTAATGATTGGCTCTAGTTCCTTCTCGATGGTTCCCGCCATCTTCTGAACTTTCTCTCGCGGGCTCGAAGTATCGACTTCGAAAATGGCAACTTCACCCAAGTTGGTTGTGACGGCGAATCGACGGCCATCTACTTGTGGCTCGACGACAAAATGCCCTTTGAAACGAATTGGGATTTGGGTGCTCGGTTGGATGTCTAATCCTTCCTCGTTGGTCGTGAAGACTTTCAAGTAGGAATAATCGGGGCCCGAGTTTTCGAAGACCAGTAGATGGTTCATGATCCAAATAGGAGCGATAGCGATGGTCCCAGGGTTGTGTCCGATGTATTCAACTTCGGCGCATTGACCACCCGCTCTCGTCAATGCGTAAAGGTTCGAGTGGTCGCCAACGACGTACCGATGTCGTTTTCCGAAAGCCCCCCCAACCGACACGTCAGAACCTTGAGGGATCTGTTTCCCCCATCGGATGGTGCCCGTCGCTGCATCCAAGCAACAGACTTGACCTCCCTGTGTCGAGACAAAGACATCATCCCCGTCGATTTGGGGACGATGGACTTTACTCGAGAACTTGGCTTCCCAGACCAAGCTTCCGTCAGCAGCTTTCAATCGTTGAATCGAACCGGTTTCAGGAAAATGGACCAGTACGTCGCTATCCCCGGTGGAGCTGATCGACTGAGGACCACCCGACCAGTCGTAACCAATAAACTTGCGCCAAAGCACCGCTCCATCCCCGGAACGCAAGGCAACAAGCGATCCCTTTAGTTTGAAGAAGACTGGCTCCGTTGCATTCCCGGCTCCGTTGGAATTTCGGTTCGAGAGCAAAACGCGGCGGACTTGAAGGGATGCAGGCTCTTCGGTAGACAGGACAGGTGGTTTGGATATCGACTCAACAAGATCTTTTTGGAGCAAGGTCGCTGCGGTCAACAAATCATTCAGTCGTTTATCGGTCTCAAGCACCGGGTACTTGCGAACGATATCTCGCCGAATCTGATAGGTTTTATTGACGTCTTTTGCTTCGTTCGACTTGGTCATCGAATCGATGGCCACGAGTAGATCCTGGCCTCGTTGGATGTCTCGAGCGGCACGCGATTGCCCCTCTTCGATCCCTTGAATACGAAGGGCATTTTGCGTTCGTTCCTGTGGGCCTATGTAGCGAGGGTCGCGAATGAGCGACATATGATCCGCTAGGCGATCCAGCAATTTCTGTCGCTCTTCTAGCGATTCGGTATTGTCGATCTTCGATAGGAATTTATCGGCAATACGAAGCAGCATGTCGGCCATATCGGGACGAAGTACGCCGATAGAATTCTCGCTGGCGATACTCGGAAGCATTTCCTTTGCACGCGTCGCTGCGGTACTTGGGTCTGCGACCTTCTCCGCATCCTCGCGCACCGTCGCGAGAACAGCCCGAATTCTTGCCTCGCTGGCTCGATCGTCCCGAGGAAACTTGTAAGCAAAATCATTAAAGAGTTTTGCAGCCGTTTCATAATCGCGGGCTTCGTAGGTCGACACCGCTCGCTCGTATGCTTCTTTTGCCGTCCCTTGCGTTACCCACCAAACCAACGGGATCAAGGCTACAAGCAGAAGAAGTAAAAAGAAACCAACGCCCAAAATGCGGAACGATTCCCAGGCGTTCTTTTTGGGAGCGTTGTCGCGAATGACCCTTTTGGGAAAATCGTCGACATCGAGGTCGGATTTGCGACTGGACGTTGAAGAAGCGACGATTTCAACCGGTGCTTCGCCTTCGCGCGTGTCCTCGCTTTTACCCGAATCCGAAACGACTTCGACCTCGACCTCCTCTGCCTCGTCTGGCAGAAGATCCTCGACAGAGTCGTGATCGCTAGGGAGAGGTTCATCGATGGGTCGACCCCCGCGGAGCGCAGTCGTCGGGTCACTCGCCGAGCGGTCTAACGATTCGTTTAGTTCCGTGATCAGCTTCGTAGCTTGAAAACGAGTCAACTGGCCGTTTTCGACCAAGAGCTTGGCAATCGCCTCTGGTGTTACTCGAACCTTAGACGTTTCGACTTGTCGATTAAGCTCGTGAATGATCTCTGGATCGAGAAGTCCACGACTTTCAAGCAAACGAATAAAAGCAGTTGCTGCCATCGACTATTGAAACTCCTCGACCACTTGAACTTGAAAATTCGTGAATCCTTTATCACGCCCTGCATCGAGGGCCGCGACGACTGCAGCATGGATGCAGTCAACATGGGCTTCGATCATCAGTTTGAGCTGATCTTCGTTTGCTCCCGTTACCACTTCGGCTCTCGCATCCGATAGAGCGAGTAGCAAATCCTGTTTGCTGCTGGCCTCTCGTTCATCCCCGCCAGGAAGAATAATGGTGTAACCATTGAATTCATCTATCTGGACCCTCACCAAATCGAATACTGGGGGGGGCTCCGTCGCCATCGCCGCGTTGTCGGAGAGAGGAGGCGGCTCTTCGAAGACTTTTTCCTTGCTAAAGGACGCTGTGATCATGAAGAAGATCAACAGCAGGAACGTCACGTCGACCATAGGGGTCATGTCCATGTCGTCCTTTGGCAACTCTTTCTTCGGAAACGATATCTCCTCGGAATCCTCGTCTTCCTCTATGTGTCTTTGTGCTTGTTCGAGCTCCAAGCTGACTTGCTCTAAGCTCCCTAGCAACAAACCGTTGCCCCTGGGGCGATC
>JALOQZ010000351.1 GCA_025459245.1 Pirellula sp.
CCATCGACCAAATGGATTTGAAGCCCGCATCCGGTGGAACAATAACCACAAATCGAATTGGCGGTGGCATCCGGAACCTTTGCAATAGGGAGTACCCCGAGTCCTCGCCCTGTATCAACCTGCTTGAGCTGATCGGTGAGCGGCCCCGCCTTTGCAACTATTTTTAGTGTATTTGCGAGCCATGGGATCATGAGGCAGCCCCCGGCATTCGCTTGAACACGCACGATGCAAAATAGATCCAACGGTGAAGGAGATGAAATGCGATCGCCGCCATGAATGCGATCTCATTCCTTCCAGCGAAAATCGCCAGCAATCCTATGAAGCTCCATCCGAGAAGACACCCGACCTGTGGCATCAGTTTTTGTCTTATCAATCTACCGCTACGCGCCGATGCATCGAAGGTGGATAGCGATTGGCGGTAACCGCTTCGGACCAAGTCGATGCACTTGGGGATGGTGCTGAGCAGAGAGAATGCCCAAGCGACGATCATCCAGCCAATAGGCAACGATGTGATCGCTCCATAACCCAAGCAACCGAGCCCCAGGATGGTCCAAGCCATATCCCACATAGTGCGCGACCAGTTCCAGACACTCCTGCCTGTAGCGACGTAGATCATGCCGGAACAGTAAGCCCCAATCCATCCAAGAAGCGCAGTTGCCCAAGCTCCAGATGCCACCAGGAACGCTGCTGCTTCGAATCCCCAAGCCGAGAGTGTCATCAACCCTGAGGTTGCAACCGACGAAGCCATGAAAGCTCCCAAGACGATCGCCTCACGACTCAGCCAACTCGTTCGCCAGCCCAAGAAAACGCGAAAGGCATAAGACGGACGGCCCAAATGAAGTAGGGCTGCGTGAATACCGACGACTCCTAGCAACGTCGCCAGCCATGCGATCGCGATGGTGGTTCGCTCTGTCTGTGTGCCAATGCACAAACAAGACCAAATCCCAATACTGGCTTGGGACAGCGTCAACATGGCTACCAAGGGCCAGTGGCCATCCTGCAGTGATTCGGTGGCGGACTCCACCGACTGCAGCCCAATGTTCTGCGAGTCAACTTGGATCAATGCCGATCCGCGAACGCTCCTATATTGGGTTGTAGGCTGCGTATGAAAGTTGGCTGGCGCAGTCGCGATAAGAGCTTCCTCGCGAGAGGTTGGTCGGCACTGCTCACGAGTCACGATGGAGATTCGAATCGCCCCGTTCGGACATGCCTGAACACATGCGGGCGCGCTCCCTATCGAGAGCCTTTGAGAGCACATATCGCACTTGCGTACAATTCCTAGCTTCTTGCTGTATTGTGGCACTTCGTACGGACACATCATCGTGCAGTACTTGCACCCAAAACACTGATCGTCGAGATGTTTGACGATTCCGGTTACATCGTCCTTTTCATATGCTTTGACCGGGCAACCTTTGAGACATCCCGGATCGACGCAATGATGGCAAGCAGTCGTTACATGCTGTACCACGGGCAGACCGATCTTGGTGCTGGTGATCGCGCCGACTTTTCGCCAAGTCTCCTCCTCGTCGAGTTCATTCAAATTATGGCAAGCGACTACGCACGCTTTGCAGCCACTACAAGCGTCGAGATCGACTTCAAAGGCGTATTGTTCTCCCGCTTCCAGTACAGACGTTGGAACGAGAGCACGGTAGATGTCGCTCTGAAACTCCGCTTGATCATGCCAATAAGAAAATGAATCCACCGCGCTCATCGAGCGTTGTTCGCCCAACAAATCCTCGAGTCGAAGATATTGTGGTGCGATTTTGGGCTGGATTCGATCTTCAACAACAGACATCGTGTCTCCCTATGCCGCTTTCAGAAGCGGGTGCTCGAGGAACTCGATTACTTGAGAGCGATGAGAAAGAAAACATTCGCTTTCCAGGACCGTATCGCGGTGGCGAGGGCGAGGTATCGCTATTGTTTCGATAGCACCAATTGTTGCTTCGGGTCCATTGGTCATCATGACAATACGGTCGCTTAGCAGTACAGCCTCGTCCACATCATGCGTGACCATCAAGGTGGTGATCTGATGCCGGCTCCAAACATCGAGCAAAACATCCTGAAGTTCGAATCGAGTGAGCGAGTCCAACATTCCGAACGGTTCGTCAAGCAAAAGCATTTTTGGCTTTAATGCAAACGCGCGAGCGATACCAACTCTTTGTTGCATTCCCTGCGAAAGCTCGGCAGGCTTTTTGAGGATCGATTCGGAAAGACCAACCCGCTTCAACCATTCGGCCGCGATTTCCGCTCGCTCCGATGGTCGCTTGTTCGGCTCAACTTGTTCCAGCCCGAGCGTCACGTTTTCAAGTGCTGTTAACCAAGGGAGAAGATGGGGTGACTGGAAAACGACTGCGCGATCAGGACCTGAATCGCACACTTCGCGACGATCGAGAACAATTCCGCCCCCATTGAGATTGTGTAGCCCCGCGATCATGGAAAGCACGGTGCTTTTGCCGCAACCGCTGTGGCCAATGATGGAAACAAATTCCCCTTCATCCATATTAAGTGTAAAGTCACTAACAGCGACGAACCGACCGCGTTCTGTCTTGAACTCTTTTCGCAACCGCCAGCACTCGAGATAGTTCTTTTGAATAGTCACGTATGAAACTCATCCAAGGGTTACGGTGGAGGCCAATTCTATTTCAACTGCTTCTCGCTCTTCCAACGATCGCTGCCTGGCCACCGTGAGTTCGGCGACAATGGCTTTTTTGAGCGTTTTGAAGGAAGGGTGATGCGCGATGGTGTCTCTGGTTCGCGGTCGGGGTATGTCGACTACGAAGGAGCTCCCCAACTGGGCACCATCTCTTTGCGGTAGTAGCGGTATAACACGATCTGACATCAAGAGAGCTTCATCGACGTCGTTCGTTATCAAAACAACAGTTCGACGTTCACGGTCCCAGATACTCAGAATCTCTGTTTGGAGCTTTGCACGCGTCAAAGCATCGAGCGCGGATAACGGTTCATCCATGAGGATCGCTTCGGGTTGCATCGCGAGAGTTCTAGCTAAAGAGACGCGTTGCTTCATACCGCCCGACAACTCGCTTGGCTTTTTGTGAATCGCATGCGAAAGGCTGACCATGGATATGTACTTTTCGCAATGTGTGCGTTGCCGCGATACAGGCCAACTCGGGAAAACTTGCTGCACAGCGAAGAGGACATTGTCGAGAACGCTAAGCCAAGGCAAGAGGGAGTAATTTTGAAAGATCACTCCTCGCTCAGGGCTGGGCCGATAGACAGCCGCGCCTTTCCATTTCACCTCTCCGCGATCAGCAAGCCGCAGGCCAGCCAACAGCGAAACGAGAGTCGTCTTGCCAGTTCCTGAATATCCAACAATGGATACGAATTCGCCTTCTTCGACGTGCAGATCTATGTCTCGGAGAACCTCGCTTCTCTGCTGACCTTGACCGTATCCTTTACATACCCCGATAAGTTCAAGCAGTGGCATCGGAATTCTCCTGGCTGAGCACAACAGCGACGGCATGTGTTCCGATCGAGGTAGATACGATCGAACGCCTCGAGCGTTGCAGGAGTCTCAGACTTTGTATCGCTCGAAACAGGATGGACGGGCAGCTTAGCAGTAGAGTCGCATTCTTTTCGATCAACGTCATAATCCGATCGAGAATAAAACCGACAACACCGATCAAGATAACGGCTGCAATCATGGGGCCGTAGGTACTTGATTGGTATTGAGTATTCACAAACGCTCCGATCCCATTCTTTCCGGAAAGCATTTCGGCCGCGACGATTACCAGCCATGCAATCCCTAGGCTGAGTCGGAATCCGGTGAACATGTAGGGCAGGGTTGCCGGTAGGAGGATTCGCGAAAAGAGTTTGAGCGGCGATAGCCGAAGCACTTTTGCTACGTTGAGATAGTCCTGCGGTACGGCACGGACCCCGACCGCTGTATTCAAGATCGTTGGCCATATCGAACACATGGCGATCGTAACAACACATTGCAACTGCGTAGCATCGACCTCTTCGTTGTACCGACGGATGGCGACAACCAGGAGCCCGGCCAATGGAAACCAAGCGAGCGGCGAAATGGGTCGTAAGATCTGAAAGATAGGATCGAACATCTTTGCAAATCCAGGACTCCCCCC
>JALOQZ010000069.1 GCA_025459245.1 Pirellula sp.
CGATAGATTCCGTCCATGCAAGCCGCGAATAGGGTGCCGGTACTTTCCTCGATGGCGATATCGAGGATCCCCATCGGAAAGCTGATGCGTTGTTTGCGTTCAAGTTCAATGGACATGGGGACGGAAAGGAATAGAGAGTGACGTTGGTAACAGAGTTCTAAGCGAGAAGATCGGCGATCGGCGCGGCTTCTTTTTCAACGCGATGAAAGGTTGGGAAATCTGGCAAGTTGTAGGTTTCGTAGGGATCGAGTCCCAACGCGGTGTAGATCGTCGCAAAGAGTCTGCGCTGGTCGACAGGGTTCTCCGAGACCGCCATTCCATTCTCATCGGTGGCCCCATACACAACCCCTTTCTTGATTCCGCAGCCAGCCATCGCCAAGCTCCAGGCATTGGGAAAGTGATCGCGCCCTCTGGCTTCGTTTAACCAAGGTGTTCGACCAAATTCACCCATGACGAGGACCAAGGTATCGTCGAGCATACCTCGTTCTTCCAGATCATGGATTAAGTGAAACACGACGCGGTCCAACTCAGGGACCAACATTTGGTGGGTCTCATGATTCAGGACATGACAGTCCCACGGCATCCCATTGGCAACCATGACAAACGTCGAACCATTCTCAATCAAATGCCGAGCGAGCAACGCGTGCATACCAAACGTTCCCGGTCCATACTTCTCCCGGTCCGCGACTGGTAACGATTGAAGATCGAACAGGGGCGCCGCCTTCATCAGCCCCTTCACGCGGTCATAAACCGCGTTGTAGGATCCAATCGCCGCCGATCGATGATCGTTCTCGAACTTCTTGCTAAGGAAAGAGCGGACCGCCTCTCGATCGGAATGGTCCGCATCCGACAATCCGGCTGGAAGCTCTGTATCTTCAATCTTGTACTTGCCGCCAACTCGTACCGGACCATACTCCGCTCCCAGCCATCCAGCCCAATTCGCCGCTTTAAACGACTTGAACTCATTCCCCTCGGGGCATGGATCCAAAAGCACGAATTGGGGAACCGGGCTATCCAATTGCCCGAGCTGCTGCGCGAGAACGGATCCGAGAATCGGCCGAGTGAAAGGCGGACGAGGAGGTTCGCCACGCGTAAGCAAATCGATCCCTTGAAAGTGCTCGCTCGCCTCGGTCGACATCGAACGCACCACAGCAAGCTTGTCGAGAATCGAAGCGCATTTCGGCATCAATTCACTGATGCGAACTCCAGGTAAACAAGTCTGTATCGTTCCAAACGGTCCGCTGCTCGGCCGCCCGGGCTTCGGGTCCCAAGTCTCGAATTGACTAGGAGCTCCGCACAACCATAGCAAGATGCATTTCTTGCCTCGTTTCTTCGCGCTATCGGCAAAGGCCGGCACGCTGAATAAGCTCTGGAAACTCGCGACAGAAGCAGCACCCGCCAAACTACCTTGCAAAAAAAGTCTTCGGTGCAAGGTGTGGTCTGCGCTCCCGCATGGGGCGGTTGCCGAAAGAGTTGGTTGAGATACCACGCTTGGCAAGTCGCAGTTAGCGATTGAGGTTTTCTTCATTTAGGATCTTAGTGGTTGAATCGAAACTCGGCACTCGTTACGACCGCCCAAACCAAATCGAGAATGGCTCGTGTTCGTCTATCTCGGCGCTCTACCAAAAAGCTTTGGAGTCGCGCCACTTCCTCGTGATCCGGCTCCCTTCCCAAAGCGCGAAGAAATACTTCTCTTAGAAGTGACTCGTCGGACATACTTGTTTCACTAATCAATCGTTCCGTCCATTTCGAATTGTCGGGCAAGAGGAGATGATTTAGCCAATCGCCATTGGTCAGCATCAAACTCTGGTTGACATTCGACATCGACTCTTCGGCGAGTACATCAGGAAAACGCTTCGCAAAATCAGTTCGGTGTTGCCTGTTGTTCCATTTCTTCTCTTCCTTTGGTTCCAGTACCGTGAGCAGAGAGCGTTGAAACATTTCAGCCGTGAGCGGCTTTGGGATCGAATAGGTAAACCATTTGGGATCTGCAGCGCTCGATGTCGAAGATTCAAGCTGGTAGGTGCGACTCATTGCCAACCCCTTGATCAGTCGACGAACGTCATAACCTGACTTGGCAAAGTCTTGCGATAGCCAATCGAGCAACTCCGGATGGCTGGCGGGATGGTAACTGTCGATGGCATCGACAGGGTGGACCAATCCACGCCCCATCATCCAACCCCACATTCGGTTCACCATCGATTTGGATAGGAGTGGATGGTCGTGTAGCACTTTCTCGATAAAAGCTTGGCGTCGAGAGAATTTCGGTATGCGATACTCCTCTTTGTCGATCGACACATAGAGGTCGGGACTGTCTTCCGGTTTGGCATCTTTGGCCGGGCGAGGTTCTTCGACGCGGCGATCACCTAAAAAAACCAATTCGTTCGGAAACGATTCTCCCTCTACATTGCTAAACTCGGAGAAGCCTCCAATCGCGGACTCGGACAGCATCGGTTTTTTGTGCGGCCCTACGTTCTTCGTCCGATTAAAGAATGCGACCAACCCCCAGTAGTGCTTCTGCAAAATTTCAGAGGACAAAGGGTGGTCATGACACTGGGCGCAGTCGATTCGCACACCGAAAAAGTCTTTCGATACGGCCTCAGCAATGGCTTCTGGTTTCTCTTTGCGAGCATAGAGATACCAATTGGCACCTAGCTTCTCCTCACTCCTCGCCAGGAGGATCTCTTCTGCAACGCGATCCCAACGCTTGTTCTCGCGAACGGATTCCTCCAAGTACTCGACCCAGCCCGCTTCGGTGCGTTTGCTTAATTCTTCCCGACTGGTTCGACCGATCAATATAGCATCGTACACCTCTGCGAGATGCTTGGCATGCTCGGCACTGGCCAGCAGTTGATCGATCAGTTGCTCCCTCTTATGGATGCTATCATCCGCCAGAAAGGACTCGCGTTCGACCAAACTAGGAACTCGACCAACGAGATCCAAGTAAAGACGTCGCACAAATTCGGCATCGTCGCAAATGGAATTGCCATTGTTTTTGGATTCTCGCCACCCCGCTTCGATGAATCGATCAATCTCCCCGCTATTCACTGGGTTCGGTGCAGCATCTTGTCCTGGCAAGCGATCAGGGACTCCGCCGACAATCCATGCGGCCAGCAGAAGGACCGAGTGTATGCCAATAGGTCGCCTACCGAACGATGAATTCGTATCGAGCAAAGAATAAGCCATCGAGGCACCTGAACGAGCTGCGACGGTTCTCGACCGCGCCGCTCAAATTGGGGAGGGCAAAGGGGTGGGTGAATGGCGTGGTGGACCGGGGAGCTCTATTGTAGCTGAATTGGCCGAGCTCAACTGCGAAATAAGACCAAGTCGAAAATCTGGTCAGCGATCTCTTTGACCGAATCGTGGATCCATAAGTGGGCCGCTTGAGGATTGGCGGTCTGAACGCGAATGCCTGCCAAGGTATCGCGTGGGGCGTTGTGGACAGGCCGCTGATTGGCAAGGTATGGATCGATCGAAATTGCCTGAATTCCTTGCTCAAACCAACGGAGGCAATCGGTCGTCAGGGTGGACGAAGTGGTGAGCCAAAGGGGGCAGGTTCGTTTCGCGTCGTTGCGGGCCTTCACCCCTTTGACTACGCATCGATTGACGTCGTCGAATGTCAAACAAGCTTGGGGAAGGAGGTCATAAAATGGGGATTGAACAATCTCGATCCAATCGATTCCGCTGTCCACCATGAAACGGACATCTTCATAGATGGTCGCTTCCGAGGCAATAATGGCGGCTCCCACCGGAGTGCCGGGGTTGCAGCATGCCCGGATCGCTTCCACTTTGTGAGCCAGTTCTTCAATCGCGCGGACTTCGATGGGCATCGCTGGCTTCCATCGCGAGTAGCGATTCGCCGAATTCGTATGGAACGGAATTCCGTAGAACTGCAGTTGGACCGCCGCTGCGTGTTTCAGCGATTCGATATCCACTGGGGTATCGATTTCGATTGCGGCGACTCGACCAACGGAATCGCTGGATCGAGGATTGTTCGAATCGAGCCAAAGGATCCGATGTTCCGAACATGCGCTCGCAAGGACTTCGGCTAGACCGGTACTCAACAGCCCATCATGGATCACTCGCGAGTAAATGGGTAGCGGGAACGCAAACCCTTTACCACCCTCCGCAGGCAGTTCGAACGCAAAAGAGGAACTGCCGCGAGCTGTTGCCCCCTCTCCCAATGGATCCAAGCGAACCGAAAGAGGCTTGGAATCTGGCATAATAGGGAGGGACTCTCTTAGGTTGAACAGAGCGGACGGCTATTCAGGCTTCTTGCGAAGATCGAGCCATTCACTGTGGAATGTGCCTGGCTTATCAACTCGTTGATAAGTGTGTGCACCGAAGTAATCCCGTTGTGCTTGAAGCAAATTCGCAGGCAAACGAGGAAGGCGATAGCTGTCATAGTATGCCAACGCTGTCGTGAATGCAGGAGCAGGGAGCCCCAAGTGCGTTGCAGCCATAATAACGGCTCGCCAAGACTCCTGCGCCTTTTCGATGGCTTGCTGGAAGTATGGATACAGTAGTAGGTTTTCCAGGTCCGGCTGAGCGTCGAACGCTTCCTTGATACGGTCAAGGAATTGAGCGCGGATGATGCAACCACCTCGCCAGAGCAAGGCGCAGTCGCCATAGTTCAGATCCCACTTGTGCTCCTTGCTAGCCTCTTGCAATTGCACGAAGCCTTGTGCGTAGGAGCAGATCTTTGAAGCATACAACGCTTGCTTCACCGCTTCGACGAAGGCTTTCTTATCCGAAACCAGCTTCTTCACGGGGCCATCGAAGGAACTATTGTGAGCCGCGGCAGGACCTGGCAGGACCTTGCTCGCACGAACACGTGCCTCTTTAATCGCCGATAGGGACCTTGCATAAACGGCGGTGGTAACCAAAGTGCTTGGAACGCCGAGATCGAGTGCAAGCTGGCTCATCCACTTGCCAGTTCCCTTAGCTCCTGCGACGTCGAGGATCGTATCGACCAAGTAGCCGTTGCCACCTTGGTCATCCTTCGCACTGAAAATGTCGCGAGTGATTTCGATCAGGTAGCTCTGGAGCTCTCCGCGGTTCCAGTCGGCGAAAACATCATAGAGTTCGTCATTGGAGAGGCCGGCAGCCTCTTTGAGCAGGAAGTAGGCTTCGCAGATGAGCTGCATGTCGCCGTACTCGATCCCGTTGTGAACCATCTTCACATAGTGACCTGCACCGCGAGGGCCAACCCATTCGCAGCAGGGAATATCATTCTTTGGACCGACCTTAGCTGCGATCGATTGGAAAATCGGCTTGATCGTTTCCCAAGCAGCCTTGCTGCCGCCGGGCATGAGGCTCGGGCCTTTGAGCGCTCCCTCTTCTCCGCCGGATACACCTGCTCCGACGTAGAGCAGCCCCTTGCTCTCGACATAGGAGGTTCGTCGTTCGGTATCGGCAAAGTGGGTATTGCCACCGTCGATGATGATGTCGCCCGGCTCCAAGTGAGGGAGGAGTTGCTCGATCAGATCGTCGACGGCTGGCCCGGCCTTTACCAGCATCATGACGAATCGCGGACGCTTTAGATTCTTCACCATCTCGACGATGGAGTGACAACCCACGAAGTTCTTTCCGGCAGCTCGTCCTTTGATGAGCTCATCTACTTTGTCTGTGGTGCGGTTGAAAACGGCGACTCGGTAGCCACGGCTTTCTACGTTGAGGGCAAGGTTTTCACCCATGACAGCCAGGCCGATAAGGCCGAAATCGCAAAGTTCGCTCATTTGGAGTGCTGGTTGGAGAATGGAAGAGGAATCGGAAAGAAAGCTGGCAATTCCAGTTGATTTTGAGGCCGGATTTTAGTCCTTCAGACGGTTCTCAGCAACATCGATGCAGAGTGATCTTCCCTTTGCAACCCGCTATTTGCTAAGACCAAGTGTGAATAGCCATCTCTCGGGAGCTATGGATAAAGCTAATCGAAGAGAAGGTTCAGCAAATACGTCAGCTTCTGCGGCCAAAAATGTTGGGATGGATCCAATCGTATGGACGGTTCGAAAGTAAAAGCGTACTCCCTCGCAGGAAGCGGGATCGCAGCAACCGTTACCATGATTTTGCTTGCGATGGCCCTGGCTCAGCGCGATGCGAGAACCCAGGATTCGCTGCCAATCGAAGGGCAACCGTCGTACGCCAATCAAACCGTGGAAGGAATTACCCACGATCTGAGCGAAACGCCTGACTCATGGCCTCCACCCCCTCCCGTCGTGAGAGGAAACGACTCGATGCCCGGCTCGGAATATGGCGGAACCTCGACACGCGGGGCAGACCCGTCGAATCCGTTCCGATCCCCTGCCTCTTTGGTCGCCTACAGCCAACAACAAAAAGAAAATCCCCCCGCCACGCTCGCGGAACCACCCGGGTTCGGAGCCGGCCCCAGCTTGCCATCGCTAGGTGCCTCGCCAACGCTTCCCGGATCTCCTCTGCCAAGCGGATCCCCTCTACCGACTCCATTGCCGTCGAATATATCGACAGGCAATGCTTTGCCATCGACCAGCTTGCCATCGACCACAAGCGCTCTTCCACCGGAGTTAAACGCGGCACTTCCATCCGATCTGTCCCCTTCGCCGTTCTCCGCTCCTCGGTCGCTGCCGTCAGCCGGCACCCCGTTGCCCACGGCACCAACGACATCGACTCCTCTCCCTAACGCACTACCTCCCGAATTGGGGAGCTCAGGTGCAGCACGTAGTTACGAGGGAAACGCATTGCCTGGCCCTTCCGCGCTTGAAGGGGGACCCGCTACCGCAAGACTGCAACCTCCGACGTTGCCCAACGAGTCGATAGATCCTCAGTCGCAGCCGAGTTCTGTATTGCCGAACCAACCGCTTCCAACCACGCCGATGCGATCTTTCGATAACGTTCCACCACCCCTCTCTGAGGGAGACACTCTCGGAGGAAACTCGGCAAATAGGTCGGCGCAGGACATTCCCGAACCGATGCCTCGATCGAATACAACACCAAAGGACCTTCCTACTTCATCCACTCGCAGTTCTCTATCGGACCGTTCCGAGATCTCCTCCTTGTCTGCGATTCCCGTCGGGGCAGGGACAGTCTTCGCTAGTCCGGCACCTGGGGTAAGGCATTTAGACGGCGCTCAGAATCCGAGCATGGAAATCCAAAAGCGAGCTCCTGCCGAAGTACAAGTGGGCCTGCCTGCGACGTTCACCATCCTCGTGCGCAACGTAGGTAGCGCAACAGCGTTTGATGTCGCTGTCCACGACGCGGTTCCGCGCGGGGCGAAACTGGTGCGAACCAATCCGACAGCCCAAGTCGACGGCAGCGGCAAACTGCTTTGGAAGCTGGGGGAGATCGCCGCAGGGGCCGAGCAAGTCCTCACAGTCGAGCTTGTACCAGAAGCAGAAGGAGAACTTGGCTCGGTCGCTAGCGTGACCTTTGCAGCGCAAGCTTCCGTGCGAACGATGAGCACACTCCCGAAACTGGTCGTGAAACAAACGGCCGCAGAATCTGTGCTCGGCGGAGAAACGGTTCGCATCCAAATCGAGGTCACCAATACAGGGACGGGAACAGCACGAGGTGTCGAACTCGAAGAAGATGTTCCTGCGAACATGCGACACAGTTCCGGTTCCTCGACTCTCGGCATGACACTTGGGGATCTTGCTCCTGGCGAATCGGAGCGAGTGGAAATTGAACTAACGGCTGTTTCAGCAGGGCAAGCGATTAACAAGGTCCGAGCGATTTCAACCAATCAAGCGGCGTCGGAATCGTCAGCGACGATCGCCGTCGTCCTCCCCAAGCTTGCCGTTCAACTTGAAGGTCCTCGCCTGCGGTACTTGGAGCGTCAAGCGACCTATCGCGCGACAATTTCGAACACCGGTACCGCTATCGCAAACAACGTTGGATTGACCCTGTATCTACCGCGAGGGATGGAGTTTATCAGCGCTGCGAACGATGGGACCTACATGCCGGACCAACACGCGGTGGAATGGTCGCTCGTAGAACTCGGAGCGGGCGCGATGGCCACAACTGAAGTTGCTTTGCTACCGGTGCAAGAAGGAGAATTTGTTCTCCGAATGCAAGGGACTGCCGATGGCGTCAACTCGGATCCGATCGATAAGAAGGTACAAGTCGAGGGGCAAAGCGAGTTAGCATTCTCGATCGAGGATGATAACGATCCGATCGAGACCGATGGCTTCACAACGTATCTCATCCGAATCTCCAATACGGGGACACGCATGGATAGCGATGTGCAACTGGTTCTCGAATTGCCCGAAGGCTCAAAATCCGAACAAGTCCATGCGCCGGTAAATCATCAAGCATCCCAGAAAGCCATTGTGTTTGCTCCGATCCCTGCGATGCAACCGAAAGATCAGCAAGTCTACCGAGTCTCCGTGCGTCACACTCGTGAAGGTACGCACGTTGTAAGGGCTCAGCTCAAGAGCAAGAACCGGCCAGTGCCAGTCGTGAAGGAAGAGAGCACGCAGGTTTATAGAGACAACTAGTGCGGTTCGAGATCAGCTTTTGTTAGGAGCATCGGATTCGCTCCAACTCGCGATCTCGCTCGAACGTTTAGCCCCCCTGTTGCGGAACCCATCAGCCGTTATCGCGCTAGTGTCCGGTTACCGGAGTGCTACCGCCCACATCTTTGCTCTCATTTCTACACAGATCTTGCACTCGCCTGCTTATTCAATGAAAAGGTGTTCGTACTCGATCGAACAGGAAATCGAGTTTGAAAAACTCAGGGGATTGGACTGTGATGCTTATAGGTGAGGGCGCGATAGATCTAGGTCGCCGAGTTGCTCTCGTAGTCTTTTGAGTACCCGACATCGTACCTGTCGCACCGTCGCTGGTTGTATCCCAAACTCTACTGCGACTATCCCCGTCGGAATTTGATCGATAGCGGCTCGCGAAAAAATCTCCCAAGTACGATGCTCAAATTCCCCCCTCACTTGCTCCATCGCCCGCTTCATCAGGTCTCGTAAAGCATCTATCCCACTCGGTTCATCTTCCGGAATAGAAGTTGCGTCTGGGTATTGCTCAAGCCGATGGTGAGCCGTACTACCTCCGGAGGCTAAGGCGTTCCGTTTATCTCGGCGAATGTTATCGCGAATACAATTCAAGGTAATCTTCCACAACCATCCACGAAAGGCACCTGACTCTCGACGAGAATCGTATCGGTGCAGCGACTTGCTCACCGAAAGAAAGACATCTTGAATGCAATCTGCGGTCGCATGGGGAGACAGTTTGCACCGGTGACACCAATAAGCGACGAGCGGGCCATACAGCGAGACTAGCTCTTGCCATGCTTCCGGATCTTGTCCCCTTGCTCGAGATAGCAAACTGAGACGAGTCGAAGTGGATGGGAAATCTTTCATGGCAATCTTTGCGAAAGTATCTAATACGAGGGCATTATCGGTCACACCCTAAGAGCCTATCTGAAAACCGTCGGAAACCGCGGCTAGCGCCAAAGCGGCTAATGGTTTTCGGATAGGCTCTAAGTCGGCGAGGCTCCGATGCTATCATAATCTGACGCTACCATCGGAAATTCAACACGGGTCTGTGATGGTTCGTCGAAAGTTTTGATCTGTATTGATTTGCGGGCTGGAGTTTTTCGCGAAAGACGTGTCACGCGTCAAACGTTCTTGGAAATAGTGACCTCGAATCGTTACTCGTCGGGCCGCCCAGTCGCTTTCTCCAAGGAACTACGCCATGCAAATTCAGTCGCCATGTTTATCAGAAGCTCGATTGAGGGAGTACATTCAAGGCTGGATCCCCGAAAATCTGCAATTGGAGGTCGAATCTCACCTGAAAGAATGCACAGAGTGCGAGACTACTTTAAATCGTTTGGAAAGTGATCCGGATAGTTTTCTTGAAATCCTGCAATCAGACACGCCGAATTCGTTACCCTCGCCGGTAACCGAAGGGGATTCTGTCATTGCTTATGCGATTTCCAGGGCGGCACAGATTGCAACGAATTCGAACGATTCCTTACAGGCCGGTTTGTCAAACGCGCCCAATGAAACGCTGAAAGTGATCGGTCCTTACGAGATCATCCGTCGGATTGGGCAGGGTGGAATGGGGACGGTTTATCTGGCACAACACCAAGCATTGCGAAAGCAGGTCGCCATCAAACTACTGCCCGATCGCGCATTTCCACAGGAGGAGCATCGAGCTCGTTTTCGTCGCGAAGTCCAAACAGCTGGATTGCTCAATCATTCCTTAATCGTCAACGCAACGGATGCAGGTGTTTGCGATACCACCCATTATTTGGTTATGGAGTACATCGATGGACTCGATCTAAGTCGCATCGTTCGCTCGATGGGTCGGTTGTCACTCGCAGATGCGTGTGCAATCGCACGAAATGTGGCAATGGGACTTGAATACGCCCACTCTGCGGGTGTTGTGCACCGAGACATCAAGCCATCGAATGTAATGATCAGTAGGGATGGTCATGTGAAGATTTTGGATTTTGGCTTAGCTCAACTGGAACTCTGGCATGAAGCCAGCACGGAACTGACGACGATCGGCCAGTGGATGGGAACGCTCGACTATATGGCGCCTGAGCAGGCAGAAGGAGCTGATCGCGTCGATTATCGCGTCGACATTTACTCCTTAGGTGCAACACTGTTTCGACTGTTGGCTGGGTGCCCACCTCTCGCGACAACACCACAGATGTCGCCGTTGGCCAAGCTCCGGTTGCTCGCCATGAGCGATCCTCCCAATCTCGGACTCTTGCGCCCGGATCTGCCACAACCAGTCATCGAACTGGTCAATCAACTCCTTCAACGCGACCCGGGAAATCGCCCAACGAGCGCCGCCCAAGTCGCACAGGTGCTAGCAGAATGGGCTGTCGATTCCAATCTTCAAGAACTGATTCGACAAGCCGACGAAAGACTCGAATCGCAACCGATGGAAACATCTGCTCATCCACGGAATCCATCCGTACCCAGCCCTGTGCCACCCCTCAATCCATCCAGCTCCTCATCGATTCGCAAACACAAAAGATGGATCTTGCTTGCCGGCGTGCTGTTGCCGGGCATCGCATGCGTATGGCTGTTGCAAGAAAATATTTTTCGTCAGACGCTTAACGCACCAAAAAACTCACCTGCATCCGCAGTGCTGCCTGGGAAAGAGAACGCTCCCCAGGGGATGGATCCATCCAAAGCAGCACAATCAAGCTCCCCATCGGTGGGAAAGAACGGCATGGTGACTATCAAGGCATCCGAGAATGAATCGGAATTGCAGGAATCCACACCATCGGACGGCAGCAAAACGGCGCAAGCGTCGAAGAACCGAAAACCCATTCTAGTGGATTATAGTTTAAATAAAGATCTAGGACGAACGTCAGATCTTTCTAAGGAAGACATCTACATCGAGTATGACGATGGAACGAAAGAGTATCTAACTTGGAACCGAGTTATGGAGCGGGTTCCAAGAGTCTCCTTCGATGACTCCGTTGTCGCCTTCCTTCGTCGAGTGGATTCCAACGAAGATGGTGTTATCACTTCTAAGGACGATGAGACGGAGTTATGGCTGATGCGACTTGGCAACCGCGCGGAATCAAGGATTGCTTCGGAACTTTCGAACCCAAGTTCGGCTAGTTGGCATCCGTCGAAACTGCGGATGTCCTTCATTGCGTCGAGCAGCGATGGAAAGAAGTCTCTCTATTCGTATGATCTTCCTTCGAAGCGCCTCGAACGATTGTCGGACGACGCTGGTTCTTGGTCCGAGTGGTCGCCGTGCGGCAACTACATCGCCTATTTCGACTCAAAAAATCGCGTGGCGTTATATGATGTAACAAGCCGAGCTAGCAAGGTGCTGACCGAGGATATTGGACGTTCCTATGCTCTGTATTGGTTCACGGATGGTCGGTTGCTGTTTCGTGTAAACGACGAGATCGTTGTTTATTCTCCCTCGACCAACAATTCCACTAAGATGAGTGAGACAGAAGTTGGGCAAGTATCCGGTTACGAACAAAAGCGGTTTGGCTGGGGAAGAAAATTAAGAACGGAGGCACTGGGCCGACGGCAGGATGTGCCAAACGCTTTAAACGTCAGAAACGAAACTCTCTATCAAGGCAAGACCCTTGAGGAGTGGTTGGAACTCTTTGAGCGAGACAGAAGTCCCGCGTCTATCGGTTCAGCGCTGCAAGGAATTGAATCGCTTATCAGCCCCAGCAATGCGAGGCCTGTCATAGATCGCATCCTTTCTACTTCGGAAGATCTAAATGGCAATGACATCATTTATAATCACGACGGTTCTCAACTAAGTGCTTCCACCTTGGATAAACGTTTAATCCAGATGCTCCATAAATACTTCCCCGACCCCACCGAACGGGCCAAGTATATATGCGAAGCCCTTAACTCCAAAAGCGATGCGTTTGCAGAGCGAATACTTTTTACGATGCAGGTATTGGAACGCCCAAGCCACTTGAACTACGGATCAGAAGGTGTCCGCCCCTCATCGCCAGATCTCAAACGTTCGGATAGCAAGGTTTTCCTTGATTGGGCAAACAGGAAGGTTTTTCCCGAGGAAGGAAGACCAAGACTTGCTCCCCTTGTCGGTAATTTTCTTCGTCGGTCGATATTCGAGACAAATTCGGATGCTGATTGGACGAAGCAAGTGATCGATTCGATGGCACGCTGTTCGGCACTGAACTTGCGATACTACCTCGAGGTTGTTCCTTACCAAAAGTTACCCTTCGGAGGAGGAGTAGCCGACAACCGAATTTGGTTCCAACATGTTGCCCAACTCGCTACCGACGGTTTGCTTTCGGAGACGACGCCCAGCGAGGACAAGCTTCTGTGCTGTGCCATGTTGAGAGCCCTTATAACGAAGGGAAAAGAATCAGACGAATTCGCTTCGTCAATCCGAAGAAATGAGTTGGAAATGGCGATCTCCAAGTCGCTATCGACCTTGGCAAAGGATCCGAAACGGATGCTGGACGTTCGAGTCGTTCAGCTCCAGGATTACCACGCATCGGCGTCGAACTACAGAGGGCTTACGATCCCGACGATCGGGCTCGAAGATTCGCTTGCGAGACGACTCTCGGATCAACTGCTAGGATCGCGGTATGAATACGAAACTGACGACCATCAAGGGAAAAAGCGGGAGCCCATCAGAGGGAACTTGACCGTCGAGTCCATCCGATTATTGCAGTGTTGGTCTCAGGACCTTGCCCCTGAAACGCTTGCATCGATCGGCTTGGTTGCGGATGCGTGCCAGCCTGGCCTTGTCTCGCTTCAGTTCGATTGCGGCGTCAATAACTTGGCGTTTGTGAACAAATGGAAAGACGAACGAAATCTGAAACGTGCACTACCGAAGGCCGGTTGGCCACACCCGAATCGGATACGGGGGATCGACTCCGACGCCCAAACCTGGATGTCGTTCTTCATTTTGGAGAACATCGTCTCCCTGTATTGTGATCGCGCGAAGGGGCGAGAGAGTTCGGAATACCTTCGCCTTCACAACGAAAACCAGCAGAAGTGGGGCGAACGGTTGCTCACCAAATCCGATGCGAATGGGGACGGAGTGGTGAGCGTGGAAGAGATTTCGAATGGAACGCAGCAATTCGTTTTCGCTTCCTATACTTCCGCGCCCCGTGATGACTTGCTCGATTGGTCGGCATTCCAACGCGATGTCGATCCCAATCGCGATGGCAACGTGGAGCTGCATGAGTTGTTGCTTGTACTAAACGCACCGCCAGCGGAGTGAGGGGATGGGTAAGCTGTCAACCTGTGGTGTGCCATCAAGCCGTATTGAATGGCAGCAGCCTTCTCCTACTCCTCATCCAATGTCTTTGCTCGCCCTAAGGCGAAATCAAACTCGCTCAATGCCGGTACCATCATGGCTGCGGTTGCAAATGCGTAGGAGATAGAGACGGTTAAAAACACCGTCATCTCTTGGTCGCGCAACAAGAAGCTGGTGATGGCGAAAAAGGTCAAAAACGGCAGCAGAAACGAACTGAGCGTGATGGCGGGCGATGGATTCCGCGAACCCAGAGCCAAATAGAGCCCCGTTCCGCCTCCCAAGATGATGAACAGGAATGGCGCCAGCTGGCGACCAAACGATCCGCGGAACATGAGCATGATCAACATGCAAACGGCGATGCCGAGAAACAAGAAGAACACCGTCCCTAAACTTGTTCCGATAGCAACGCGGCTCTGCGAGTAAATCATTCCGCAATGGATCCCGAGCATCGCGACAAACACATTCATCACCAACAGAGTGATGACAGTAAACACAGTGTTTTCAGTCGTTAAACCACCTTGCGACCAAAGAAAAAGACACAGCAGGAGCGGCGCGAGCACCATTTCCCGCGTCACGTAGAGCACCCCGAGAATCTTGCCCAACAAGAAATTCGCCGGTGTTATCTCCGTCACCAGCAATAAATCCAATGCACCTCCATCCCGTTCGTTGGTGATCGAGTTGACGGCCAAGGCGTTCACCAGAATGAGCGAGAGGACAAAGAACGGGGCGAGCAACGAGACCGAAGCTGGTACCAACTCTTCTTGGTAGCTCGTCGATGCCAAAGCGGCCCCGGTATCCACCAATCGATACAATCCTACGCCGATCACGATGGCGAAAAGGAGGTAAGCCGCCTTCACAAACACGACCTTGCGACCGTATGCCCAAGTTCGCATCTCGCGCCACAAAATCGGATTGTTCCAAACCTTGCGAGGCGCGCGGCTTTTCCATGCCTTCACAATACGCTCCCC